>SEAY01000091.1 GCA_004144865.1 Comamonadaceae bacterium
GTCCCACCCGCCCCAGCATCTCGGTGGCCGCCTTGCGGGCGTCGCGCGAGCCCGCCAGCTCCAGCGGCAGCATCACGTTTTCCAGCGCCGTCAGGTTGCCCAGGAGCTGGAAACTCTGGAACACGAACCCCACCTTCCGGGCACGCAGCTCGGCGCGGGCATCCTCGTCCAGGGCGAACAGGTCCTGCCCGGCCAGCCGCACCGTGCCGCGGGTGGGCGTGTCCAGGCCCGCGATGATGGACAGCAGCGTGCTCTTGCCGGAGCCGGACGCCCCCACGATGGCGGCGGTTTCCCTGGGCGCCAGGGAGAAATCGATATCGCGGAGAATGTCGAGCGTCCCCGTGGAATCGGTGACGGACTTGTAGATGTGTTCGACGGAGATGATGGGTTCTGACATGCGCTTGGCTGGTTGGACGCGGCGACACTTTATCGCGGGAGGCTTAGCCCTCTGTTATGCCGCCGCGGCGCCGGCCGCCGGCCGCGCGCCGGTGATCCTGGTCGTGGGCGATTCGCTGAGTGCCGAGTATGGCCTGAAGCGGGGCAGCGGCTGGGTGGCCCTGCTGGAGCAGCGCCTGGCCCGCGAGAAGATCGCCGGCAAGGTGGTCAACGCCAGCATCAGCGGCGACACCACCTCCGGCGGGCGCTCGCGCCTGCCTGCCCTGCTGAAGCAGCACCAGCCGACCCACGTGGTCGTCGAGCTGGGCGGCAACGACGCCCTGCGCGGGCTGCCGCTGGCGATGACGGAGGACAACCTCTCGCACATGACGCAGGCCGCGCAGAAGGCGGGCGCCCGCGTGCTGCTGGTGGGCATGCAGGTGCCGCCCAACTACGGCAGCGACTACGCCAACCGCTTCTCGGGCCTGTTCCAGAAGGTGGCCAGGCAGCACAAGGCCGCTGTCGTGCCCTTCTTCCTCAAGGGAGTCGCCGACGGCCCCGACGCGCTGAAGCTGTTCCAGCGGGACCGGATCCACCCGACGGAGGAAGCGCATCCGGTGATGCTGGACAACGTCTGGGCGGAATTGAAGAAGCTCCTGAAATGAGCGTGCGCCCCATCCCGGCCGCCGATGCGATCGCGCGGCTGGCGGACTTCGACGCGGTGATCGATGCGCGCAGCGAGTCCGAATACGCGGAAGACCGCCTGCCCGGCGCGATCAACTGGCCTTCGCTGGACGACGCCCAGCGCCACGAAGTCGGCACGCTCTACAAGCAGGTCAACCCGTTCGAGGCGCGCAAGCGGGGCGCCTCGCTGGTGGCGGCGAACATCTCGCGCCACATCGCACGCGAGGTGATGGACAAGCCCAAGGGCTGGAAGCCCCTGGTGTACTGCTGGCGCGGCGGCCAGCGCAGCGGATCGCTGTCGCTGGTGCTGGGGCAGATCGGCTTCACGGTGCACATCGTCGAGGGCGGCTACAAGGCCTTTCGCGCGGCCGTGCTGGCGGAACTGCCGGCCCTCGCGCAGCGGCTGCAGTACCGCGTGGTGTGCGGCCCGACGGGCTCGGGCAAGACGCGCCTGCTGCAAGCCCTGGAAGCGGCCGGCGCGCAGGTGCTGGACCTCGAGGGGCTGGCCAGCCACCGCAGCTCCGTGCTGGGGCTGATCCCCGGGCAGCCGCAGCCGACGCAAAAGCGCTTCGACACGCTGGTGTGGGAGAAGCTGCGCAGCTTCGATCCCGCGCGGCCCGTTTACGTGGAGAGCGAAAGCAAGAAGGTGGGCAACGTGGCCGTGCCGGAGTCGCTGATCGCCGCCATGCGCGGCAGCCCTTGCCTGCGCCTGGACCTCTCGGACGACGAACGCGTGCAGCTGCTGCTGGAGGACTACGCCTTCTTCAGCCGCGAGCCGGAATTCTTCTGCCAGCGGCTGGATGCGCTGGTGCAGTTGCGCGGGCGCGAGCAGGTGCAGGCATGGCAGGCGCAGGTGCGCGCCGGGCAGATCGAGCCCGTCGTGCGCGAGCTGCTGCTGAAGCACTACGACCCCGGTTATGCGTCGTCGACCCGGCGGAATTTCCAGGGTTTTGCAGACGCACAGGCCATCGCTCCGCGCGACCGGTCGCCGGAGGCGATGGCGGAGCTGGCGCGGGAGCTGGTGGCGCAATAGCCTACGAATCCCAGGCGACCGTATCGCGGTAGGCATGCCAGGTAGCGTGCCCCAGCCACGGCCCGACCACGAGGATGCCCAGCGCCCACGGCCACAGCGCCAGCAGCGTCAGCGCCACCACGATCGCGCCCCACAGCAGCAGCGTGGCGGTGTTCTCCAGCACCACGCGGAAGCTGGTGAGGCCGGCGGTGATCGCGTCCAGGTCGCGGTCCAGGATCATCGGGATCGAAACGACGGTGGTGCAGAACACCACCGCCGCGAACACGCCGCCCACCACCAGGTAGACGCCCAGGAACTGCCAGTTGCGCGGGTTGAAGACGGCCTGCAGCACGCTGGCGGTGGACGGCATGCCGGTGTCGAAGAAGACCGCGAAGACCACCAGCGAGGCGCGGCCCCAGATCAGCTCCAGCACCGTCAGCACGAGCACCAGCATGCCCATGCTGCCCAGGTGCCGGTCCCAGCAGGTGAGCGAGGCGCCCAGGCTGGCCGGCTCGCCCTGCTCGCGGCGGCGGCTCACCTCGTAGAGACCCATGGCCAGGAAGGGCCCGACCAGCACGCAGCCGGACACCAGCGTCATCGTGTATTCGGGCCGGTTGCGGAACACCACGCCCAGCAGCGCCGCCATCGCCCAGAAGCACAGCCCGTAGAACAGCGCGATGCCGGGATTCGCACCCACGTCGCGCGCCCCGCGCGCCAGCCAACGGAAAGGCGCCGCCAGGCCGACCTGCCGCACCTGCGGCACGGGCCCGGGGGCTTTCGTGACGGTGCCTTCGGTGGTCCCGATGGTCTCCGTGGTCTCGGAATGGGCGGTCGAATCGTTCATGCGGCAGGGTCCCTTGCCGCAGGGTAGCCGCGCCGGGCCGCCCGGCCCATACGGGATCACCCGGGGCGGTGCAGCGCCTCCATCGCCTGCGCGAGGTCCCGCTGCAGGTCCTCCACGTCCTCCAGCCCGACGGAGAAACGCACCAGCACGCCCTTGTGCTTCCAGGTGCCCAGCTGCGCACTGCGCATGGACGGGATGTCGTAGGGCACGACCAGGCTCATGGGCCCGCCCCAGGAGTAGCCGAGCTTGAACAGCGCCAGCGCGTCGCAGAAGGCGTCCACCTGCGCCGACGTGAAGCGCTCGTCGAAGACGACGGAGAACAGGCCGGCCGCCAGCCCGTCTTCGCCGCACAGGGCCTTCCAGTCTTCATGGCCGGGAGCGCCGGGCAGCGCCGGATGCAGCACCTGCACGATCTCGTCGCGCTGCGCGCACCATTGCGCCAGCCGGCGCGCGGCCGCGTCGTGGGCGCGGTAGCGCAACTCCAGGCTGGGCAGCGAGCGCAGCACGGCCTCGGCGTCGTTGCCGCCCACGCCCCAGCCCACGCGCATGTGCGTGAGCTTCAGCTGCTGGTGCAGCTTCTCGTCGCGCGTGACGATGCTGCCCATGAGGACGTCGCCACCGCCGCTCGGGTACTTGGTGAGCGCATGCACGGAGATGTCGACGCCCAGCCCTTGCGCGTCGAGCTCGAACGCGCGGAAGGCCAGCCCCGCGCCCCAGGTGTTGTCCAGCGCGCAGAGCACGCCCTTGCGCCGGCAGATCCGCACCAGCTCCACCAAGTCGGGGAACTCCATGGTGACGGAGCCCGGCGCTTCCACCCACACCAGCTTCGTCTTGGTTCCGATGCGCGCTTCGAGGTCCGCGGGCTTCAAGGGGTCGTACAGCTGGTGCGTGATGCCCCAGTGGCGGAACTCGCCGTCCGCGAGCGCCCGGCTCGGGCCGTACACGTTGTCCGGCAGCAGCACCTCGTCGCCCGCGCGCAGCACCGCCATGCCGACGTTGGCGATCGCCGCCAGGCCGCTGGGCACCAGGATGCACTGCAGCCCGCCTTCGAGCGCGGCGATGCGCTCTTCGAGCAGGAAGGTGGTGGGCGTCCCGTGCAGTCCGTAGGTGTAGCCGTTCTTGTGCCGCCAGTCGCGCGCGCGCATGGCGGCGACGCTGGGAAAGATGACCGTGGAGGCCTTGAAGACGCCCGGCTGCGGGGCGCTGAAGCCGGCGGGCGGTTGGTAGGGGTGGTGGATGAGGTCGGTGACCGGCTTGCTCATGATGGGATGCTACCCCGCGCGCCGGCGTCATTCCCGCGAAGGCGGGAATCCAGGGCGTTCCAAGAGAAAAGCGGCGCAATGCGCCGCTTTCGGAAGCCCTGGGTCCCCGCCTGCGCGGGGATGACGGCCTAGACCTTCCACTTCTCCATCAGCTTCTCCGGACGCATCGTGTCGTACGTCTCGAACGGCTGGTGGATCCAGGGATTCGTCGGCAGGTACTCCACCGAGTAATCCGACTGGAACTTGGACAGCCCCTTGGTCCACAGCACCGCCGTGCGCAGCTCGGTGACCGACTTGTACTTGGCGCGCAGCATCTCGATGACCTTCTGCAGCGTCAGCCCCGAATCCGCGAGATCGTCCACCAGCAGCACCTTGCCCGCGATCTCCCCCCGGGGCGTGGTGATGTAGTGCGCGATGTCCAGGTGGCCCTGCACCGTGCCGGCCTCGGCGCGGTACGAGCTCGTCGACATGATCGCCAGCGGCTTGTCGAAGATGCGCGAGAGGATGTCGCCGGGGCGCATGCCGCCGCGCGCCAGGCACAGGATGGTGTCGAACTCCCAGCCGGACTGGTGGATCTTGATCGCCAGCTTCTCGCAGAGGTTGTGGTACTCGTCGTAACTGACGTACAGGTGCTTGCCGTCTTCCGTCAACATCGTTCGTGTTCCTCTGCTTAGGCGAGATAGGGGTGGCGCATCATGATCGTGTGGTCGCGATCGGGACTGGTGGAGATGATATCGACCGGCACGCCCGTGACGTGCTCGATGCGCTGCAGGTACAGCCGCGCGTTCACCGGCAGCTTGTCGTAATCGGTCACGCCTACGGTCGACTCGCTCCAGCCTTCCATCGTCTCGTACACCGGCTTGCAGCGCGCGATCTCGTCGGCGCCCAGCGGCAGGATGTCGGTGTGCTCGCCGTCCAGCTCGTAGCCGGTGCACAGCTGGAGTTCCTTCAGGCCGTCGAGCACGTCGAGCTTGGTGATGCACAGGCCCGTCAGCCCGTTGACCTGGGCGCTGCGCTTGAGCAGCGCGGCGTCGAACCAGCCGCAGCGGCGCGAGCGCCCGGTGGTCACGCCCTTCTCGGCGCCCACGGTGGACAGGTGGTAGCCCACGGTGCCGGGCGTCTGCCAGTCCAGCTCGGTCGGGAACGGCCCGCCGCCCACGCGGGTGCAGTACGCCTTGGTGATGCCCAGGATGTAGTGCAGCATGCCCGGGCCCACGCCCGCGCCCGCGGCGGCGTTGCCGGCCACGCAGTTGCTGGAGGTCACGTAGGGATAGGTGCCGTGGTCCACGTCCAGCAGCGTGCCCTGTGCGCCCTCGAACAGCAGGTTGTCGCCGTGCAGGTGCGCCTCGTTCAGCTCGCGCGAGACGTCGGCCATCATCGGGCGCAGGATCTCGCCGTGGCGCAGGGCTTCGTCGAGCACCTGCTGGTAGTCCAGCGGCTGCGCCTTCAGGTAGTTCACCAGCACGAAGTTGTGCAGGTCCAGCAGTTCCTTGAGCTTCTCGGCGAAGCGCTCGGGGTGCTTGAGGTCCTGCACCCGCAGCGCGCGGCGGGCGATCTTGTCCTCGTAGGCCGGGCCGATGCCGCGGCCGGTGGTGCCGATCTTCTCGGTGCCGCCCTGCTCGCGCCGGGCTTCGCGGGCGATGTCCAGCGCCGCGTGGAACGGCAGGATCAGCGGGCAGGCCTCGCTGATGCGCAGGCGCGAACGCACTTCCACGCCGGCCTTCTCGAGGCCCTCGATCTCTTCCAGCAGCTTGGCCGCGGACAGCACCACGCCGTTGCCGATGTAGCACTTCACGCCCGGACGCATGATCCCGCTGGGGATGAGGTGCAGCGCGGTCTTCACGCCGTTGATCACCAGCGTGTGGCCGGCGTTGTGGCCGCCCTGGAAGCGCACCACGCCCTGCGCCATCTCGGTCAGCCAGTCGACCAGCTTGCCCTTGCCTTCGTCGCCCCACTGGGTGCCGACCACGACCACGTTGCGGCCCTTCGTCTTCGTCATGACTTCGCTCTTCGGAAAAAGGATGTTGGGGATCAGAGGGCGCGCACGATCCAGCGGCCCGCGGTGTGCACCAGCTCGCGGTCGCACTGGAACTCGTCCACCTCGCTCTCGTGGCCCGGCAGGATGCAGACCACGGTCTCGCCTTCGCGGCGCAGCGACGCGATGGCCGCACGCAGGCCGGCCGCTTCGGGGCCGGCATCGAACGGCGCGCGGATGGCGGCCTTGAGCGGGCGCTTCGCGGCCACGCCCACGAGCTCCTTCACGTCGAGGCTGAAGCCCACGGCGGGCCGGTTGCGGCCGAACACGGCGCCGACTTCGTCGTAGCGGCCGCCGCGCACCAGCGCGGCGCTCGCGCCCGGCGTGTAGATGCCGAAGCGCACGCCGCTGTAGTACGCGTAGCCGCGCAGGTCGGCCAGGTCGTAGCTGATGCGCGCGCCTTCGACGTGGCTGCCCAGCCAGCGCAGGTGCTGCAGCGCCTGCTGCACGAGCGGCGAATCGGGCAACGCGCGGGCGGCCTCGTCCAGCACCTTGGCATCGCCGTACAGGCCCACGAGGGCCAGCAGGCCTTCGCGCGTGGCCGCGGGGAACTCGCGGGTCAGGGCCCTCAGTTCGGTCGCATCCTTGGTGGCCAGCGCGGCGTGGACCTGTTCCAGCACGCCGGGCGCCGCGGCGACGCCTGCGAGCAGCGAACGCACGATGCGTGCGTCGGCCATGTCCACCGTAAGCGGGTCGACCTTCGTCGCCTTCAGGCAGTCGAGGGCGAGCAACAGGACCTCGAGGTCGGCCTCGAGGCCGGCGTGGCCGTAGATCTCTGCGCCGAACTGCAACGGCTCGCGCGAGGCGTGCGGGCGGTCGGGGCGCGTGTGGAGCACGGGGCCGCAGTAGCACAGGCGCGTGACGCCCTGGCGGTTCAGAAGGTGGGCGTCGATGCGGGCGACCTGCGGCGTGGTGTCGGCGCGCACGCCGAGCGACCGGCCCGAGAGCTGGTCGACCAGCTTGAAGGTTTGCAGCCCCAGCGCCTCGCCGGTACCGGTGAGCAGCGACTCGAGGTGCTCCAGCAGCGGCGGCATCACCAGCTCGTAGCCATAGCCACGGGCGGTGTCCAGCAATTCGCGGCGCAGTTCTTCGATGTGCCGGGCCTCGGAAGGCAACACATCGGCGATGTGATCCGGCAGGACCCAGGCGGACATGGGGAAGCGGGGGCTGTTAAAAATGGGATTCTACCGGGGTGCGCGGCACGGATGACCTTGGGGGTGCGATGCCGGGCGCGTGGCGTCGGGGTTCGGCTTCGCGCTCACCGCCGACCTACACGGGTCGGCCGTAGTCGTAGGTCGGGGTGAGCGCGACGCCGAACCCCGACGAGCCGTCAGCGCCTCAGTGCAGGAACCACAGCCACCCCAGCCCGAGCAGGATGCTCGTCAGGCCGAAGAAGCGCAGCTGCCCGTCGCGCAGCTGCAGCAGCTTCAGGAAGGTCTGGCGCCAGCCGCCCGGCGCGAGGAAGGGGAAGAGCCCTTCGAACACCAGCATCAGCGCCAGCGCCGACCAGAGGACGTCGCTGTCCAAGTCCCTTACCGGCGCGGAGCCGCCCCCGCCGCCGGCGCGCCGGCGGCGCTGCCGGACAGCCCGTTGCGGTAGGTGCGGAAGAACTCCACGCCCGCCGGGTCCACGACCACGACGTCGCTCTTCTTGTTGAAGCTGTTCTTGTACGCCTCGAGGCTGCGGTAGAACTGCGCGAACTGCGGGTCGCGGCCGAAGGCCTCGCCATACAGCGCCGCGGCCTGGGCATCGCCCTCGCCCTTGATCTTCTGGGCGTCGCGGTAGGCATTGGCGATGGTCACCTCGCGCTGGCGGTCGGCGTCGGCACGGATCTTCTCGCCCTCGGCCGCGCCGGTGGAGCGCAGCTCGTTGGCCACCCGCTTGCGCTCGGCCTCCATGCGGCGGTAGACGGATTCGGTGATCGCCTCGACGTAGTCCACGCGCGTGATGCGCACGTCGATGATGTCGATGCCCCACGGCTTGGCGCCCTTGACCACTTCGGTCACCTCGCGCTGCACGTCGGCCATCATGTTCTCGCGGCCGGTGGAGAGCAGCTCGCGCACCGCGCGCCGGTTGATTTCCTCCTGGAACGCGTTGCGCACCACCCGATTGAGCTGGTTGGCGCCGGCGCCCTCGTCGAGGCCGACGTTGCGGATGTACTGCAGCGGGTCGGTGATGCGCCAGCGCACGTACCAGTCGATCACCACGCGCTGCTTCTCCAGCGTGAGCATGGGTTCGGCATCGACGCTGTCGAGCATCAGCAGGCGCTTGTCGATGTAGCTGACGTTCTGGAACGGCGGCGGCAGCTTGAACTTCAAGCCGGGCTCGGTGATGACTTCCTTGATCTGGCCGAGGGCGTAGACCACGCCGAACTGGCGCTGGTCGACCACGAACAGCATGGAGCTGAGGAGGGCCAGGCCGACCAGCAGCGATGTGACGATGAAACCGATGCGGGGCATTTACCGGGTCTCCCTCTCGCGGCCGCGGGCATTGTTGGGGTCTCGGGCGCGGGCGTCGCTCGTGCCCGGCGTGGGCACCGGCACCGCCGGAGCCGCAGCCGCCCCGGGGTCGGCCGGCGTCGCCGCGGCGCCGCCCTGCGAGACCTGCTGCAGGATGCGGTCGAGCGGCATGAACAGCATGTTGCCGCCCTGGCGCGACTCCACCAGGACCTTGGTCACGTTGCCGTAGATCTGCTGCATGCTCTCCAGGTACAGCCGGTCGCGCGTCACCTGCGGCGCCCGCTGGTACTCGGCCAGCAGCAGGCGGAAGCGTTGGGCATCGCCGTCGGCCTGCGCGACGATGCGCGCCTTGTAGCCCTGGGCTTCCTCGCCCAGGCGCGACGCGGCGCCGACCGCGCGCGGGATCACGTCGTTGGCATAGGCCTGCGCCTCGTTCTTCGCGCGCTCGCGTTCCTGGCCGGCGCGCAGCACGTCGTCGAAGGCAGCCTGCACCTGCTCGGGCGGGCGCACGCCGCCTTGCTGCAGGTTGATGCCCACCACTTCGACGCCGATGCCGTAGCGGTCCAGGATCTGCTGCATCAGCGTGCGCACGCGCGGCGCGATCTGGTCGCGTTCCTCGGCCAGCGCGGAATCCATGCGCATCTTGCCGACCACGTCGCGCACCGCCGTCTCGGCGGCCTGCACCACCGACTCCTGCGGGTTCTTGCTGTTGAACAGCCAGGCGCGGGCATCGTTGAGGCGGTACTGGACGGCGAACTTGATCTCGACGATGTTCTCGTCCTGCGTGAGCATCGCCGATTCCTTCAGCCCGGTGGCGCGCACCACGGTGTCGCGGCCGACGTCCACCGAGCGGATCTGGGTCACCTGCACGGTCTCGTGCCGCTCGATCGGGTACGGCAGGCGCCAGTTGAAGCCGGCGCCCACCGTGGAGTGGTAGCGCCCGAAGCGCGTGATCACGGCCTGCTGGCCTTCCTGCACGATGAAGAAGCCGGTGCCGAACCAGATGATCACCACCACGATGGCGATCAGGCCGGCGCCCACGCCCGCGCTCTTCATGTCGGGCTGGAAGCCGCCGCCGTTGCCGCCCCCATTGCCGCCGAAGCCGCCCCCGCCACGCCGGCCGCCGAACAGGCCACCGAGCTTGCGGTTGAAGTCGCGCCAGAGCTCGTCGAGGTCGGGCGGGCCCTGGTTCGGCCCTCCCTTGTTGCCTTCGGGGCGCTGGCCTTCGTTCTTGTCGTCGCCGCGTCCCCAGCGGGGATCGTTGAGGTTGAACATGCCCCGGATGCGGCCTCTCAGCCCGGCAAGGGTCAGGCTGGGGGAAGGAAGGTTCATTCGTTCTGGTCTCTCTTGGTCAGCAGCCGCATTGTGCCCAATCGGCCGGCGTCAGGATGAGGTTGGATGGACGGCGTCGGCCGGCCGTGCCGGCGCGGCCGCGATGCGGGCCAGTTCGCGGCGCAGTTCCGGCAGGCCCTCGCCCGTGCGGCTGCTCGCGAAGACCCGGGGCACCTGCACGCCCTCCAGTTCGAAATGGTCCACGGCGGCACGCGGGCGCTGGGCGGCCTCGAGCGCGTCGATCTTGTTGAACACCAGGAGCTGCGGCACCTCGGCCGCGCCGATCTCCAGCAGCACGCGCTGGACTTCCTCGATCTGCTCGGGATGGTGGGGATTGGACGCATCGACCACGTGCAGCAGCAGGTCCGCATCCGCGGCCTCCTGCAGGGTGGCCTGGAAGGCATCGATCAGGCCGTGCGGCAGGTCGCGGATGAACCCGACCGTATCCGAGAGCGAGACGGAGCGGCCGGCGGCGGCGCCCTCCTCGTCCCGCAGGTAGAGCTGGCGGGTGGTGGTGTCCAGGGTCGCGAACAGCTGGTCGGCCGCATACGCGCGGGCTTTGACCAGCGCGTTGAACAGCGTCGACTTGCCGGCGTTGGTGTAGCCGACGATGGAAATGTTGAAGGTCTCGCGCCGCTCGCGCTGCCGCCGCTGGGTGGCGCGCTGGCGCTTCACCTTCACCAGCCGCTCGCGGGTGAGCTTGATCGAGTCGTCGATCATGCGGCGGTCGAGTTCGATCTGCTTCTCGCCCGGGCCGCCGCGCACGCCCGCGCCACCGGTCTGACGCTCCAGGTGGGACCAGCGCCGCACCAGCCGCGTGCTCAGGTACTGCAGGCGGGCGAGCTCTACCTGCAGCTTGCCCTCGTGGCTGCGGGCGCGCTGGGCGAAAATCTCCAGGATCAGCAGCGTGCGGTCGTTCACCGGCAGGCCGGTGTGCCGCTCGAGGTTGCGCTGCTGCGCCGGGCTCAGCGCCTGGTCGAACAGGATCTCGCTGGCGCCCGTTTCCTCGGCCAGCTGCTTGATCTCGTCGGCCTTGCCCCGGCCGACGAACAGCGCGGCGTCCGGCGCCTTGCGCTTGCAGGCGACGCGGGCGACCGGCTCCATGCCCGCGGTCTGGGCCAGCTGGCCCAGTTCCTCGAGCTCGGCGTCGAAGTGGGGAAGGCCCAGGTCCACCCCCACCAGGATGGTGGCGGCGGCTGGGCGGTCAGGAGATGCGGTCAAACCGGCAACCAGGAGGGACGGCGGGACAGGCCCGCGGGAGCGGGCCGGTGGAGCGGCGGCTTCAGGTGGGGGCGCCCTCGCCGGGCTCCGCCGCCGAGAAGTTGACGGCGCGGCCGGGCACGATCGTCGAGATGGCGTGCTTGTAGACCATCTGCGTCACCGTGTTGCGCAGGAGGACGACGTACTGGTCGAACGACTCGATCTGCCCCTGCAGCTTGATCCCGTTGACCAGGTAGATCGACACCGGCACGTGCTCGCGGCGCAGGGTGTTCAGGAAGGGGTCTTGTAGAAGCTGCCCTTTGTTGCTCACGATATTCTCCGTGTTCCGGCGTTGTTGGAAGTTGCACATTACCACAGCAAGGCCGGACGGCGGGTAATGACTGACGACTCATCTGCCGCCGTTCGGGGCGATTTCAAGACCGGCGGGCGGCCGGCGCGGGCCGCCGGCCTATTCCTTGTCCGCGTACGGATTCTTGGAAGTGCGCAGCTCGATGCGCAGCGGCGTCCCGACCAGGTTGAATTCCTTGCGGAAGCGCCCTTCCAGGAAGCGCTTGTAGGCGTCGGTCACGTGTTCCAGCGAGTTGCCGTGCACCACGATCACCGGCGGGTTCATGCCGCCCTGGTGCGCGTAACGCAGCTTGGGCCGGAACATGCCCGCGCGCTTGGGCGCCTGGAACTGCACCGCCTCCAGCAGCAGCCGGGTGAGCACCGGCGTGGACATCTTGGTCATCGCGGCCTTGTGGGCCTGGGCGACGGAACCCCACAGCGGGCCCAGGCCCTGGCGCTTGATGGCGGAGATGAAGTGCAGCTCGGCGAACTTCAGGAAGGGCAGGCGCTGCTCGATCTGGCGCCGCACCAGCTCGCGGTGGTAGTCGTCGATCGCGTCCCACTTGTTGATGGCGAGCACCACCGCGCGCCCGCTCTCCAGGATGTAGCCGGCGATGTGCGCGTCCTGGTCGGTCACGCCCTGGGTGGCGTCCAGCAGCAGCAGCACCACGTTGGCCGATTCGATGGCCTGCAGCGTCTTCACCACCGAGAACTTCTCGATCGCCTCGAAGACCTTGCCCTTGCGGCGCAGGCCTGCCGTGTCGATCAGCTCGAACTTCTGGCCGTTGCGCTCGAAGGGCACCGAAATCGCGTCGCGCGTGGTGCCCGGCAGGTCGAAGGCCACCAGGCGCTCTTCGCCCAGCCAGGCGTTGATCAACGTCGACTTGCCGACGTTGGGGCGGCCGGCCACCGCCAGCTTGATGATGCCGCTTTGCTGCTCCCCGGCGGACTCGTCCTCCTCCGGCAGGTTCAGCGGATCGAAGGCGGCGTCGACCAGGCTGCGGATGCCCTGCCCGTGCGCGGCGGACACCGCGTGGATCTCGCCCAGCCCGAGCTCGTAGAACTCGGCCAGCTGCACGCCCTCCAGCATGCCCTCGGCCTTGTTGCCCGCCAGCACGGTGGGCTTGCCCAGCTTGCGCAGGTAGTTGGCGATGTCGTGGTCCTGCGCGGACAGGCCCGCGCGCGCATCGACGACGAACACCACCACGTCGGCCTCGGCGACGGCCTGCTTCGTCTGCTTGGCCATCTCCTTGTAGATGCCGCTCTCCGCCGTCGGCTCGAAGCCGCCGGTGTCGATGACGATGAACTCGTAGCGGCCGTGGCGGGCGTTGCCGTAGTGGCGATCGCGGGTGAGGCCCGCGAAATCGGCCACGATGGCGTCGCGCGACTTGGTCAGCCGGTTGAACAGCGTCGACTTCCCGACGTTGGGGCGGCCCACCAGGGCCATCACCGGCTTCATGGAATCCTTCTTTGCTTACTGGGGCGCGTAGCCGAACACGCCGCCGTTGCGGGTGACGACCACCAGCGTGCTGCCCGCCGCCACGGGGGCTGCCGCGATGGCGGAGCCGTCGGTGGAAAGGCGCGTGAGCAGCGAGCCGTCCTCGCGCGACAGCAGGTGCACGTAGCCGTAGTCGTCGCCGGCCACGACCGAGCGGCCGAGGGCGAGCGGGGTGCCCAGGCCGCGGTGCAGCAGGCGGTCGGTGGTCCAGGCACGCTGGCCGTTGTCACGGCGCCAGGCGACGACGCGGCTGTCGGACTCGGTGCCGAACACGTGGCTGCCGTCGCCGTGCACGCCCTCGGAGCCGTTCGCGCGCTGGGTCCAGGTGACGCGGCCGGCGGCGGTGTCGACGCATCCGACGGCGGCCTGGAAGGCCCGCGCGCAGACCGAATCGCCCATGCGGCTGACGCCGCCGACGAGGTCCACCAGGCGCTCGACCTCGTTGATGCCGCGCGCGGTGGCGATGGGCGCCTCCCAGCGGACGGTGCCGTTCAACGGGTTGAGCCCGGCCAGGCGCCCGGCCTGCCCCACGACCAGCGTGTCGCCCACTGCGAGGATCACGCCGGACTGGCGCAGCACCAGCGGATCGGTGGTGCGCTGCTGGTTCCACAGGCGGCGGCCGGTGCCGCCGTCGAAGGCCGTCACCGAGCGGTCGCCGCCCAGCACGAAGACGCGCGCGCCGGCCACCAGCGGGGCCGTGTACGTCAGCGCGCCCAGCTTCTGGCGCCAGATTTCCCGGCCGCTGTTGAAGGCGACCAGTTCGTTGCCACGCGTGACCACCGCGGCGGTGCTGCCGTCGAAGCCGACGCCCGCGGCCAGCGGGGCCTTGGCGCTGCCGCGCCACTGCTCGCGGCCGCTGGTCGCGTCGAAGCCGACGACGGTGCCGTCGCTGGCCGCGAGCGCGGCGACGTTGCCGCTGACGGCCACCACCAGCGGGAAATCGACCGTGCCGATGCGGCCGGTCCACGCCTGGCGCACGGCCAGCAGGTTGGGATTGGCCTGCAGTTCGGCCGGCTTCGGCTTCTCGGCGCGGGCGCCGATCAGCGGGAACGAGGGCGGCAGGTTGGAGCAGCCGGCCAGCACGGCCAGCAGCGCCGGCCCCAGCAGGCGCAGGGCACGGGCGCTCATGACTTGGCGCTTTCCGCGGGCGCCTTGAGGGCCTGCACGTCGACGCCCAGGGCGGTCAGCTTGACCTCCACCAGCGCGCGGTATTCGGTGTCGGGGGCGAAGGCCTTCCAGGCCTGCGTGTACTCGGCCTTGGCTTCGTCCTTCTTGCCCTGCAGCTTGAGGATGTCGCCGCGGCGGTCGGCCGCCAGCGCCGCGAATTCGCCGGGCAGCTCGCCCGACAGCTGCTTCAGGGCTTCGTCGTGCTTGCCGGCCTCGACCAGCATCGCCGCCAGGCGCAGGCGCGCGACGGCCTGGTAGCCCTCGTCCGAAGCGTCCTTGGCCACCGCCTCGAGCGCCGCCTGCGCGGCCTCCGGCTTGCCCTTCTCCTGGAACACCCGCGCGGCCAGCAGGCCGGACTGCTGGGCATACGTGGTGCCGCCGAACCGGTCGCGCATGTCCTTCAGGCTCTGCTCGAGCCGGCCGAGGTCGCCCCCGGCGGCGGCGCGCTCCACCTCCTCGTGGAGGACGGAGGCCTTCACGGCCTGGTTGCGCTGCCAGTACTGCCAGCCGTTCCAGGCGGCGAAGGAGCCGAACACGGCGATCAGCAACCAGGTGATCAGGTTGCCCCACTGGTTCCAGAAGTGCTTGAGCTCGTCAAGCTGTTCCTGTTCTTCGAGGTCGAGGTGTCGTGCCATTTATTGCTCAGGTCAAGCCGCGGATTGTAGTTTTAGTGCGTCGGCCCAGGCGTCCGGGGAAGCCAGGGGCTGAAGCGCCTGGGTGCCGGCTCGCAGGTCCTTCACGGCGACCTGGCCTTGCGCCACCTCGTCGGGGCCGAAGATCAGGGCGAAGCGGGCGCCGCTGGCATCGGCCTTCTTGAATTGCGACTTCATGCTGCCGGGGCCATCGGCGCCGCCGGCATGCTGCAGCACCCGCACGCCCGCGGCGCGCAGCGCCTCCAGCGTCGCGATCACCTGCGGCAGCGGCGCGCCGGGCGGCACGATGGCGTACGCGTCGGGCGAGGCCGCAGGCA
>SEAY01000182.1 GCA_004144865.1 Comamonadaceae bacterium
GCTCCTGCTTGTGCGGCAGGCCCTTGGGGTAGAAGTTGTTGCGCCACGGCTCGAAGGTCCAACCGCCGACGCCGACATGGATTCTTTTGTCCGACATCGCCTCATCGTAGCGGCGCGCGTACAGTTTCTTCATCCCCAGCCCCTAGCCCTAACCTCTAGCCCCTACCCAATGAACGCCCCCCTGCACCGCGAAATGCCCGCCACCCTGCTCGACAGCGCCGCCGTGCTGGAGCAGGTGACGCGCCAGTGGGACAGCGACATCGTCCGCCAGCTCACCGACTACATCGCCATCCCCGCCAAGTCGCCCGGCTTCGACCCGCAGTGGTCGCAGCATGGCTACATCGACACGGTGCTGCGCAACGCCGCGCAGTGGGTGGAGGCGCAGAAGGTCGAGGGCCTGAAGCTGGAGATCGTGCGGCTGGAAGGCCGCACGCCGGTCCTGTTCTTCGAGGTTCCGGCCACGAAGGCGGACGCAGCGCAGACCATCCTGATGTACGGCCACCTGGACAAGCAGCCGGAGTTCACCGGCTGGCGCAACGACCTCGGGCCGTGGACGCCCAAGTACGAGGACGGCAAGCTGTATGGCCGCGGCGGCGCCGACGACGGCTATGCGGTGTACGCGAGCATCGCTGCCGTGCAGGCCCTCAAGGCGCAGGGCAAGCCGCACCCGCGCATCGTGGGTCTCATCGAAACCTGCGAGGAATCGGGCTCCTACGACCTGCTGCCCTACGTGAACGCGCTGCGCCCGCGCCTGGGCGACGTGGGCCTGGTGATCTGCCTCGACTCGGGCGCCGGCAACTACGACCAGCTGTGGCTCACCACGTCGCTGCGCGGGCTGGCCGGCGGCACGCTCAAGGTACAGATCCTGACCGAGGGTGTGCACTCGGGCGATGCCTCGGGCCTGGTGCCTTCGAGCTTCCGCATCATGCGGCAGGTGCTGGACCGGCTGGAGGACAGCAAGAGCGGGCGCTTGCTGCCGCAAAGCTTCCACTGCGAGGTGCCGGCCGACCGCCTGGAGCAGGCGAAGGCCACCGCCGCCATCCTGGGCGAGGAGGTCTACAAGCGCTTCCCCTGGGCGCATGCGGATTGCGGCGGCTCCACGGCGTTCGCGCTGCCCACCACCACCGACCCGGTGCAGGCGCTGGTCAACCGCACCTGGACGCCGACGCTGTCCGTCACCGGCGCCGAGGGCTTCCCCGCGCTGCAGGATGCCGGCAACGTGCTGCGGCCCTATACCGCCTTCAAGCTCTCGCTGCGCCTGCCGCCACTGGTCGACGCGGTCGCGGCGGTGCAGGAACTGAAGACGCTGCTGGAGGACAACGCGCCCTACCAGGCCAAGGTGACTTTCGAGGGCAGCGGCGCGGCCTCCGGCTGGAACGCGCCGGCCACCACGCCCTGGTTCGAGCGGGCGCTCAACGCCGCCTCCATGGCCCACTTCGGCGCGCCCGTCGGCTACATCGGCCAAGGCGGCACGATCCCGCTGATGAACATGCTGAGTGAGGGCTTCCCCACCGCGCAGATGATGGTGTGCGGCGTTCTCGGCCCGCGCAGCAACGCGCACGGCCCCAACGAATTCCTGCACGTCCCCTATGCCAAGCGGCTGACGGCGGCGGTGGCGGAGGTGATGGCGCAGATGCCCTGAGGGGGGTTTCCCCCACCCCCGTTCAGGCCATTGACACTGGGCGGGGGGGCGCCATCATCACGCACCGATGAGCCAGCCCGGCGCCGATTCCACCCTGTCCACCTTCACCGCGAGCGATGGCGACAACCTCGCGGTGCAGGATTGGCACCTCCCGGAGGAGGTGCAGCCGCGCGCCACCGTGCTGGTGGTGCACGGGCTCGGCGAACACGGCCACCGCTACGACCGCTTCGCGCGGCGCCTCAACGGCTGGGGCTTCGCGGTGCGCAGCTACGACCAGTATGGCCACGGCGATTCCGGGGGCGTGCGCGGCGGGCTGCCGCAGGCCGCGCGCCTGATCGACGACCTGGGCGACATCGTGGAGAGCACGCGCAGCCGCCAGCCCGGCGTGCCGCTGGTGCTGCTCGGGCACAGCATGGGCGGGCTGGTCGCCGCGAGCGCCGTCGTGCGCGACGCGGTGCCCGTCGATGCGCTGGTGCTGTCCTCGCCCGCGCTCGCCACGCGGCTGAGCGGCCTGCAGAAGATGCTGATGGCGGTGGTGCCGCGCATCGCCCCCAACCTCGCGGTGGGCAACGGGCTGGATCCGACCTATCTCTCGCACGACGCCGCCGTGGTGGCCGCGTACCGCACGGATCCGCGCGTGCACGACCGCATCACCGGCAGGCTGGCCGCCTTCATCCAGGAAGAGGGCGCGCGGGTGCGGGCGGCGGCGCCGCAATGGACGCTGCCGACCCTGCTGCTCTACGCGGGCGACGACCGCCTGGTCGATCCGGCGGGCAGCAGAGAGTTCGCCGAGCGCGCCCCCGCGCAAGTGGTCGCCACGCACTGCTTTCCGGGGCTGTGGCACGAGATCCTGAACGAGCGCGAGAGCGAGCCCGTGTACGCGGCGCTCAAGCAGTGGCTGGACGCGCGCTTTTGAGTCCCAGCCAGCCCAGTCCCGTCGCCACCACCGCCACCGGCAGCAGCGAACCCAGGTTCAGCAGCGTCCAGCCCTGCGTGGTCACCAGCACGCCGGAGGCGAACGAACTGAGCGCCAGCGTGCCGAAGACGAACAAGTTCAGCACCGCCTGCGCGCGGTCGCGCTCTTCCGGCGCATAGGCCGTCAGCGCCAGCGTGGTGCTGCCGGTGAAGAGGAAGTTCCAGCCCAGGCCGAGCACGAACAGCGCCACCAGGAACTGGTGCAGCTCCACGCCGGACAAGGCGATCGCGATGCACAGCGCGTTGAGCGCCACGCCGACGCCCATCACCGGCAAGGTGCCGAAACGCTTGATCAGGTGGCCGGTGAAGAAGCCCGGCGCGAACATGCCGATCACGTGCCACTGCAGCACGAAGGCGGCGTCGGCGAAGGGCAGGCCGCATTGCTGCATGGCCAGCGGGGTCGCGGCCATCAGCAGGTTCATCACGCCGTAGCCCAACCCGCCGGCCAGCGCCGCGACCAGGAACACCGGCTGGCGCAGCAGCTGCGCCACCGAACGGCCACCCCCCGCCTTCGCCCTGGCCGCCACCGCCGGAAAGCGCAGGAAGGCCATGAGGACCAGGGCGAGCCCCGCGACCGCCGCCAGCGCCACGTAGGCGCCGGCGAAAGGTGCCGCGGCGAGATCGCGCGTGCGGGCGGCCAGGGCGGGGCCGACCACGGCGCCGATCAGCCCGCCGGCCATCACCAGCGACACCGCCTTCTCGCGCGCCGACGGCTGCGCCAGTTCGGCGGCGGCGAAGCG
>SEAY01000092.1 GCA_004144865.1 Comamonadaceae bacterium
ACTCGGCCTGGTGGTGCTTCGCTGCCGGCCTGCGCACCTGGCTCGCTTCGCTGGCGCGCTGGATGCGCGGTGACGACCCCGTCGCGGAGTCGCAGGGCCACCGCTGGCTGCACACGCGCTGGGCCTTCTTCGCCGCTTTCGCGCTGCTGCTGGTGGCGAGCAGCGCCCTGGAGTGGTCGCGCCTGTACCGGTTCGAAGACCGCCTGCCCGACCACGCCGGCGGCGCCCTCGGCTACCTGGTGGGTCCGACGGCGGTGAAGTGGCTGGGATTCACCGGTTCCGGCCTGGTGGCCGTCGCCCTGATGGTGCTGGCCGCCGCCATCGTGTTCCGCTTTTCCTGGAGCCACGTGGCCGAGCGCATCGGCGGCGCCATCGACGCCTTCATCGAATCGCGGCGCGAGAAGCGCGAGATCGCCGAGGACCTGGCCCTGGGCCAGCGGGCCGCGCGCGAACGCGAGGAAACCGTGCAGGTCGAGCGCGTCGAGATCGAGGAGCACCATCCCACGCCCGTGCTGATCGAGCCCGTGATCCCGGAGCCGCCCAAGAGCGAGCGGGTCGCGAAGGAGCGCCAGAAGCCGCTGTTCTCCGAGATGCCGGACAGCAAGCTGCCGCAGGTGGACCTGCTGGATGCCGCGGCTGGCCGCCAGGAGACCGTGTCCGCCGAGACGCTGGAGATGACGTCCCGCCTGATCGAGAAGAAGCTCAAGGACTTCGGCGTCGACGTGCGCGTGGTGCTGGCGTCGCCCGGCCCGGTGATCACGCGCTACGAGATCGAGCCCGCCACCGGCGTGAAGGGCTCGCAGATCGTCAACCTCGCCAAGGACCTGGCACGCTCGCTCTCTCTGGTGTCGATCCGCGTGATCGAGACCATCCCCGGCAAGAACTACATGGCGCTGGAACTGCCCAACGCCAAGCGGCAGTCGATCAAGCTGTCGGAGATCCTCGGTTCGCAGGCGTACAACGAGGCCCGCTCGCAGCTCACCATGGGTCTCGGCAAGGACATCGTCGGCAACCCGGTGGTGGCCGACCTCGCCAAGATGCCGCACGTCCTGGTGGCCGGCACGACGGGCTCGGGCAAGTCGGTGGGCATCAACGCGATGATCCTGAGCCTGCTGTACAAGGCCGAGGCGCGCGACGTGCGCCTGCTCATGATCGACCCCAAGATGCTGGAGATGTCGGTCTACGAAGGCATCCCGCACCTGCTCGCGCCCGTGGTCACCGACATGCGCCAGGCCGCCAACGGCCTCACCTGGTGCGTCGCCGAGATGGAGCGGCGCTACAAGCTGATGTCCAAGCTGGGCGTGCGCAACCTCGCCGGCTACAACCACAAGATCGACGAGGCCAAGGGTAGGGGCGAGTTCCTCTACAACCCCTTCAGCCTCACGCCCGAAAGCCCCGAGCCGCTGGAGCGCCTGCCGTACATCGTGGTGGTGATCGACGAACTCGCCGACCTGATGATGGTGGTGGGCAAGAAGATCGAGGAGCTGATCGCGCGGCTGGCGCAGAAGGCGCGCGCCGCGGGCATCCACCTGATCCTGGCCACGCAGCGTCCGAGCGTGGACGTGATCACCGGCCTGATCAAGGCCAACATCCCGACGCGCATCGCCTTCCAGGTCTCCAGCAAGATCGACAGCCGCACCATCCTGGACCAGATGGGCGCCGAGGCGCTATTGGGCATGGGCGACATGCTGTACATGGCCAGCGGCACCGGCCTGCCGGTGCGCGTGCACGGCGCCTTCGTGAGCGACGACGAGGTGCACCGCGTGGTGGCCTACCTGAAGGCGCAGGGCGAGCCGAACTACATCGAGGGCGTGCTGGAAGGCGGCACCGTCGATGGCGAGGACGGCGGGCTGCCGGGCATCGAAGGCGGCGTCGGCGGAGAGGCCGATCCCCTGTACGACAAGGCTGTCGAAGTGGTTCTCAAGAACCAGAAGGCCAGCATCTCGCTGGTGCAGCGCCACCTGGCCATCGGCTACAACAAGGCCGCCAACCTGCTGGAATCCATGGAAAAAGCGGGTCTCGTGAGCCCGATGAACGCCCGCGGCCAGCGCGAAATCCTCGTCCCCGGCCGGGTGGAGTGATTGTTGCGATAACGTTCGGTAACGAACTTCGGCGCGCGGGGGCCACCCAACCGACAATGCCGTGTTGGGAGAACCCATGAAGAAAATTTTTGCCACCCTCGCCCTGTCCGCCGCCGCGCTCGCCGCCCACGCAGGCCCCATCGAAAGCCTGGAAGCCTTCATCAAGAACGCGAAGACCGGCCGCGCCGACTTCACGCAGGTGATCACGGCGCCTGCGCGCGAAGGGCAGCAGGCGCGCACCAAGACGTCCTCGGGGACGTTCGAGTTCCAGCGCCCCAGCCACTTCCGCTTCGAGTACCGCAAGCCTTTCGAGCAGACCATCGTGGCCGACGGCCAGAACCTGTGGCTGCACGACAAGGACCTGAACCAGGTGAGCCGCCGCAAGCAGTCCGCCGTGCTCGGCTCCACCCCCGCGGCGCTGATCGCCGCGTCGCCCGACCTCGCCACGCTCAAGCGCGATTTCGACCTGCAGCCGCTGCCGGACAAGGACGGCCTGCAGTGGGTGCAGGCCACGCCGCGCCAGAAGGAAGGCCAGCTCACGAACATGAAAGTGGGCTTCCGCGGCGACCAGCTCGCGGCACTCGACATCCTCGACAGCTTTGGCCAGCGGTCGCTGCTCACCTTCAACAACATGCAGGTGAACACCAGCGTGAGCGCGGACGCGTTCCGCTTCACGCCGCCGAAGGGGACGGACGTCGTTCAGGCGCCTTAAGGGCAGACCCTTGCTCCTGTCATTGCGGGCTTGACCCGCAATCCATGCAGGGCCCGATCAAGCGCTGCATGGATCCCGGGTCAAGCCCGGGATGACAGCCTGTGCGGCTCGAAGCTCAAATCTCCCGCGCGATCTGGTCCAGCTGCTTGCGCTCGATGTATTCCTCCATCCGCGACAGCAGCCGCCACCACTCCGAGCCATCCTCGCGGTAGACGCGGATCGCGCCGGCGCGCACGAGGATCTTGCGCAGCTCATCGTCGGTGAAGCCGCCGAGGTGGTTGCGCAGGGTCTCGAAAGAGCGGTCGGTGAAGCCCTTGTGGCCGAGGAAGTGGCGCGCGGTCGTCTCCGCCATGAATTCCACCTTGTGCTGCTCCTGCAGGATGTGCAGCTGGTTGGCGAATTGCTGCCGGTTGAGCGCATAGCTGATGCCGCCGCCGACGAGGGCGCCGAGCAGGGCCGAGAGCATGGGCCAGAGCGCCGCTTCCATGGTGACGCAATATAAACTGGCTGGATGAGCAAGCCCACCGCCGCCCACGCGCCGCTCGCCGAGCGGTTGCGGCCGAAGACCCTCGGCGAGGTGATCGGGCAGCAGCACCTGCTGGGCGAAGGCATGCCGCTGCGCATCGCCTTCGAGTCCGGCCAGCCCCACAGCTGCATCCTCTGGGGCCCGCCCGGCACCGGCAAGACCACCATCGCCCGCCTGATGGCGGATTCGTTCGACGCCCAGTTCATCACCATCAGCGCCGTCCTCGGCGGTGTGAAGGACATCCGCGAAGCCGTGGAGCAGGCCCAGATCTCGCAGGCGCACGGCAGGCGCACCATCGTCTTCGTCGACGAGGTGCACCGCTTCAACAAGAGCCAGCAGGACGCTTTCCTGCCGCACGTGGAGTCGGGCCTCTTCACCTTCATAGGCGCGACCACCGAGAACCCTTCGTTCGAGGTGAACTCCGCGCTGCTCTCGCGCGCGGCGGTCTACGTGCTGCAGCCTCTTTCGGAGGAAGACCTGGGGCAGATCGTGCAGCGCGCGCAGGCGATAGGCGCCGTGCCGCCCATCGAGCAAGCCGCCCTCGAGCGCCTGATCGCCTATGCCGACGGCGACGCGCGGCGCCTGCTGAACACGCTGGAGACCCTGGCCGTCGCGGCGACGAAGGAGAAGCTGCCCGAAGTCACCGACGCCTGGCTGCTCAAGGTGCTGGGCGAGCGCATGCGCCGCTACGACAAGGGCGGCGAGCAGTTCTACGACACGATCAGCGCGCTGCACAAGTCCATGCGCGGCTCCGATCCCGACGCCACGCTGTACTGGTTCGTGCGCATGCTCGATGGCGGCGCCGATCCGCGCTACATCGCACGGCGCATGATCCGCATGGCGGTGGAGGACGTCGGCCTGGCCGATCCCCGCGCGCTGCGCCTCGCGCTCGATGCCGCCGAAGTCTACGAACGCCTCGGCTCCCCCGAGGGCGAGCTGGCGCTGGCCGAGTGCCTCGTGTATCTGGCGGTGGCGCCCAAGTCCAATGCGGTCTACACGGCGTATAACGAAGCCCGTGCCCTGGTGCGCCGGGATGGCACCCGGGCGGTGCCGCTGCACCTGCGCAATGCGCCCACCCGCCTGATGAAGGACCTGGGCTACGGCAAGGAGTACCGCTATGCGCACGACGAGGAAGAGGGCTTTGCGGCCGGGGAGAACTACTTCCCCGAGGGGATGCGGACGCCGCAGTTCTACCGCCCGGTCCAGCGCGGGCTGGAGATCCGCATTGCCGAGAAGCTGCGGGAACTGCGCGCGATGAACAGGAAAGAAGGGACAAACCCCTAGATGGGCTGCGGCGGAGCCGTCGGGAGCCGCCATTACAATCCGCCCCGACAACCCGCCGACGGATCCCTTGGCGGGTTTTTTGCTACGTGGCGATACGCCTCACGACGGCGTCGCCGCCACCATGCGCGCATAAGAAACGGAGAACACCTCTTATGGAGATCCTGCTGCAGCAGATCATCAACGGTCTGGTCCTCGGCAGCATGTATGCCCTGGTGGCCCTCGGCTACACCATGGTGTACGGCATCATCAACCTGATCAACTTCGCGCACGGTGAGGTGCTGATGGTGGGGGCGCTCACGAGCTGGGCGATCATCACCACCGCCCAGGAGTCCATGCCCGGCCTGCCCGGCTGGCTGCTGCTCGTGGTGGCGCTGGTCATCTCGTGCGTCGTCGCCGCCGCACTGAACTTCACGATCGAGAAGGTGGCCTACCGGCCGCTGCGCAACAGCCCCAAGCTGGCGCCCCTGATCACGGCCATCGGCATGTCGATCCTGCTGCAGACGCTGGCGATGATCATCTTCAAGCCGAACTACAAGCCGTATCCGACGCTGCTGCCCAACGTGCCTTTCGAGGTCGGGGGTGCGGTGATCACCACCACGCAGATCGTGATCCTCGCGATGACGGCCATCTCGCTGGGGGTGCTGACCTACCTGGTGAACTACACCCGCCTGGGCCGGGCGATGCGCGCGACGTCGGAGAACCCGCGCGTGGCCGCCCTGATGGGCGTGAAGCCCGACACGGTGATCTCCGCCACCTTCATCATTGGCGCCGTGCTCGCCACCATCGCCGGCGTGATGTACGCGTCGAACTACGGCACGGTGCAGCACACCATGGGCTTCCTGCCGGGACTGAAGGCCTTCACCGCGGCCGTGTTCGGCGGCATCGGCAACCTCGCGGGCGCGGTGGTCGGCGGCATCCTGCTCGGGCTGATCGAGGCGATCGGCTCCGGCTACCTGGGCGTGCTCACCGGCGGCGTGCTGGGCAGCCACTACTCGGACATCTTCGCCTTCATCGTGCTGATCGTCGTGCTGACGCTGCGGCCCTCGGGCCTGCTGGGCGAGCGCGTGGCGGACCGGGCTTGAGGAGCGCGCCATGACCATCAACAGGAACAAGGCCGTCACCTGGGCCATCGGCGCGATGGTGCTGCTGCTGCTGCCGGTGCTGCTGCAGACGGCGGGCAACTTCTGGGTCCGCATCGCCGACACCGCGCTGCTCTACGTGCTGCTCGCGCTGGGCCTCAACATCGTGGTCGGGTACGCCGGCCTGCTGGACCTGGGCTTCGTCGCCTTCTTCGCCATCGGCGCCTACATGTACGGGCTGATGGCGTCGCCGCACCTGTCCGAGGCCTTCCCGTGGTTCGCGCAGATGTTCCCCAACGGGCTGCACACCTCCGTCTGGCTGGTGATCCCGCTCGGGGCGGCGCTGGCCGGCTTCTTCGGCGTGCTGCTGGGGGCGCCCACGCTCAAGCTGCGCGGCGACTACCTGGCCATCGTGACGCTCGGCTTCGGCGAGATCATCCGCGTGTTCCTGAACAACCTGGACCACCCGGTGAACATCACCAACGGTCCCAAGGGCCTGGGACAGATCGACTCGATCACGCTGTTCAAGTTCGACGCGCTGGGCATCCCGGGCATCAACCTCGCGCGGCCGCTGGACATCTTCGGGTTCACGTTCAACTCCGTGACCCTCTACTACTACCTGTTCCTGGCGCTGGTGCTCCTGAGCGTCGTGATCTGCCACCGCCTGGAACTCTCGCGCATCGGCCGCGCCTGGATGGCGATCCGCGAGGACGAGATCGCCGCCAAGGCGATGGGCATCAACACGCGCAACATGAAGCTGCTCGCGTTCGGCATGGGCGCCACCTTCGGCGGCGTGGCGGGCGCGATGTTCGCCGCCTTCCAGGGCTTCGTGTCGCCCGAGTCCTTCAGCCTGATGGAATCCGTGATGATCGTCGCCATGGTGGTGCTGGGCGGCATCGGCCACCTGCCGGGCGTGATCCTCGGCGCGGTGCTGCTGTCGGCGCTGCCCGAGGTGCTGCGCTGGGTGTCCGGCGTGTTCGACCTGCAGGCCGTGACCGGCGGGCGCCTGGACGCCTCCATCCTGCGCCAGTTGCTGATCGCGCTGGCCATGATCATCGTGATGCTGCTGCGCCCGCGCGGGCTCTGGCCGACGCCGGAGCACGGCAAGTCGCTGCAGCCGGCCCCGAAGTAAGGAGGAAGCGATGGCAGAAACCGTCCTCCGCGTCGCCGGCATCTCCAAGCGCTTCGGCGGCCTGCAGGCCCTCTCCGATGTCGGGCTCACGATCGAGCGCGGCCAGGTGTACGGCCTGATCGGCCCCAACGGCGCCGGCAAGACCACCTTCTTCAACGTGATCACGGGGCTGTACACGCCGGACACCGGCAGCTTCGAGCTCGCCGGCCAGCCGTACAAGCCGAGCGCCGTGCACGAAGTGGCGCGCGCGGGCATCGCGCGCACCTTCCAGAACATCCGCCTGTTCGCCGACATGACGGCGCTGGAGAACGTGATGGTGGGCCGCCATGTGCGCACGCACTCCGGCCTGCTGGGCGCGATGTTCCGCACGAAGAAATTCAGGACGGAAGAGGCCGCGATCGCCAAGCGCGCGCGGGAACTCCTCGAGTACGTCGGCATCGCCAAGTTCGCCGACTACAAGGCACGCACGCTGTCGTACGGCGACCAGCGCCGCCTGGAGATCGCGCGCGCGCTCGCCACCGACCCGCAGCTGATCGCGCTGGACGAGCCGGCCGCCGGCATGAACTCCACCGAGAAGGTGGTGCTGCGCGAGCTGATCGACCGCATCCGCAAGGACGGGCGCACCATCCTGCTGATCGAGCACGACGTGAAGCTGGTGATGGGCCTGTGTGACCGCGTGACGGTGCTCGATTACGGCAAGCCGATCGCGGAGGGCACCCCCTACGACGTGCAGCGCAACGAGAAGGTGATCGAGGCCTACCTGGGCCACAGCCACAAGCCGGCCGCGGGCGCCGGCGGCCCGAGCGGAGAGAAAGAATGAGCGAGACGCTGCTGAAGGTGAGCGGCCTCAAGGTCGCCTACGGCGGCATCCAGGCCGTCAAGGGCGTGGATTTCGAGGTGCGCGAGGGCGAGCTGGTCACGCTGATCGGCTCCAACGGCGCCGGCAAGACCACCACCATGAAGGCCATCACGGGGCTGCTGCCGATCAACGAAGGCGACATCCACTACCTGGGCAAGAGCATCCGGGGCAAGGGCGCCTGGGACCTCGTGAAGCAGGGCCTCGCCATGGTGCCGGAAGGGCGTGGCGTGTTCACCCGCATGTCGATCACCGAGAACCTGCAGATGGGCGCGCACATCCGCCGCGACAAGGCGGCGATCGCGCAGGACATCGAGCGGATCTTCGGCATCTTCCCGCGCCTGAAGGAGCGGAAGGACCAGCTCGCCGGCACGATGTCCGGCGGCGAGCAGCAGATGCTGGCGATGGGCCGCGCGCTCATGAGCCGGCCGAAGGTGCTGCTGATGGACGAGCCCTCCATGGGCCTGTCGCCCATCATGGTGGACAAGATCTTCGAAGTGGTGCGCGACGTGCACAAGCAGGGCGTGACCATCCTGCTGGTGGAGCAGAACGCCAGCCGCGCGCTGGAGATAGCCGACCGCGGCTACGTGATGGAGTCGGGCATCATCAGCATGAGCGGCCAAGCCGCCGACATGCTGAACGACCCCAAGGTGCGGGCAGCCTACCTGGGCGAGTGAGCGGCGCGCGCGCCGTTCAGTACCGCCACTGCAGGCCGAGGCTGGTGGCGCGCACGTCGCGCGCCTCGCCGCGGGCCGTGCGGAAATCGTAGCTGTCCCAACCCACGATCGCGGAGCCGCGCCGAGAGAAGTCCCAGCTCAGGCCCACGCCGTAGGTGAGGCCGCCCTCGTTGCCCAGGAGGCCGGCACGCGACGCGGTGCCGAAGCGCCCGTAGATGCCGAGGCCCAGGTCCGTGGCCACGCCGGCCTTGCCGATGAGGCTCACGTTCGGGGCCGTGGCGGTCGGCGCCCGCAGCCCCGCCGCTTCTTGCGCCTGGCTCACCTGCAGGCTCAGGCTGCGGGGCGCCTTCGGGCTCGTGTACAGCAGCGTGCTGGCCTCGGACTCGCAGCCGAAGGCGACGGTGCTGCAGGGGCCGCGCCAGTCCGGTGCCGACCACTGCAGGCCGAGGGGTGCGGCGCCTGCGCGCCATCGCAGCGAGCCCTGTGTCGTCTGCGCGGACACGGTGAACGCACAGACCAGGCCGGTGACCACTCCCACGAGAATTCGCTGCGACGACATGGCGGGCTCCTCACGTTTTGTGAAGGAACTGTGACGCAGCGGCTGAGCCAGCGTGTCGGACGAATCTCACAAGCGCTGTAGGCGCTCCCGCTCAGCTATCAATCGACCTTTGCACCCGAGGCCTTCACCACTTTTTGGTATTTGGCGAGCTCCGCGCGCATGAACGCCCCGAATTCCCCCGGCGCGCTGGGCACCGGCTCCGCGAGCAGGCCGGCGAAGCGAGTCCGCGCTTCCGGCGAATTCAGCGCCGCCACGAAAGCCTCGTTGTACTTGCGGATCACGTCGGGCGGCGTCCCGGCGGGCGCGACCAGGCCCCACCAGGTGTCGATGGAAAAGCCTTTGAGCGTTTCCGCGACCGCGGGCACGCCGGGCAGGCTGGCCGAGCGTTGCTGCGTGGTCACGGCCAGCGCCGTCAGTTTGCCGCCACGGATGTTGGGCGCGGCCGTTGCCAGGTTGTCGAAATTGAAATCGACCTGCCCGGAAAGAAGCGCGAGCTGGGCCGGATTGCCGCCGTTGTAGGGGATGTGCACGGCGAAGATGCCCGCATCGCGCTTGAACATCTCGCCCGCCAGGTGGCCCGCGCTGCCGTTGCCGCCGCTGCCGTAGTTCAGGCGCCCCGGGTTGGCCTTGGCATAGGCGATGAGGTCGGCGAGGCTGGCGATCTTCAGCCGCGCGGCGGTCTCCGCGTTCATCACCAGCACGTTGGGCACGCGCACCATCTGCGTGATGGGGGCGAAGTCCTTCGCCGCGTCGTACGGCATCCTGGAGAACAGCCAGGGATTGATGGCGTGCGTGGCGACGGCCGCAATGCCGATGGTGAGGCCGTCGGGCGCGGCCTTGGCCACCGCGTCGGCGCCGATGTTGCCGCCGCCGCCCGGGCGGTTCTCGATGATCACGGTGCCCAGGCTGTCCTTCACGCGCTCGGCCAGCACGCGGGCGGTGACGTCGATGGGCCCGCCAGGGGCATAGGGCACGACCAGCCGGATCGGCCGCGCCTGCGCGAGCACGGCAGGGGCGGCGAGGGTTGCGGAAGCGGCGAGGCCGGAGAGGAGGAGGTGTCGGCGTTGCATGCCGGCATTGTCGGCGAAGTGCGGCACCGCCTGCGCGCTGCGCGAGCGCGTCACCCTCGGCGAAAGAGGCCCTGCCACCAGCCGTCCTTGCGCGGCGGCACGGTCGGCGGCGCGGGCACCTCGGAGGGCGCCGCATCTTCGAGGATCTTCTGCGGGCGCCCGCGCACCAGCAGCTCGGCCTCCTCGCGCCCCAGCGCGCGCTCCGCGATGTCGCGCGCCCTGGAGAGGTTCGGGCAGCGCCGCCCGGAGGAGTGCGCGTCCGTGGCGATGATGTGCGTCAGCCCGTCGTTGAGGAATCGCTCGCCCCAGTACTTCGCCCGCGATCCGAAGGTGCCCGTGAGGGCGCCCGCGGTGACCTGCATCCATGCGCCCTGGCGCACGAGGCGCCGGAAGACTTCGTAGTGGTCCTCGACCCAGGTGAGGCGCTCCGGGTGGGTGATCACCGGCACGTAGCCCTCGGCCACGAGACGGAACACGGATTCCTCGAAGTGCGGCGGGGCGACATGGTGCGACGGCTCGAGCAGCAGGTAGCGCGTGCCGTGCAGGCAGGGAACGCGCCCGGCGCGGATGCCTTCCAGCAGGCCCGGCACCAGGTGTACGTCGGCGCCGGTCGTGAGCCGGAGTTCGATCCCGTTCTCGTCGAGCGACCGCTGCAGTGCATCGCGCGCCGCCACGATCCCGGCGGTGTCGTTCATGTAGAGGCCGGGATAGATGTGCGGCGTGCACGCGATCGTCGCTATGCCGTCGTCCACCGCCATCCGCGCCATGTCCAGCGACATCTCGAGGCTGCGGGAGCCGTCGTCGATGCCGGGAAGGATGTGGCAGTGCAGGTCGATCACGCGCGGGCCTCTTCCTCCGTGCCCGCGGGCGGCAGGGGCCGGAGGTAGGCGCCGGCCAGCAGTGCCGCGAGGATCGCGTTGGCCGGGATGTGCATGTTGAACTCCACGTACGAATGCAGCAGGAAGCCCAGTACCCCGAGGCCGCAGACGGCTGCCGCGAGCTCGTGGCGGCGCAATCGCCCGTGGCGCCATTCGGCCCGCGCGAGCCGCACCGCCCGCTGGGCCAGGAGTCCCCCGGCGACCGCCATGAGCAGGAGCGCGAAGATACCGCCCTCGAACAGCATCTGGGCGTAGTCCTGGTGCGTGTAGTCGGCGGTTCCCACCAGCGTGGACGGCTGGAAGCGGGGATAGACCGCGCCATAGCTGCCCCATCCCGTGCCGAACGGCCAGAACTCGCGCACGCCGGTCATCGTGGTCTCCGCCTGGATGGTGCGGGCCGGCGCGTCCGTGGACATGCGGTCGAAGCGTTCGAGGACCGCGTCGGTCCCGACCAGCATCAGCGCGCCGGCCGCCACGCCCGCGCTGACCGCGGCCCAGCGGCGCCAGCGGCTGGCGTGCCCGCGCAGCGCGCCGGCGAGCAGCAGCCCCGTGAACGCGGTGGCGAGCGCCGCGAGCAGCGCGCCGCGCGACAGCGACATCACCATGCCGACCAGCAGGAAGACGGTGCCGCCCGCCCACAGCAGGCGGCGGCGGCGCGCCGCGTGCGGGTCGCGCAGGTCGTCCACGCGGGTGGCCGTGCGCAACCAGGCCAGCCACAGGTAGGCCACGAGGCCCATGGCGACGTAGTTGGCGAAGTGATTGGGGTTGGCGAAGGTGCCGACGGGACGTCCCGCCGCTGCTCCCATCAGCAGTGCCGAATCCTGGCCACCCGCCACCTGCAGCAGGGCGATCACCGTCTGCAGTGCCGCCAGGGCGGCGACCACGATGAAGATGGCGCGCAGCTGCGGCAGGGTGACCATCAGGCCGGCCAGGAAGCCCGCGGCGATGGGCAGGCCGGCCAGGAGGGACACGATGGTTGCGTCGGGCGCCAGGGACAGGGCCAGCGCCGCGGGTTCGGCAATGCCCGCCGCCTGCAGGTATCCCAGGTAGCTGGCGCGGCCGGGCAGCATGGCCCACAACGACGCCGGAATCGGCACCAGGTAGACCACCGCCAGCCAGACCGGACTGAGGCAGAGGAACGCGAGGAGCGCGCCACGCAGGGTGATGCGCGGGCGCCAGTGGTGCAGGCCGGCGACCAGCGCCGCCAGGAATGCCAGGGCGGCGGCCTCCAGCACGATGAGGGCCACCTGGCGATTGCCACCGCGCATCAGCGGGGCGGCCACGAGCAGGAATGCCAGCGCAGAAAAAGCCACGGGGCCGATGGGCCCCGTTTCATCTGCCGGATGGCCGGCTTCGGCAGTGGTCACCGCGCGCTGAGGGGCGGGTCGTCGTTGTTGGAGCCGCCGGCGCTGCCGGCGAGGACTGCCACACCCAGGAGGGCGCCGGCACCGAGGGCGATGGCACCACCCGTCGGTGCGACTGCCGCCGGAACCGCGGCGACGGGCACCACGGGCTGCACGGCAGCGGTGAGCTGCTGGCAGGTCATGGTTTGCAGGATGGTCACGCCGTGGCTGGCGGGGACGGTCACGGTGCACCCGCTGTTCGTGCGGAGCGTGACGGATGCATTGGAGCCCGCGACGAGACGCATGCCGCTCCGGATGGCCGTGCCGGGAGCGACGGTGACGCCGGTGGTGCCTTGCGTTGCGGTGACGACGCCATTCACGTTGACGATCGTGCCGATGGGCGCTTGCGCGAAGGCAACGGGCGCCGCAAAGGAGAGCGCGAGCAACAGCTTCTTCAGGATCATCAATTGTTCCTCGGGTGAATGACGCAGCGCACTATAGCATCCTCATTGTGCAGGCGGGCTGCGGCGGGTGTGATTTACTACGGCTTCTCCGCCGCCAGGAGGAGGCTCAATCGGTCGACGGCGAAGCGACCGCGCAAGCCCGCCTTGGCTTCGAAGGCCGCGGCGGGCTCCAGCTGCAGGCTGGCTACCGGCCCGCAATCGGGCGGGATCGTGAACGCTAGCTCGAAAGTTCTCCAAAGGCCGCCGGACTCCTGCAGCGGCTCGGATTCCGCCACCACGGCGCCGCCCTTCTGGAGGCAGACGACCTTCCACACCAGGCCGCGCTCGGAGCGCAGCCTGGAAGCCGTGTATTCGCCTCGCAGGACGTAGGATTCCGGGGCAGCGGCGAGGACTTGCCGCACGATGGGAAGCGGGAAGCTCCGCCCGGTGAACTCCACGTCGAGGACCTGGCCGCGCCTCGCCTGCCGCCTCTGTTCGACCAGCGCGCCGGTGCGGCCCCGCACGGGATGCTGGAACTGCCAGTCGAAGCCGCCCGCCTGCACCGGCTCGTCGAAGCCGGGGTTGTACAGCAGCGGCAACGATCCCTTGTGCATCAACAGCCACAAGCCGTAGGCATCGTGCCACTGCCCGCTGCGCACCAGCGCCTGCATGTAGCCCCGCACCCAGGCGTCGCCCAGCACCTGCTGCTGCACGCCCTCGGCCACCAGCGACAGCACCGCCGCGGGCGGCACCTTGCGTTGCGCCATGTAGTGCATCAGCGCAGGCAGCCAGCGTTCGGCGGTCGCGAGATGCGGGCGCAGCAGCGCGGCTCCCTCGCCCGACTCCACCAGCTGCGCGAGCACCTGGCCGGCCTCCCGCGTGCCGCGCGTCCGCAGCATCTGCACCAGCAGGTCCACGCCTTCCTGCAGCCTGTCCTGCGACAGCGCTGCAGCGGCCCGCCGGCGCAGCACGTTCGGATGGTTGGGGGCGAGCTTCGCTGCCGCTTCGAGCACCGCGCCCGCATCCTGCGTGGGCGTGGCCACCAGCAGGCGCGTCCAGGCCGCCGCGTCGCCGGGGTTGCGGCGGATCCGGTCCTTCAGCTGCAACTGGAGTTCGGAGCCCGCGAGCGCCGGGTCGGGGCAGATCGGCAGGTAGGGCGTGTCGCCCAGCGTGCACGCGCGCTCGAGGTGCGCGGGCAGCGCGAAGGCGGAGAAGACCGCCATCGCGGCCGCCGCGGCCGCGAAGGCCAGGCCGCGCGCGGTCCAGAGCGCCCCGATGGCGTTGCGTTCAGTCCCCGGCACCGCTCAGCCCCGTGAGTTGCAGCTTGCCGTCGCGGACGGCGAATTCGGCGCGCACGACGAATCGCTGTCCGTCGGAGGCGATGGTGGGCTCGCCTGCATGGACCCGCATCGTCCCCGTGACGTGGAGGACGCCGTTCCTGGCCTCGCCGCGGAACTCGCCGCGCGCCAGGCGCACCGGTGCGGCGCCCCGCACCAGGTCTTCGTACTGGTTCGACAGCGCCACGGCCGCGGGCAGCTTGCGCGCGGATGGATCGAGCAGGGCGAGCAAGCGTTCGCCGCTGCCGGACTCCAGGGTCTCCAGCATGTGCGAGAGATCCAGGACTGGCTGGAAA
>SEAY01000183.1 GCA_004144865.1 Comamonadaceae bacterium
ACCATCGTCACCAACGCCGGCTCCAACGGCAAGTTCCTCGGCGTGATCGACTTCGACGTCAAGGGCGGCAAGGTGGCGGACTTCCGCTACCGCCTGCTGCCGGTGTTCGCCAACATGCTGCCGGCGGATCCCGCGATGGAGGCGCTGGTCAACAAGATCCGCGGCCCCTACGAAGCCAAGCTGGCCGAGAAGCTCGCGATCACCGAGGGCACGCTGTACCGCCGCGGCAACTTCAACGGCTCGGGCGACCAGCTGCTGCTGGACGCGCTGATGGACGTGCAGGGCGCGGAGATCGCCTTTTCGCCCGGCTTCCGCTGGGGCACCTCGCTGCTCGCGGGGCAGGACATCACGCGCGAGTGGCTGATGGACATGACGGCCACCACTTACTCGTACGCCACCGTCAGCGACATGTCGGGGGAGATGATCAAGACGGTCCTGGAAGACGTCGCCGACAACCTGTTCAACCCAGACCCCTACTACCAGCAGGGCGGCGACATGGTCCGCGTGGGCGGCCTGCAGTACGCCATCGATCCGCTGGCGGGCATGGGCAAGCGCATCTCGGACATGCGCCTGAACGGCAAGCCGATAGACGCTTCGCGCACCTACAAGGTCGCAGGCTGGGCGCCGGTGGCGGAAGAAGCGGCCAAGGCCGGCAACAAGCCGGTGTGGGAACACGTGGAGACGTGGCTCAAGGCCCGCGGCGGCAAGGTCTCCGCGCGCAAGCCGAACCTGCCGAAGCTCAAGGGCGCGCTGCCGAACCCGGGCTTCGCCGCCTGATCGGCGCCCGGGACGCGGCCGCGGCCGGTCACTGGTCGCGGTTGCGCCGCGCGTCGAGGTGCGCGGGCGCGGCCGCCGTCGACACGCGCATCGGTTTGGCGCCGGCGGCGGCGACAGCCTGCGGGTCCGTGACGTCGAACGAACCGAACACCTCTTCGGGCGGGCGCGTCTCGGGCAGCACGTACACGATCGCCCCCGTCTTCTTCACGGCGGGGCCCAGCACCCGCTCGTAGAAATCCACCGGCAGGTTCACGCAGCCATTGGAGATGCGGTTGTCCTCGTGCGTCGGTGAGTTCAGGCGCTCGAAGCGCCGCTCCGACGCGAGCACGGGCCGCACCCTGTGCATGGAAACCGCCGCGTCGTAGTCGATCCAGATGATGTCCTCGCCGTTGGTGTTCATTCCCGGCTGGGCCACGAAGCGCCCGGCGGGGGTGGTCCTCTCGTGCGGCTTGATCTCGGCGAGCGGCTTGTCGCCAATGCCCGGCGCGCTGTCATCGCCGATGGCCGAGCCGAACAGGGCCGGCGTGGCTGCCACCAGCCGCCCCGTGGGTTCGAACGTGTAGACCTTGGCCGCCTTCTTGTCGAGGACGACCACGGCCTTGCCTCCGTTGTCGCCGGTGAAGAAGGCCCAGTTGGCGACGTGCCTGGCATCGCCCGAGGGCTGCTCGTCGCCGAAGTCCGCCAGCAGGCGGGCGGCCGGCGCGGGCGCTGCGGGCGCTGGCACCGACGCGTGGGGGGTGGCAGGAGCCACCGGTGGCTGCGCGTGCTTTTGCGACCGGATCCACGGCACGGCCACGACGAGCACCAGGGCACCGATCACTGCGCCGTTGCGCACCGATTTCAGGAATTCGGAATCCTTGGAACGGGAAGAAGTCATCGGCCTGGCTGATCGGGGGTGGAAGAGGCACAGCTTACGAACGCGGCCTGGCGGTCGGCTGTCGTCGAGCGAGGCAACGGGTGTAGGACGGGCTCGACAGAAGGCTCGCAGGGTCCCCGCAGTCCGGCGGGCGGAGCGAAACTGGCGCCCGCAACCTCGTCGGGAGCCACCATGATCTTCAGGCAACTGCTCGAGCCAGTCTCCAGCACCTACACCTATCTCCTGGGCTGCCCGGAAACGGGCCAGGCCGTGCTGGTCGACCCGGTGGTGAATTCGATGGACCGCGACCTGCAGGTGCTCCAGGCGCTGGGGCTGCGCCTGGCCTTCACGCTCGACACGCACATCCATGCGGACCACATCACCGCGGCGCTGGAGTTGAAGAAGCGCACGGGAAGCCGCATCGCCGCGCCGGCCATCGACCGCCTGCCCTGCGTGGACTTCGGCATGGAAGAGGGCCGGCCGCTGCAGGTGGGCGGCGTGGCGATCGAAGGCATGCACACCCCGGGGCACACCGACGGGCACTTCGCGTATGTGGTGGGAGAGAGGGTCTTCACCGGCGATGCGCTGCTGATCGACGGCTGCGGCCGCACCGATTTCCAGAACGGCGACGCGACGGTCCTGTACCACAGCGTCACGCAGAAGCTCTTCGCGCTGGCCGACGAGACGCTGGTGTATCCGGCCCATGACTACACGGGCCGCCACGTCTCCTCCATCGCGCAGGAGAAGAGCCGCAACCCGCGCCTGGGCGGCTGCAAGTCGCTGGCGGAGTTCCAGCAGATCATGGCGACGCTGAACCTGCCGTACCCCAAGTTCATCGACTACGCGGTCCCGGGCAACCGCCAGTGCGGCACCTGCCCCGCGGACCTGCCGCAGGAACTGCAGAAGTACTGCGGCCCGATGGCGGAGAGCCCGCAGGGCTGAGCGCCCCCCGGCGCCACCTTTTCCCCCGCCTCCAGGGGCGCATCTAGGAATCATCCTAGGCGCGCTCGGCCGGCGCACGGCCGGGATTCGGAGTCCGCCGAGGCTTCGATTCAGCCGGCGCCGATGTTCGGTCAGGCCCCGAAAGCGGACAGTACCTTCCATGCCAGCGACATCGCTGCGCGGCCGGCGGGGGGCCTCCCCGCATGACAAGAAAGTCCAGGTTAGCCCAGTGTCCCGAGTCTTCGCTCCCATCCCCTTCGCTGTCGCCGTGCTGTTCGTGTCGGCGCCCCTGATCGGTTCGGTCGGCGCCACCGCCGTGGCGAAGAACGCCGCCGCCAAGCCGGCGGTGACTGCTCCCGCCACGGCTGCCGCCGTGCACAGGATCGTGCTCAAGACCGGCATGGCCGGCGGCAAGATGGTCTACATCGACGACAAGGGCACCGTGAACCCCACCATCAAGGGCAAGGTCGGCGACACGGTGGAGATCACCATCTCCAGCGGCGAAGGCGCCCAGCACGACATCGTGGTCGACGAGCTGAAGGTCAAGTCGCCGATGTTCGACGGCAAGAGCAAGCCCACCAAGGTGAGCTTCAAGCTCACCCAGTCGGGCAAGTTCACCTACTACTGCTCGGTGCCCGGCCACCGCCAGATCGGCATGGAAGGCACGCT
>SEAY01000184.1 GCA_004144865.1 Comamonadaceae bacterium
AGCGCCACCGACGTGACGGACGACGTGCACCCCGAAGTGGCCGCGCGCGCCATCGAGGCGGCGCAGACCATCGGCCTGCACATCTGCGGCGTGGACGTGATCTGCGAGAGCATCCTGCACCCGCTGGAGGAGCAGAACGGCGGCATCGTCGAGGTGAACGCCGCGCCCGGCCTGCGCATGCACCTGGCACCCTCGTTCGGGCGGCCGCGCAACGTGGGCGTGCCCATGATCGACGCCCTGTTCTCGCCCGGCGAGAACGGCCGCGTGCCCCTGGTCGCCGTCACCGGCACCAACGGCAAGACCACCACCACGCGCCTGATCGCGCACCTGTTCACCGCGCACGGCTGGCGCACCGCCATGACCAACACCGACGGCGTGTACGTGAACGGCCGCCAGATCGACAGCGGCGACTGCTCGGGCCCGCGCAGCGCGCGCAACGCCCTGGCGCACCCCGAAACCGATGCCGCCGTGCTGGAATGCGCGCGCGGCGGCCTGCTGCGCGAGGGCCTGGGCTTTGACCGCTGCCAGGTGGCAGTGGTCACCAACGTGGGCGAAGGCGACCACCTGGGCCTGAACTTCGTGCACACCGTGCAGGACGTGGCCGTGCTTAAGCGCGTGATCGTGCAGAACGTGGCGCCTGACGGCTACGCCGTGCTGAACGCCGCCGACCCGCACGTGGCCGCCATGGCCGCCAGCAGCCCGGGCAAGGTGATCTTCTTCGCGCTGGACCGCCACCACCCCGTGATGGCCACGCACCGCGCGCAGGGCCAGCGCGTGGTGTACGTGGACGGCGACCACATCGTCGCGGCCGAAGACTCCTGGCGCGAACAGATCGCGCTGCGCGACATCCCGCTCACACGCGGCGGCACCATCGGCTTTCAGGTGGAGAACGCCATGGCGTCCATCGGCGCCGCCTGGGGCACGGGCCTGCCGTGGGACACCATCCGGCGCGGCCTGGCGGGCTTCGTGAACGACAGCGACAACGCCCCCGGCCGCTTCAACGTGATGGACATTCGCGGCGCCACCGTGATCGCCGACTACGGCCACAACCCCGATGCCATGCGCGCGCTGGTGCAGGCCACGCAGGCCATGCCCGCCAAGCGCCGCAGCGTGGTCATCAGCGGTGCGGGCGACCGCCGCGACGAAGACATCCGCGACCAGACCGTCATCCTGGGCTCTGCCTTCGACGACGTGCTGCTCTACCAGGACGCCGCCCAGCGCGGCCGCGCCGACGGCGAGGTGATCGCCCTGCTGCGCGAGGGCCTGAAGGGCGCCACGCGCACCACGCACGTGCAGGAGATCACGGGCGAGTTCCTGGCCATCGACACGGCACTGGCGCGCCTGGCGCCCGGCGACCTGTGCCTGGTGCTCATCGACCAGGTCGAGGAAGCGCTGGAGCACCTGCGCCGCCACCAGGCCGGCGAGATCCAAGCCTGATCGCGCACGACTGAAAGCCCCCGCCATGCCCCGCTCGCAACCTCTCTCTCAATCCGGCGCCTCTTCTCGCCCCACGCCCCGCTCTTCTTCCCGCTCTTCTTCCCGCTCTTCTTCCCGCTCTTCTTCCCGCTCTTCTTCCCGCTCTTCTTCCCACTCTTCTTCCCGCCCTTCGTCCTTGCGAGGCGCCTTGCAGCACGCGCGGTGGCGTGCGGCCCTGGCCTCCGGCCTGCTGGCGCTGGCGGGCACGGCGGCCCACGCCGCCGACACCATCGGCACGGTGGACACCGCGTTCAAGTGGATCGGGCGCGACCACGACATCATCGTGGAGGCGTATGACGACCCCGCCGTGCAGGGCGTGACCTGCTACGTCTCGCGCGCCCGCGTGGGCGGCATCAAGGGCACGCTGGGCCTGGCCGAAGACAAGGCCGAGGCGTCGATCGCATGCCGCCAGGTGGGGCCGATCAGCTTTCCCAAGGCCAGCGTCAAGCCGCAGGAAGAGGTATTCACCGAGCGCATGTCGCTGCTCTTCAAGCGCCTGCGCATCGTGCGCATGGTGGATGCGCCGCGCAACACGCTGGTCTACCTCACGTATTCCGACAAGCTCATCGAAGGCTCGCCGCAAAACAGCGTGACGGCCGTGCCGGTGGACCGGGCCACGCCCATTCCGGTGAAAAAGTAGCGCGCGGGAAGCGGCCCGCTCCCCGCCGTGCGGCTGCCACAGTGCGCTATTGAATCAGGAGCTTGCAGCGCTTGATTTCAGGGCCATTCGATGGCCTTTCACCTTGAAATCCAATTGCAAAAGGCGCTACCAGCTATCTAAACGATAGCACTGCGGGCGCAACCTGTCCGCCACGCCGCTCGATTCAGCCCTGCGCGGCGATCTTGCGCAGCGCCTCCTCGAACACCTCGACCGGCTGGCCGCCCTGGATCAGATGGCGGCCATTGATGATCACGGCCGGCACCGAGTGGATGCCGTTGTGCTGGTAGAACGCCTCCTGCTCGCGCACCGCATCGCCGAACTCCTCGCTCTCCAGCACCGCGCGGGCACGCGCCGCATCCAGCCCCACGGCATCGGCCAGGCGCAGCAGCACCTCGTGGCTGCCGGGGTTCTGGCCGTCGGTGAAATACGCCTTGAACAGCGCGTGCTTGAGCGCCAGCTGCTGGCCTGGCGCGCCCTCTTCGCCCGCCCAGTGCAGCAGGCGGTGCGCGTCGAAGGTGTTGTAGATGCGGCTGCGCTGGCCCATCTGGAAGGTGAAGCCCAGCGCCGCGCCGCGCTCGGTGATCGCGTCGCGGTTCTTCTGCGACTGCTCGGGCGTTGCGCCGTACTTCTCGAACAGGTGCTCGGCGATGTCCTGGCCCTCGGGGCCCATCTGCGGGTTGAGCTCGAACGGCTGAAAGTGCAGCTGCAGCGCCACCTCGCCCTGCAGGCGCTGCGCCGCTTGTTCGAGCGCATGCAGGCCGATGGCGCACCACGGGCAGGACACGTCGGAGACGAAGTCGATCGTCAAAGGGGTGGGCGTGGCAGCGGTCATGCGAAGGGCTCCGGCGGGAAAAAACCGCCATCGTAGGCCCGCCGCAATGACCGCGCTGGGGGTGGGACACCGCCGGCGCCCCGCCATTCCCCCGCGCTCGGGCCGTCACGCCCTCTGGCCTGGCGCCGGCGTCAGAACTTGTACGTCACGCTCACGTTCACGCTGCGCGGCTCGCCCCAGGTGTAGGTGCCGTACCAGCTGAAGATCGTGTGGTACTTCTTGTCCATCAGGTTCTTGATGTTGAG
>SEAY01000185.1 GCA_004144865.1 Comamonadaceae bacterium
ATCCTGCACTTCCTCCCTCCCCCAGGGGGGGAGGGAGGAAGTGCAGGATGTGGCCGGAGTGCGGCGTGAAGTGTTCGTCCTCGGCGCACAGGCGCACCTCGATCGCATGGCCGGAGAGGCGCACCTCTTGCTGGCGCACCGGCAGGCGCTCGCCGCAGGCCACGCGCAGCTGCCATTCGACGAGGTCCAGCCCGGTCACCATCTCGGTCACGGGGTGCTCCACCTGCAGGCGCGTGTTCATCTCCATGAGGAAGAACGCGCCGGACCCATCCAACAGGAATTCGACGGTGCCCGCGCCCACGTAGCCCGCCGAACGCGCGAGCTCGATCGCGCACTCGCCCATCGCCTCGCGCAGACGCGCATCCACGGCGGGACTCGGCGTCTCCTCGATGATCTTCTGGTGGCGGCGCTGCACGGAGCAATCGCGCTCGCCCAGGTGGATGCAGTTGCCGTGCAGGTCGGCGAAGACCTGCACCTCCACGTGGCGCGGCGAGAGCAGCGCGCGTTCCAGCAGCAGTTCGCCGGAGCCGAAAGCCGATTCCGCCTCCGACCGCGCGCTTCGCAGCGCCGCGGCGAGCTGCTGCTCCTCCAGCACCAGCCGCATGCCCCGGCCACCACCGCCCGCCGCCGCCTTCACCATCAGCGGAAAGCCGATGTCGCTTGCTGCGGCGAGAAGGCGCTCCTCGGACTGGTCCTCGCCCTGGTAGCCCGGCAGGCAGGGAATGCCGCGCGCCTGCGCGAGCCGCTTCGCGCGCGACTTGCTGCCCAGCGTGCGGATCGCCTCGGCGGGCGGCCCCACCCAGGTGAGGCCCGCGTCCTCCACCGCCTGCGCGAAGTCCGCGTTCTCGCTCAGGAAGCCGTAGCCCGGATGCACGGCGTCGGCGCCGGCCTGGCGTGCGGCCGCCACGATCTTGTCGATGCGCAGGTAGGAGTCCGCGGATGCGTTGCCACCCAGCGGGACTGCCGTGGTCGCCTCGCGCACGTGCGGCGCGCCCGCATCTGCCTGCGAGTAGACGGCGACGGTCTCGATGCCAAGCCGGTGCGCCGTGCGCAGGATCCGGCGCGCGATCTCGCCTCGGTTGGCGATGAGCAGGCGGCGGATCTTCATCCCTGCGCCGGCGGCCGCTTGGCGATGCCCATCAGCTTGGCCAGGATGCCCATCATCACTTCGTCGGCGCCGCCGCCGATGGAGGCCAGGCGGCCGTCGCGGTACATGCGCGAGACCTTGTTCTCCCAGGTGAATCCCATGCCGCCCCAGAACTGCAGGCAGGTGTCGGGCACCTGGCGGTACAGGCGGCCGGCCTTCAGCTTGGCCATGGAGGCAAGTTCCAGCACGTCCTTCCCCTGCACGTAGAGGTCGCACGCGCGATAGGTGAGCGCGCGCAGCGCCTCCACCTCGGTCTTGAGTTCGGCCAGCTTGAACTGCACCCACTGCTGGTCCGCCAGCGCGGCGCCGAACAGCTTGCGCTCCTGGGCCCACTCGATCGTCCACTGGATGCAGTTGTCCAAGGCCACGAGCGCGCTGGCAGCGCACCACAGCCGCTCTTCCTGGAACTGCTGCATCTGGTAGATGAAGCCCTGGCCTTCGTCGCCCACGCGGTAGCGCTGCGGAACACGCACTTCGTCGAAGTAGATCAGGCCCGTGTCGCTGGCGTTCATGCCGATCTTGCGGATCTTGCGTGCCACCTCGATGCCGGGGCGCAGCTTGCCGTTCTCGCGCATCGGCACGACCACCAGGCTCTTGTTCCTGTGCACCGGCCCCTCGCCGGTGTTCACCAGCATGCACATCCAGTCGGCCTGCAGGCTGTTGGTGATCCACATCTTCTGGCCCGTGATCACGTAGTCGTCGCCGTCCTTGCGCGCGCGGCTCTTGATGCCGGAGACGTCGCTGCCGGCGCCCGGCTCGCTCACGCCGATGCACGCCACCATGTCGCCCGCGATGGCCGGGGCGAGGAAGTCGCGCTTCAACTCGTCGCTGCCGAAGCGCGCGAGGGCCGGCGTGGCCATGTCGGTCTGCACGCCGATGGCCATGGGCACGCCGCCGCAGTCGATGTGGCCGAGGGCCTCGGCCATGGCCATGGAGTAGGAGTAGTCCAGGCCCGCGCCGCCGTACGCCTCGGGCTTGGTCAGCCCGAGCAGGCCGAGCTGGCCGAGGCGCTTGAAGACTTCGTGCGCCGGGAAGATCTCCGCCTCCTCCCACTCGTCCACGTGCGGATTGATTTCCTCTTCGATGAAGCGCTGGAGCGTCTTCTGGATCTCGAGGTGTTCGTGGGTGTAGTGCATGGCCGGTCTCCTTACATCCGCGCCACGCCGAACTGCACGGGCCGCAGGGTCTTCTCTTCCGCTTCCGCGATCGTGTCCAGGCAGAAGGCCAGCACCGCGCGCGTGTCGCGTGGATCGATCACGCCGTCGTCCAGCAGCAGCCCGGAGGTGTAGAAGGCATCCGCCTGCGCCTCGAAGAGCGCGACGATCTTGTCGAACTGCGCCTGCGACTGCGCCGCATCGGGCTGCAAGCCCTTGCGGGCGAGTGCCGCCTCGCTGACGATCTGCATGGTGCGCGCCGCCTGCTCGCCACCCATCACGGCGGTCTTCGCGCTCGGCCAGCTGAAGAGGAAACGAGGCGCATAGCCACGGCCGCACATGCCGTAGTTCCCGGCGCCGAACGAGGCGCCGCACTGGATGGTGAGTTGCGGCACCGTGGCATTCGTCACCGCCTGGATCATCTTGCTGCCGTGCTTGATCATCCCGTCCTGCTCGCTCTCCTTGCCCACCATGTAGCCCGTGGTGTTCTGCAAGTACACGATGGGGTGGCCCAGCTGGCACATCCACTGGATGAAGTGCGTGGCCTTGTTGGCTCCGGGCACGTCGATGGGGCCGTTGTTGCTGATGAAGCCGACGGCGTGACCGGCGATACGGCCTTGGGCGCAGACGGTGGCCGGGCCGTAGAGGGACTTGAACTCGAGGAGGTCGGCGTCGTCGGCCAAGCGCAGCATGACTTCGCGCATGTCCATGGGTTCGCGCAGGTTGGAGGGCATGAGGCCAAGGAGTTCTTCGCGCGCGGAGGCGCCCCCACCCCAGCCCTCCCCCAGAGGGGGAGGGAGTCCCTCTTTCTCCCTCCCCCTCTGGGGGAGGGCGGGGGTGGGGGCGCGCAGGCTGGCAACAACC
>SEAY01000006.1 GCA_004144865.1 Comamonadaceae bacterium
CAGGCGCGCGGCGGTGTCGCCGTCGCCGGAAGCGATCGCGCTTGCGATCGCCTCGTGTTCGTCCCAGACGGCCTCGCGCTGGCGCACCTGCTGCAGCACCGCGCCCATCACGCGGCGCAGGTGCCGCCAGTGCAGTTGCGCGCTCTGCTCGATGAGCGGATTGCCGGCCGCGGCATAGAGCGCGGCGTGGAAGGCGAGGTCGGCCTCGATCATGGCCTTCACGTCGTCGCCGCGCACGGCCGCGCGGCCTTGTTCCAGGACGGCCGGATCGATGCGGTAGCGGCGGCGGGCCGCCAGGCGGGCGGCCAGCGCGTCGAGCGCGCCGCGCACCTGGTAGACATTGCGGATCCACTCCGTGTCCAGCGCCGCGACCTGCAGGCCGCGGCCGGGCGCGTCCTGCACGAAGCCATCGCGCTTGAGCAGCCGCAAGGCCTGCAGCACGGGTTGCCGCGACACTGCAAGTTGCTGCGCGATGTCTTCCTGCGTGATACGTTGCCCCGGCGGGAGGGAGCCGTCGCAGATGGCATCGCCGAGGGTGCGGTAGACGCGGTCCACGAGGTCGGGGGCCGCTTCGAGCTGCAGCAGTTGCGCGGGCATGTCCGTATTCTGTATACGGAATACAAGCCAGTCAACGCCAAAAACCTCACTGACGATGCTGACAAAGTGTGTCAAGATGTTGCAAACAGTAAGAGAGGGATGCAGTAATGAAGTCTGGCGACGGGGCGTGGCACGACCGCATGTACAACAACCGGGAGCTGGTTCCCGAATACCCGGCGTTCCTGGCCAAGTGGGCGAGCGACTCCCGCCAGGCCCGTGAGGCGGGGCCGTGCGAGCTGGATGTCCGTTACGGCGATGGCCCGAACGAAACCCTCGACATCTTTCCCGCCCCGCACGCGGAGGCGCCCGTGCTGGTGTTCATCCACGGGGGCTACTGGCGTGCCCTGGACAAGAAGGACCAGTCCTTCGTGGGGCCGGCCTTCACCCGCGACGGCGCCTGCGTCGTGCTGCCCAACTATGCGCTGTGCCCCGCGGTCACCGTGCCGCAGATCGTCATGCAGGTCGCCCGTGCGGTGGCCTGGACCTGGCACCACATCGGGCGCTACGGCGGCGATCGCAAGCGCATCGTCGTTGCCGGCCACTCCGCGGGCGGCCACCTGGCCGCCATGACGCTGGCCTGCCTCTGGCAACAACTGGATCCTGCATTGCCGCGCGACGTGGTGCGCAGCGCCTTGGCGATTTCCGGATTGCACGATCTCGACCCGATCATGCGCACGCCCTTCCTGCAACCCGACTTGCGCCTCACCGACGACCAGGTGGCCCGCGCCAGCCCGGCGCGCCTGCAGGCGCCCAAGCACGGAACGCTGTACTCGGTGGCGGGGGGCGACGAGAGCGAGGAGTACCACCGGCAGAACCGCCTGATCCAGGAGGCCTGGGGCGCGCGGCGGGTGCCGGTGTGCGAGACGCTGCCGGGGCTGAACCACTTCAGCGTGCTGGATGCGCTGGTGGAGCCCAGCCACCGGCTGCACCAGCTGGCGGTGGACCTGTTGCGCGCCTGACGCGAGGGGTGGGCGTCGGGGTTCCTGCGTCACCCCGACCTACGGGAGCGGGTAGGCCGGGGTGAGCGCGAAGCCGAACCCCGACGCGCCCCACCTACATCAGCAGGTGCTCCCCCGCGTTATCCCCCCCGAGGATCACGTAGTTCACCTTCCTGATGTCGCCGAGCTTCGTGCCGCCGGCGTAGCTGATCGAGCTCTGCAGGTCTTCCTGCATCTCCCGCAGCGTGTCGGGCAGCTTGCCCTTCACCGGTTCGAGGATGCGCTTGCCCTCGACGTGCTTGTATTCGCCCTTGTTGAAGTCCGACGCGCTGCCGTAGTACTCCTTGAACAGGCGGCCGTCCACTTCCACCGTCTCGCCGGGCGATTCCTCGTGGCCGGCCAGCATGGAGCCCACCATCACCATGGTGGCGCCGAAGCGGATGCTCTTGGCGATGTCGCCGTGCTCGCGGATGCCGCCGTCGGCGATGATCGGCTTGGTGGCCACGCGGGCGCACCACTTCAGCGCGGAGAGCTGCCAGCCCCCGGTGCCGAAGCCCGTCTTCATGCGCGTGATGCAGACCTTGCCCGGGCCGATGCCGACCTTGGTGGCGTCGGCGCCCCAGTTCTCCAGGTCGATGATCGCCTCCGGCGTGCCCACGTTCCCGGCGATGACGAAGGCCGTCGGCAGCTTCGCCTTCAGGTGCGCGATCATGTTCTTCACCGTGTCGGCATGGCCGTGCGCGATGTCGATGGTGACGTACTCGGGCACCAGCCCTTCGGACGCCAGCCTGTCCACTGCTTCGTAATCGGCGGGCTTGACGCCCACCGAGATCGAGGCGAAGGCGCCGGCCTCCTTCATGCGCCGGACGAACTTCACGTTGTCCAGGTCGAAGCGGTGCATCACGTAGAAGTAGCCGTTGCGAGCCAGCCAGAGGCAGATCTTCTCGTCCACCACCGTCTTCATGTTCGCCGGCACCACCGGCAGCTTGAAGCGGCGGCCGCCGAACTCGATCGAGGGGTCGCACTCGGAGCGGCTTTCCACGCGGCACTTGCGCGGCAGCAGCAGAACTTTGTCGTAGTCGAAGATTTCCATTTCCAGGCTCCAGAAGTCTGTCGGTGAACAGGTGGACGCTTGGACTGGGACCCGGTACTCGCGGCGGACGCGCCAAAAAGAAACCGGGCCACAAATGCTTGGGCCCGGTGACTGATTCTACTGCGGTGCCGCTCAGCGGCATTCGGTCTGGCTGATAGCCCTGATATGCCCCCGGCCATCCTGCAGCACCGCCACCAGCCTCAGCCGTTCGGGCCGGGCGCCTTCGTGGATCTGCATGGGGCGCGTTTCCGCCAGCCGTCCCGGCGCGCGGCCGACCGTCTTCGTCCAGTCGGGGCGGAACACGTTGCGCACCAGGTTGCGCGCCACCGGGCTGCCTTCGATGCCGGCCGGCAACTGCTCCACCAGCAGCAGCCACGCGCGCCAGGCGTCGCCCGCGTGCTCCTTGAGCTCCATGGAAGTGCCGACATAGTCGTTGAAAGCCTGGCCCTGCGCCAGCCGCAGCGGCGCGGGGTCGCCCTGGCGGCGGCTGGTCACGCTGCTGCTGCGCTCCGGCGGGGCGATGCGCAGGGAGCGCAGCCGCTCCGCCGCATCCCGCGAGGCCACCGCGGACAAGGGAGCGTCCTCCCCCTTCAGGCCGGGCACGATCCAGTCCAGCGCGATGGTGTCGCTGCCGGCCCGGGGCGCGGCCGGGTCGCGCCAGCATTCCAGGCAGTCCGCACTGATGAACCGCTCCAGCACGGCGGCGGGCTGCGGCACGTCGTCGCTCGTGCACAGGGCCTGCGCGGCGGCGGGCAGGGCGAGCAGGAGGCAGAGGCTGAGCGGTCGGAGCACGGCGGGGATGTTCGTTGGGCACGGCGCCGGATGCGGCGGGCTTCCTACAATGCCACATGTTCCCAGAAGCCGCCGCCGACGCGCCCCTGCTGCAGTCCCTCAACCCCGAACAGCGCGCCGCCGTCACCCTGCCCAGCGAGCCCGCCCTCATCCTGGCCGGCGCCGGATCGGGCAAGACGCGCGTGCTCACCACCCGCATCGCCTGGCTGCTCGCCACGGGCCAGATCGGCCCCGGCAACGTGCTGGCCGTGACTTTCACCAACAAGGCTGCCAAGGAGATGATGACGCGGCTGCAGGCCATGCTGCCCGTCAACGTGCGCGGCATGTGGATAGGCACCTTCCACGGCCTGTGCAACCGTTTCCTGCGCGCCCATTACAAGCTTGCCAACCTGCCGCAGAGCTTCCAGATCCTGGACACGCAGGACCAGCTGTCCGCCGTCAAGCGCGTGATGAAGCAGCACAACGTGGACGAGGAACGCTTCCCGGCCAAGGAGCTGCAGTGGTTCATCGCCGGCTGCAAGGAAGAGGGCCTGCGCCCCAACATGGTCGAGGTCCGCACCGAGGAAGACCGGCGCAAGGCCGAGATCTACCAGCTCTACGAGGAACAATGCCAGCGGGAGGGCGTGGTCGACTTCGCCGAGCTGATGCTGCGCAGCTACGAGCTGCTGCGCGACAACGACCCCATCCGCGAGCACTACCGGCGCCGCTTCCACCACATCCTGATCGACGAGTTCCAGGACACCAACAAGCTGCAGTACGCGTGGATCAAGATGTTCGCGGGCGAAGGCAATTCCGTCTTCGCCGTGGGCGACGACGACCAGAGCATCTATGCCTTCCGCGGCGCACGCGTGGGCAACATGGCGGACTTCGTGCGCGAGTTCTCGGTGCGCCACCAGATCAAGCTGGAGCAGAACTACCGCAGCTACAGCAACATCCTCGACTCCGCCAATGCCCTGATCGCGCACAACAAGTCGCGGCTGGGCAAGAACCTGCGCACGGACCAGGGCCCCGGCGAGCCGGTGCGCGTGTACGAAGCGCCGACAGACATGGCCGAGGCGCAGTGGCTGGTGGAGGAAGTCCGCCAGCTCGTGCGCGATGACATTGCTCGCCACGAAATCGCGCTGCTCTATCGCAGCAACGCCCAGAGCCGCGTGCTGGAAACGGCGCTCTTCAACGCCTCGGTGCCTTACCGCGTCTACGGCGGCCTGCGCTTCTTCGAGCGGGCCGAGATCAAGCACGCGCTGTCGTACCTGCGCCTGCTGGAGAACCCCAACGACGACACCAGCTTCCTGCGCGTGGTGAACTTCCCCGCGCGCGGCATAGGCGCGCGCACCATCGAGCAGCTGCAGGACGCGGCCCGCGCGGCGGGTTCGTCGCTGCACGACGCCGTGGGCGCCACCACCGGCAAGGCCGGCGCGAACCTCGCGGCCTTCGTGCAGAAGGTCGCCGGGATACGCGCCGAGACCGAAGGCTTGACCCTGCGCGAGATCATCGAGGTGATGCTCCAGCGCAGCGGCCTCATCGAGCACTACCGCACCGAACGCGACGGCGCCGACCGCATCGAGAACCTCGAGGAACTGGTCAACGCGGCGGAAAGCTTCGTCACGCAGGAGGGCTTCGGGCGCGATGCGGTGGCGCTGCCGGTCGACGAACTCGGCACCACGGTGCTGCGGCAATCCCCCGCGAGCCAGGGGCTGGATCCGAGCGAGCCGGAGATCAACGAGCCCGCGCCGGACTACGTGCCGCCGGATGCCGAGACGGGCGAGACGCTCTCGCCGCTGGCCGCCTTCCTCACGCACGCCGCGCTCGAATCCGGCGACAACCAGGCGCAGGCCGGCCAGGACGCCGTGCAGCTGATGACGGTGCACGCCGCCAAGGGCCTGGAGTTCGACTGCGTGTTCGTCACCGGCCTGGAAGAGGGCCTGTTCCCCAGCGAGCGTTCGCTGGCCGACCACGACGGCCTGGAGGAGGAGCGGCGCCTGATGTACGTGGCGATCACGCGCGCCCGCAAGCGCCTGTACCTGAGCCACTCGCAGACGCGCCTGCTGCACGGGCAGACGCGCTACAACGTGCGCAGCCGCTTCTTCGACGAGCTGCCGGAACATGCGATGAAGTGGCTCACGCCGAAGAACCAGAGCTTCGGCGGCTCCGCCTTCGGCTTCGGCATGGGCTACCCGACGTCGCGCAGCACGGGCAGCAGCAACTGGAACCAGCGCGGCGACACCTTCGCCAGCCCGCCGGTGCCCGCGCAGAAGGCGCCGCCGGAGCACGGGCTGCGCACCGGGATGAAGGTGTTCCACGCCAAGTTCGGCGAGGGGACGGTGCTGACGCTGGAAGGCTCGGGGCAGGATGCCCGCGCGAACATCAACTTCCCGCGGCACGGCCAGAAGTGGCTGGCGCTTTCGGTGGCGAAGCTGACCCCGGTGGATTGAGGGGCAGCGGCGGCTTCAGTGGCCGCCGGCCTGCCGCCCTTTTTCTTCGGAGCCGCCCTGCGGCCCCTCGTCCAGCGGCAGGTCGGGCGTGCCCGGCGCCGGCGGCTCGAGGGGCTGCGGCTCGGTGTCGGGAAAATCGGCGCTCGGGCCCTTGGGTTGGTTCATGGCGCCGCCCCCTCCTCGCCGGGCTGTGGCCAAAGCTTGCAAATGCGAAAGCCCATTCTACGGGCGCGCCCTGGATTCCCGCGTGCGCGGGAACGACGTCGTCTACCGTTGCGGCGCCGGCTGCTGCGCCGGATCCACATAGCCGCCAGCCTTGCTGCCCCGAAGGCCCATCACTTCCCATGCCGTGCGCTGGTTCACCAGGCGGGCCAGGAACTCGACTTCCTCGTCGGTGTGGTTGATGGGGGGCGCGTACGCCAGGCGGCGGCCGTTCACCGGCGCCGGCTCCGCCCAGAAGGACTGGTGGTAGCCGGCGCGCGAGACCGTGCTGTCGTCGCCCGCGGCCAGTTCCACCGTGCCGTAGCAGTTGCAGAAGTAGCTGCGGAAGTTCTCGTTGGCGCGCACCTCGGTGTAGACGCCGGTGCCGCGGATGCCCGCGGTCAGCGTCGGCGTGACGATCCGGCGGTGCGAGCCGCGGCCCCACACGCTCACCATGGCGCCCGTCAACAGGCGCAGGACGCTGACCGTGTTGAGCGTGTCGCCGCGCTCGATGGCGATGTTCGTGTTCTCCCGCAGGTGGTAGGCGGAGCCGCCCACGGCGAAGATCAGGGTGGAGCCGGGGCCCGTCTGCACCTGGTCGCCGGTCTGGATGGTCTGCTGCGCGGACAGCGGGCGGCCGTTCACCGTGGCGTCGCCGCGCAGTTCGACGATGTTGCTGCGCTGCTGGGCCTGTGCGGACGCGAAACCGCCGGCGGCGGTCCAGGCGGCGGCGGCCTGCAGGAAGCCGCGTCGCCGCGTCCACAGCAGCTCGCTCTCCTTGCGTCCTTCCAGGGTGTGATGACTCATGGCTTGCTTTCTCCTCCGGGTTGTTCTGGGGCGGGCAGCTCCTCCCCGCCGTCGTCGGCGCGGAAGCTGTCGCGGAAAGTGAAGTACAGCGAGGTCGAGAACATCGCCACGAGCAGCAGCACGGTGGGCATCATGATGCTGCGCGCCACGGCGGCGCCGCCCAGCATCATGCCGATGGTGCTCACCAGGAAGCCCACGAGCAGGAACACGGCCATCCACGCCACGCCATAGAGGAACATCGCGCCGAAGTTGCGCAGCACCGCCACCGCGCTGAAGAAGAGGCTCTTCACCGGCGGGATGCCGTGCCAGTGCACGAGGGCCGGGGCGTGCCAGAACAGCACCACCAGCGGCATGTGCAGCAGCAGCACGTAGATCATGCGCGGATCCAGCTGCGGCGCCTCGGCATCGGTGGGCGGCGTCACGGGCCCGCCCAACAGGCCGCCGAGCAGCGTCGCGAGCAGCGAACCCGCGGTGTAGATCGCGCCCAGCACCAGCATCGCGCGGGCGCGCTGGCGGCCGGCACGGAAGGCGCTCACCAGCACCGTGGGCATCGGGAAGCGGCCGCTCGCGGCCTCGGCGGTCGCTGCCATCAGGCCGAGGGTGGCGGCCGGGACGAGCATCGCCCCCAGCAGGCTGCCGACCACCGGCAGCTGCGAGATCACCAGCACGGTGGCCATGTACATGAAGAACAGGCCGGTCAGCGCCAGCGGCTGCTTCAGGAAGGTCTTGATGCCGAGCTTGACCCACTCGATGCCGGTGCGGGCAGGGACGATGTTGAGTTTCACGGAAGGGGCAGTACGCGGCAGTGTCGTGATTCGATGTGTGCCTGCGGGCAGGGTACCCGGGCGAAGGCCGGCGATGCGTGACTAATTTAACGCAAGCGCATCCGCGCCTACGGCGTGGCGCACGCGTTCGCGCAACACGCGTTCGAAATGCGACGGGTCGTGGGGCTTGAGCAGGGAGGCCTCGCGCGGGAGGTGGAAGTCCCACAGGCGCGAGATCCAGAAGCGCAGCGCGCCCGCGCGCAGCATCGCGGGCAGCAGCTGGCGTTCCGCCGGCGAGAGGGGGCGCACCTGCGCATAGGCCTGCACGAAAGCCTGCGCGCGCTGGGCGTCGTGCGCGCCCGTGGGCAGGTCGATCGCCCAGTCGTTCAGGCACACGGCGATGTCGAACAGCCACGCGTCGACGCCGGCGAAGTAGAAATCGAAGAAGCCGGAGAGCCGGCCTTCCTGGAACATCACGTTGTCGCGGAACAGGTCGGCGTGCACGGGACCGCGGGGCAGGGCGGCGTAGGCCGAGCTCGCAGCCACGTGGTTCTGGTAGGCGAGTTCGGCCTGCAGCAATGCCGCCTGGGATGCGGTCACGAAGGGCAGCACCACGGGCACGGTCTCGTTCCACCAGGAAAGGCCGCGCAGGTTGGGCTGGCGCCGGTTGTAGTCGCGCCCGGCCAGGTGCATGCGGGCCAGCATCGCGCCCACCTGCGCGCAATGGTCGGCGGTCGGGGCCAGTTCGTGCGCGCCTTCCAGCTTGTTCACCAGCGCCGCCGGCTTGCCGGCCACCGTGTGCAGGATGTCGCCGCTGCGGTCGGCGGCCGGGTCCGGCACCGGGATGCCGTGCTGCGCCAGGTGCTTCATCAGGTGCAGGTAGAACGGCAGCTGCGCGGCGGTGAGGCGCTCGAACAGGGTGAGCACGAACTCGCGCTCGCCCAGCACGTCCCGCGCCGTCACGAAGTAGTTGGTGTTCTCGATGCCGGACTGGATGCCGCGCATGGCGGCAAGCTCGCCGAGGTTCAGCGCGCGCAGCAGCGCCCCCGCCTCGTCTTCCGAGACTTCGGTGAAGACGGCCATGTCAGAAGTTGAGGACGTTCCAGACGCGCTGGCGGCTGCCCGAGGAGCCTTCCCGCGTCTCGACGGGGCGGTTGCGCGCCTGGTCGTTGCCCGGCACCTCGTAGGCGGGCACGTCGCCCGTCTTGGGCTGCACGGTGATGCTCTGGGTCTGCCCGCCCACGCGCACTTCCTCGATGCGGTTGCCCGCATCCTCGATGCGGATGAACTCGATCTTCTGGTTCTGGCGGGGCTCCAGCTTGCCCTCGCGTTCTATCGGTGCCTGCGCCAGGGCGGCGGCGGGCAGCAGGGCGAGCAGGAGCGTCATCGTCGGGCGCATGCGGGCATTGTAGGCGGGCGCCGGCACGCAACCCAAGCCCGGCGATGCGCCAAAGGCACAATGCCCCTCCTATGAGCGACGAGACGGACCAGGTCCCCCAACCCGAACCCAAGGTGCTGCTGCTGGTCGACGGCTCCAGTTACCTGTACCGCGCCTTCCACGCGATGCCCGACCTGCGGGCCGTCCCGGGCGACCCGGCGAGCCCGGCCACGGGCGCGATCCGCGGGATGATCAACATGATGCAGAAGCTGCGCCGCGACGTGCGCGCGGACTATGCGGCCTGCGTTTTCGACGCCCCCGGCAAGACCTTCCGCGACGAGGTCTATCCCGAGTACAAGGCGACGCGCTCGCCCATGCCCGACGACCTGCGCGCGCAGATCGAGCCGATCCACGAAGTGGTGCGCCTGCTCGGGTGGAAGGTGCTGCACGTGCCCGGCGTGGAAGCCGACGACGTGATCGGCACGCTGTCCTGCATGGGCACCGAGCGCGGTCTGGTGACCATCATCTCCAGCGGCGACAAGGACCTCTCGCAGCTCGTGAACGAGCACGTCACCGTGATCGACACCATGAACGACCGCCGCCGCGACCTCGCCGGGGTGGAGGTCGAGTTCGGCGTGCCGCCGCGGCTGATGGTGGACTACCAGACGCTCGTGGGCGACGCGGTCGACAACGTGCCGGGCGTGGACAAGGTCGGCCCCAAGACGGCGGTGAAGCTGCTCAAGGAATTCGGCTCGCTGGACAAGCTCGTGGAGCGCGCGCATGAAGTGAAGGGCGCCGTGGGCGAGAACCTGCGCAAGGCGCTGGACTGGCTGCCCAAGGGCCGCGAGCTGCTGACGATCCGCACCAACTGCGACCTGAAGGACCACATCCCCGGCTTCCCGGAGCTGGAGGACATCGCGATCGGCGGGCAGGACGTCGAGAAGCTCAAGGCCTTCTACGAGCGCTATGGCTTCAAGGGCCTCGTGAAGCAGCTCGAGGAGCACGACGTGCCGCCCGAGCTGCTGCAGCAGCACAAGAAGCAGGCGCGCGGGCCGGCCCCTGCGCCGGGGCTGTTCAGCGAACCCGACCTGTCGGGGCTTTCGCAGGCGACCACGCTGCACTACGAGACCGTGTTCACCTGGGATGCATTCGAGACCTGGATGCAGCGCATCGAGGCGGCGTCGCTGGTGGCCCTCGACACCGAGACCGATTCGCTCGACGAGATGCTGGCCAACATCGTGGGCCTGTCGTTCAGCACCGAGCCGGGCCTCGCGTGCTACATCCCGCTGACGCACGACTACCAGGGCGCGCCCGACCAGCTGCCGCGCGACGAAGTGCTGCAGCGCCTGCAGGCCTGGCTGGAAGACCCGGAGAAGAAGAAGCTCGGGCAGCACGTCAAGTACGACCGCCACGTGTTCGCCAACCACGGCATCGACGTGCGCGGCTACGTGCACGACACCATGCTGGAAAGCTACGTGCTGGAAGTGCACAAGCCGCATGGCCTGGCGAGCCTGGCCGAACGCCACCTGGGCCGCACCGGCATCGACTACGAGACCATCGCGGGCAAGGGCGCGCACCAGATCCCGTTCAACCAGGTTCCCGTCGACAAGGCGGCGGAGTATTCCTGCGAGGACTCCGACCAGACGCTCGACGTGCACCTGGCGCTGTGGCCCAAGCTGGAGAACGATTCGCGCCTGCGCTTCATCTACGAGCTGGAGATGCAGTGCAGCGAGATCCTGTACCGCGTCGAGCGCAATGGCGTGCTGATCGACGCGCAGGCGCTGGCCCGGCAAAGCCGTGAGCTGGGCGAGCGCATCATGCATCTCGAGCGCGAGGCGCACGACCTCGCCGGGCAGCCCTTCAACCTGGGCAGCCCCAAGCAGATCGGCGAGGTGCTGTTCGGCAAGCTGGGCCTGCCGGTGAAGAAGAAGACCGCCAGCGGCGCGCCCAGTACCGACGAGGAAGTGCTGGAGCAGCTGGCGCAGGACTATCCGCTGCCGGCCAAGCTGCTGGAACACCGCAGCCTGTCCAAGCTGAAGGGCACCTACACCGACAAGCTGCCGCTGATGCAGCATCCGCGCACGGGCCGCGTGCACACGCACTACGCGCAGGCGGTGGCGGTGACGGGGCGGCTTTCCAGCAACGAACCCAACCTGCAGAACATCCCGATCCGCACCGCGGAAGGCCGCCGCGTCCGCGAGGCCTTCGTCGCGCCGCCCGGCTGCCGCATCGCGAGCGCCGACTACAGCCAGATCGAGCTGCGCATCATGGCGCACATCAGCGAGGACGAGGCGCTGGTGCGCGCCTTCCGCGAGGCGATGGACGTGCACCGCGCGACCGCGGCCGAAGTGTTCGGCGTGGCGCCGGACCAGGTCAGCAGCGAGCAACGCCGCTATGCGAAGGTGATCAACTTCGGCCTCATCTACGGCATGAGCAGCTTCGGCTTGGCGCGCAACCTGGGCATCGAGACGCAGGCGGCCAAGAACTACATCGACCGCTATTTCCAGCGCTATCCCGGCGTGAAGCAGTACATGGACGAGACGCGCCTCGCGGCCAAGAGCCGCGGCTACGTCGAGACGGTGTTCGGCCGGCGCCTGTACCTGCCGGAGATCAATTCACCCAACGGCCCGCGCCGCGGCAGCGCCGAGCGCCAGGCCATCAACGCGCCCATGCAGGGCACGGCCGCCGACCTGATCAAGCTCGCCATGGTGCGTGTGCAGGAGATGCTGGACCGCGAGCAGCGCGCCACGAAGATGGTGATGCAGGTGCACGACGAACTGGTGTTCGAGGTGCCCGAGGCCGAGGTCGATTGGCTGAAGGCGGAGATCCCGCGCATCATGGCCGGCGTGGCGGAACTGCGCGTGCCGCTGCTGGCGGAGATCGGGGTGGGGGCGAATTGGGAAGAGGCGCATTGATTCCGTCATTCCCGCGCAGGCGGGAATCCAGGGCTTCCGCCTTCCTGGACGCCCTGGGTCCCCGCCTCCGCGGGGACGACGGACTCCTCAACCCGCCTTCTTCTTCTCCGACCACAACTCCCCGCCCGTCGCCCAGTCCGACGGCTTCACGTCGTACAGGATCACGTCCACGCCGTCCGGCTTGCTGCCGAGGGTGTCGACGCAGGCCTGCGTGAGGGCCTTGACGAAGTTGCGCTTCTGTTCGGCGGTGCGGCCTTCGAAGAGTTCGACGCGGATGGTCGGCATGCAGCTTTCTCCTGTGCAAAAGCCCGTAGTCTGCTCCAGCTTTCACCCGCCCCTAGACTGCGCCCTTTTCACCACCCACCGGAGATTCCATGCTTCGCGACGACCTGAAGAACGATTTCGATTCGCTGCTGCCCGGCCGTTCCAACGAGCAGGGCGCCACGCGGCGCACCGCCCTGAAGGCGGCCCTCGGCGCGGGCTATGCGGCCGCCGCGGCGCCGCTCACGGCGCAGACCGCGATCCGAACGCCGTCCGACGGCCTGGTGGTGGGCGAGATCACGTACGAGGTCGGCGGCTTCAAGGTCCCGGCGTACCGCGCCGCGCCCGCCGGCCGCACCGGGCTGCCGGTGGTGCTGGTGATCCAGGAGATCTTCGGCGTGCACGAATACATCGCCGACACCGCGCGCCGCTTCGCCCGCGCGGGCTACCTCGCCATCGCGCCCGAACTCTTCGCGCGGCAGGGCGACCCGACGGAGTACGGCGAGATCGCCAAATTGCAGTCCGAGATCGTCGCCAAGGTGCCGGACGCGCAGGTGATGGCCGACCTCGACGGGGCCCTGAAGTGGGCTGCGGCCAACGGAGGCGACGCGCGCAAGGCGGCCATCACCGGCTTTTGCTGGGGCGGCCGGATCACGTGGCTCTATGCGGCCCACGGCCCCGTGAAGGCGGGCGTGGCCTGGTACGGGCGTCTGGTGGGCACCGGCAGCCAGGTGACGCCGAAGCATCCCGTGGACATCGCGCCGGGCCTCAAGGCGCCGGTGCTGGGCCTCTACGGCGCCGCCGACACCGGCATCCCGCTTGACACGATTGATAAGATGAAAACCGCCCTGGCTGCCGGGTCCCCCGCGGCCAAGGCTTCGCAGTTCGTCGTGTACCCCGACGCGCCCCACGCCTTCCACGCCGACTACCGCCCGAGCTTCCGCCAGGGCCCGGCAGAAGACGGATGGAAGCGCGCGCTGGAGTGGTTCAGGACGCACGGCGCCGCATAAGAACCGACAACGACCCAACGCGCAGCCGCCCTCCGGGGCGGCTTTCCATCCGTGACCCTCCTTTCCATTCTCCTCGCCACCTTCACCGCGGGCATCGGCAGCGTCTGGCTCGCCGCCGCGCTGATGCGCCTGGGCTGGGGCACCGGCCGCGAACCGCAGGCCCGCGGCATCAAGGAGCAGCACCTCCTGAGCCTCGCCGCCGGCGCGCTGCTGGCGACCGCCTTCATGCACCTGCTGCCCGAAGCGCTCGAGGGCAGCGGCGACGCGAAGGCGCTGTTCATGACGCTGCTGGTGGGGCTGGTGTTCTTCTTCCTCCTGGACAAGGCGGAGCTGTGGCACCACGGGCACGAACACCATCACGGGCACTCGGACGCGGCACACGCGCACCATGACGAGGACGGACATCACCACCGCGAGCCGCGCTCCGGCGGCTGGGCGGTGCTCACGGGCGACAGCGTCCACTGTTTCGGCGATGGCGTCCTGATCGCCTCCGCCTTCACGGCGGACCCGCGCCTGGGCGTCGTGGCCGCGCTCGCGGTGCTCGCCCACGAGGTGCCGCACCATATCGGCGACCTGGCCGTGCTGCGCCAGACCAGCGGCAGCCGGCGCGCCGCCATCCTGAAGGTGTCACTCGCCGGGGCGGTGACGCCGCTGGGCGGGCTGGTGGGCTGGTGGCTGGTCGACCAGCTCGTGGCCTACCTGCCGTTCTTCCTGGTGGTGGCCAGCAGCAGCTTCATCTACGTGGCGCTGGCCGACCTGATCCCGCAGCTGCAGAAACGCCTGGGCGCGCGCGAAACGCTCGCCCAGGTCGCCTGGCTGCTGGGGGGCATTGCGCTCGTGGCCGTCGCCAGCAGCCTCGCGCACAGCCACTGACTGCGTCAGTAGCGGCGGCCGTTGTCGGGACGGCGGTCGCGGTGGTTCGGCACGCCGTCGCCGTCGCGGTCGCGGTCACGCCAGTTCGGCCGGCCGTCGTTGTCGCGATCGCGGTCGAAGCGGTTGGGGATGCCGTCGCGGTCGCTGTCGCGGCCCCGGCGATAGTGGCCATGGTGGTAGGGACGCTCGTATTGCACGTAGCCAGGCTGCGTATAGACGTACGCGGGCTGCGTGTACACGTAGCTCGGCTGGGTGTAGACGGGCGCCGGCTGCACGTAGCCGGGGATGCCGATGTTCAGGTGCACGCGGGCGTCCGCGTGGGCCGGGCTCGCGAGCAGCGCCATCACGGCGGCGCCGGAGGCGGCCAGCAGGCCGATGGTCGTTCTCTTGTTCATACGGGTCTCCTTGATAAGCAAGCTCATCGTGCAACCGCCATGTCAAGCGCAGCGCACCGGTGTGCAAACGGTTGGTGAAGCTCGCTGCGGACCGTATCCGGCACGGAACAGCAGTCCTACATGCCTGCGAATCCGTCCGACAGGTCCCTCGGCTCCATCGACCTAAGGTGGTGCGGTCGACGGCCGACACGGGTCCCCGCGTCCAGCGGGACGCCGGCACCCCCGTCATGCATCCACAGCACCATCCAAGGAGAAGACATGGCATCTCGTGACTACGAAGACCGCGACCGCCAGGGCCGCTGGGGCAGCGGCAGCGGCAGCGAGCCGCAGCAGGAACGTGGACAGGGTTACGGCGGCGGCGAGTCGCGTGGCAGCTGGGGCAACAGCGGTTCGCAGGGGTCCCAGGGCTCGCAGGGTTCGCAAGGGTCCCAGCAGGGATCGCAGGGCGGCTACGGCCAGCGCTCCGGCACCGAATTCGGCTCCCAGCAGTCTTCCGGCTACGGGGGCTATGGCGGTGAAAGCCATGGCTACGGACGCGGCGCGTCCGAGTACGGCGGCAGCCAGGGCGGGCAAGGCGGCTACGGCGGCGGCGGCCCGGGCAGCTATGGCCAGGGCGGCGGCAGCGGCTACGGCGGCCAGGGCAGCTGGGGCGGGCAATCCACCCAGGCCGACTGGGGCCGGTATGGCAGCGAGCAGGGCAGCTGGGGCGGCGGCCAGGGCGGCGGCATGCACGGCAGCTACGGGCAGGGCAGCGGCATGGGCAGCAGCAGCTATGGCCAGATGGGCGGCGGCAGCCCTGGCCAAGGCGGCGGCTACGGCGGCGGCGATACCTGGGGCCAGGGCGGCGGCTACGGCGGCACGCAGATGAGCCAGGGCGGCTACGGCAGCACGCAGGGATCGCAGGGCGGCCAGTACGGCAGCCAGCGCGGCGGCCAAGGTGGCTATGGAGGCTACGGCGGCGGCATGGGCGGCAGCGTGGGCCAGGGCAGCTATGGCAGCGGGCAGAGCTATGGCAGCCAGGGCTACGGTTCGGGTGGCCAGGGCTATGCAGGCAGCCAGGGCGGCGGCTACGGCGGCAGCTACGGACAGGGCGGCTACGGCAGCCAGGGCCAGGGCGGCAGCTATGGAAGCCAAGGTGGTGGCAGCTACGGCAGCCCGGGCCGTGGTGGCTACGGGCAGGGTGAGTGGAGCCAGGGCACGAGCGGCTCCGGCCAGGGCAGCAGCTGGCAAGGCGGCGGCATGGGCCACTCGCACGCCGGCGGCCACGGCCAGGGCCACCACGATCCCGAGTACCACCAGTGGCGCGAAGAGCAGATCCGCAATCTCGACAACGACTACCAGTCCTGGCGGCAGGAGCGCTATCGCAAGTTCAGCGACGAGTTCAGCAGCTGGCGCAACAGCCGCAGCGGCGGCCAGGGGCAGGGCTCCGGTGACAGCCCCTCGGGCAGCGGCAGTTCCGGCAGCTCGGGCAGCTACGGCAGCACCGGGCAGAGCGGCTCCAGCAGCCTCAGCGGATCCAGCGGCATGGGCAGCGCCGGCACGTCGATGAGCGGCGGCACGGCCAACCCCAGCAACGTCGGCACCAGCACCGGCGGTGGCAGCACGGCGACGAGCAGCAGCGGCACGGGCGGCAGCGGCTCGGGCAGTTCCGGTTCCTCCACGAAGAGCAGGTAAGCGAAGCACGACCCCGTTCGGGGTTCCATGCGGCGCCGCCCCCGCGGCGCCGCTTTTTTTGCGAACATCGCACTGACACACGAGACGGGAGATACACCATGAAAACAATCCGCATCCTCGCGCTGCCGGCGCTTGTCGCCCTGGCGCTCGGCACCCTGGGCGCGCAGGCGCAGTCGCCCGGCACCGGCACTTCCGCCACCGGCGGGCAAGCGGCCCCGGCGGCGCAGCCCGGCACGGGCACGCGCAACCTCCCCAGCGGCAAGGACGACCAGGTCGCGCGCGGCGACCGCAAGTTCATCGAGGAGGCCGCCAACAGCGGCATGTTCGAGGTGCAGGTCGCGCAGCTCGCCGCGAGCAAGGCGACGGACCCGCAGGTCAAGAGCTTCGCCAGCATGCTGGTCGACCACCACACGGCGGCGAACAACGAGCTGGTGAAGATCGCGAACGCCCGCAAGGTGGAACTGCCGGCCGCCCCTAAGCGCGCGCTGCGCCGCGACATCGAGAAGCTGGGCAAGAAGTCGGGCGCGGAGTTCGACCGCGAGTTCGTGCGCGAGGTCGGCGTCAAGGCCCACGAGAAGGACATCAAGCTGTTCCAGAAGGCCGGCAAGGACGTGAAGGATCCGGAGCTGAAGGCGTTCGTCGACAAGACGCTGCCGGTGCTGCAGGACCACCTGGCGACGGCGAAGAAGCTGCCGCAGGCCGCGAAGAAGGGTTGATGACCATGCAGGGAGGTTCCGCGTGCGCTTCGCACTGATTGCCATCGTCGCCTTGCTGGGCGCCGCCGCGTACGCGCAGACCCGGTTGCCGGCGTACGCGCCGGGCGCCGCGGCGGGCGCGCGCCCGCTGGCGCAGGCGCAGCGGTTCGAGCGGCGCTTCCTGCAGATCACCGCGGGCAACATGCGCTTCCAGGCCGAGGCGTCACGGATGGCCGACTCGCGGTCCAACAATCCGGCGGTGAAGGAGCTGGCCAACACGCTGCTCGCGCGGCAACAGACGGCGCAGCCCGAGCTGCTGCGCCTGCTGCATGCGCGAGGCATGGCCCTGCCCATTGCCAGCCCGCAGCACGCGAAGGTGCTCAGGCAGCTGGCCAAGCTGAACGGGGCGAAGTTCGACCGCCTCTACGTCGACGAGGTGGTGACGCGCTCGTCCCAGGCCGACATCGGCAACTACGAAAGGGTGACGACCCAGGCCGAGGACCCGGTGCTCAAGGCCTGGGTGGAGCGGCAGCTGCCGACGCTGCGCTTCCACGCCGCCAAGGCGGGCAAGGCGCTGCCGGCGGCCGTCCTGCGCGGGCAGCGCGCGGTGTAGCGCCTGCTTGCGCGCTTACTTGGCCTGGTAGCCCATCACGCGCCAGCGGCCATCGGGCTCGCGCATGGTGGTCACGGTCTCCACCGCGTCCGGCTTCTTGTCGAACTTCGTGACGAAGATCGCGGTGACGTAGTCGGCATCCGGCCTGCCGGCGAGCGTCTTCTTGTAGACCACTTCCGCCGGCTTGCGCTCGATGAACGCGCCGAACGGGTCGCGTAGCTTGGGGACGTTGTCCATCCAGGTGCCGAGCGGCACGTTCTGGCGGAACACGGCGCCGGAGGTGTCCCAGGCGGTGCCCCAGTCCTTGCGATCCAGCAGCAGCAGCCAGGCGTGGGCGGCGGTCTGGCCGGCCTTCTCGAATTCCGGGTTGCTGATGCCGGCGTTGGCCGGTGCGGCGGCTGCGGCGGGTGCCGCGGGCTGCTGCGCCGCGGGCCGCGGCGCAGCAGCGGCCTTCGGCTTCGGCTGGGACTGTCCCTGCGCGGCGAAGGCGGCGGCCAGGCCCAGGGCCAGCAGTGGGAGGCGGAAACTCATCATCGTGACTCGGGCATTGCGCATGCGGACTATCCTACCCGCTGCGCCGCCGGCTTCCTGCCGCGTACATGCTTTTACCGGCGGTTTACGCTCAGCAGCTCGCGCATCATCCGCGCGCCCGCCTGGCCCTGGTCCTCGTGGTTGGTGTTGAAGACCACGTGCACCGCCCGCGCCTGGGTGGCCAGGTGCTCCACTTCCGGCAGCATTGCCGCAAGTTCCTCCTGGCTGTACTGGTAGTCGAAGCGCGCCGACGAGGCGGCCAGCCCCTTCTTGTTCCAGGTTTCCTTGTTGCGCCCGTGCAGGCGCACGATGGCAAGTTGCGGGTTCGTCACGTCCCAGACGCAGGGCACGCAGTTGGCGAAGCCCTGCGGCGAGTCCACCACCGTGTGCACGAGCCCGAGGGAGCGCTCCCAGGCCAGTGTCTCCTCGAGCTGCTCGCCATGGAACCAGGTGCCGTGGCGGAACTCCGCGGCCACCAGATGGCCGGCCATCTTCTCGGCGCAATGTTCCACGTGCGCCATGCTCGCGCGGTTGCGCAGCAGCCAGGGCGCGAACTGGAAATGCACCGCACCCAGCTTGCCCGCGGCCTTCAGCGGCGCGAGCGCCTCGATGAAGCGCCGCCACAACTCGTCGCGGATCTCCTGCGGCAGGTCGGCGTAGTACAGGGTGCGCGGCACGTCCGGGCCGAGCGCCTGCTGGATGTCGCGATGCAGGGCGGCGGGCTGCGCCTGGTGGCCCGTGAACAGCCGGAAGGCCTTCACGTTGAAGGTGAAGTGCTCCGGCGTGCGCTCGGCCCACAGGCGCGCGTTCTGCGGCGTGGGCATGCCGTAGTAGCTGGAATCCACCTCCACCAGCGGGAACTGCTGCGCGTAGAAACGCAGGCGCTGTTCCGCCGTGCGGCACGAAGGCGGGTAGAAGCGGCCGCAGGCGATGAGGGTCGGGTCGGTCCAGGAAGCCGTGCCGACGAGGACATTCGGGGTCACTGGATTAATATACAGCGCGAGCAGCGTCCCATGCAGTACCCAGACCCCCTCGAATCCCTCAATCCGCAGCAGCGCGAAGCGGCCACGCACGGCACCGGCGACACGGCGGGCGACACCCGTCCGCTGCTGGTGATCGCCGGCGCCGGCTCGGGCAAGACCAACACGCTGGCGCACCGCGTCGCCACGCTGATCCGCGCCGGCGCCGATCCGCAGCGCATGATGCTCCTCACTTTCAGCCGGCGCGCCGCGCAGGAAATGGAGCGGCGCGTGGGCGGCGTGCTGCAGAAGACGCTGGGCCTGCAAGGCACGCAGGCGCTGCCCGCCCTGCCGTGGAGCGGCACCTTCCACGGCATAGGCGCGCGGCTGCTGCGCGAGTACGCGCCGCGCATCGGCCTGGAGGAGAACTTCACCATCCACGACCGCGGCGACGCCGAGGACCTGATGGGCATGGTGCGCCACGAGATCGGCCTGGGCGACAGCAAGAAGCGCTTCCCGCTCAAGGGCACGTGCCTGGGGATCTACTCGCGCGTGTTGAACACCCGCGAGCCGCTCGGCCTGGTGCTGCAGGATCTCTATCCCTGGTGCACGCAGTGGGAGGACGAGCTGAAGAAGCTGTTCGGCGCCTACGTCGAGGCCAAGCAGCAGCAGAACGTGCTGGACTACGACGACCTGCTGTCCTTCTGGGCCGACATGGTGGCCGAGCCGGCGCTGGCCGCGGAGATCGGCGGCCGTTTCGACCACCTGCTGGTGGACGAATACCAGGACACCAACCGCCTGCAGTCGGAGATCCTGCTGGCGCTCAAGCCCACGGGCGAGGGTGTCACGGTGGTCGGCGACGACGCGCAGAGCATCTATTCCTTCCGTGGCGCCACCGTGCGCAACATCCTCGATTTCCCGCGGCAGTTCACGCAGCCCGCGCGCATCGTCACGCTGGAGCGCAACTACCGCAGCACGCAGCCGATCCTGGAGGCGAGCAATGCGGTGATCGCCGCGGCACGCGAGCGGCACGCCAAGAACCTCCACTCGGACAAGGCGTCCAGCCAGCGCGCGCAGCTGGTGCTGGTGCCCGACGAAGTGCAGCAGGCCCGCTGGGTGGCCGACCAGGTGCTGCGCCAGCGCGAGGCCGGCACCATCCTCAAGGCGCAGGCCGTGCTGTTCCGCACCAGCCACCACAGCGCCGCGCTCGAACTGGAACTCGCGCGGCGCAACATCCCCTTCGTGAAGTTCGGCGGCCTCAAGTTCCTGGAGGCCGCGCACGTCAAGGACCTGCTGGCGGTGCTGCGTTTCGCGCAGAACCCGCGCAGCCGCATGGCGGGCTTCCGCGTCGCGCAGCTCGTTCCCGGCATAGGAGCGGCCACGGCGACCCGCCTGCTCGATGCGATGGCGGAGGGGAGCGACCCGCACGCGGCCCTGCAGGCCTTCGAGCCGCCGGCGCAGGCGAAGGACGAATGGGCGCAGCTCGCGGCGATGTTCGCGCGCCTGCGCGAGGAGGGGCTCTCCTGGCCGGCGGACATGGAGCTGGCCAAGGCCTGGTACCTGCCGCAACTCGAACGCATGCACGACGACGCGCAGGTGCGCAAGCTCGACATCGAGCAGCTCGCCCGCCTGGCCACGGGCTACGCGAGCCGCGAGCGCTTCCTCACCGAACTCACGCTCGATCCGCCCGACGCCACCAGCGACCAGAGCGGGCCGCCGCTGCGCGACGAGGACTACCTGATCCTGTCGACCATCCACAGCGCCAAGGGCCAGGAGTGGAAGGCGGTGCACGTGCTGAACGTGGTGGATGGCTGCATCCCCAGCGACATGTCCACCGGCACCACCGAGGAACTGGAGGAGGAGCGCCGGCTGCTCTACGTGGCGATGACGCGGGCCAAGGAGCACCTGCACCTGCTGGTGCCGCAGCGCTTCTACGTGTCGCAACAGTCCGGTGGCGGCGACCGGCACGTGTACGCGGGGCGCACGCGCTTCATCAGCGAGGCGATGGCGCCGCAGTTCGAGCACGTGACCTGGCCCGAGGCGTCGGCCGCGCAGGCGCAGGGTGCGCAGCCGCAGGCGCCGGTGATGCAGGTGCGGGCGCGGTCGCGGGCTATGTGGAAGTGACGCGCCGGGCGGGCCGCCGCAGCAGCGGGCAGGAACACGCAAAGGCTGGAGCTTTCATGAAGCCTCCGGCCGGACGACATGCTGAAGGAAGTTGTCCCAAAGCTGCCGCACGACTTGCGCCTGCAACCGGTCCTTGGGTGCCTTCAGCGGATCGCGGCCTGGCCGCTGCGCAAGATCCTGCTTCAGGCGGATGAAGTCCAGGGGGTGCAGTGTTCGCATGAGGGCCATTTCGCCGTTGGCTGCCACGACCAGGTGCTCGAACCTGCGGCTGCTTGCGAGTTTCTCGCCCTGGTCCACCTGCACCGCCCAGAAGTCGTCTTCGTCGTCCGACATGCGCAGCGGGTGCGGGTCGGCCCCGGTCGCACGGCGCCGGATGATGTCGATCTCGAAGCCGGCATCGTTGACCGCAGTCTGCAACTGGGCGCGCTTGACGCGGAAAGTGGGGTCCGCCTTGCGCAACACGGCGATGAGGGAACGGGCATCGCTCCTCGCCATGCGTGAGGTGTACGTGCGCAGCTTGCCCGCCTCGAAAAGGAGGTCCAGGTCCTGCGTTGCGACCGCTCCGGGCTCGACGCGCACGCCCGCCGCGGTCTCGTAGGCGTACAGGGCATGCGTGCCGACGGTGAGAAACTGGTCGGACAGTCCGGCGTCGTCGATGGCCGCCAGGCTGCGCACCACCACGGCTGGCGTGCGACCGACGCGGAATGCGCGGTTGAGACGGCGGTGTTCGTCCAGGGTGGCCTTCATCGCCTTGAGCCTGGCCTCTGCCGGCCCCTTGCGCGCATGGAACCCCTCGTAGATGGCCTGGGTGCGCTCGTCCTGCGGGCCGAGGCTGGTCTCGGCTCCTCTGGGGCTGACCCGCACGAGATACGTGCGCCCGTCGACGGTCTTCCATTTCATCGAGCCGCGCACTTCGCCTGCGTCCTTCCTTGCCTGCAGCAGGTTGCGCCAAGCCGCCTGCGCATCGCTCAGCTGGCGCAGCTGCTTTTCCTCCAGCTCGATAAAGTGGAACATGGCGGATTTTCCGAGTCATTCGTTATTGTTGGAATTTACGCGGAAACTACTTTATATTCAATGACATATGTAATAGTAAATTTGCCCTTGCGCAGCGTCATGCTGATTTCGTCGAGCCTGGCCGTGCGATCCCGCGGATTGCCGTAGAGTGCCGGCATGCGGTTCCCGAGTTCCTCCAACTTCCGCACCGTCGGCGCCCCCCAGCGCGCCCTGCGCAACCTCTACCGTTCCGACCACCTCGGCGCGCTCGACGACCGCGACGCGGCGCAGATCCGCGCGCTGGGCATCACGCGCGTGCTCGATTTCCGCGGCGTGCACGAACGCACGGCCGCCGCCTGCCGCCTCCCCGACGTGCACGTGCACTCCCTCCCGATCGAGCCGACCATCGTGCAGAAGCTCTCCGGGCTGGTCGCCGCGGGCCATCGACTCACCGGCGAGGACATCGTGGCGTACATGCAGGAGACGTACCGCAACTTCGTGCGCCAGGGGACGCCGCGCTTCGCGGAATTCTTCCGCCACCTGCTCGCCTCCGGCGAGCCCACCGTCTTCCACTGCACCGCGGGCAAGGACCGCACCGGCTTCGCCGCGGCGTTGCTGCTGAAGGCGATGGACGCCGCCGACGAGGAGGTGTGGCAGGACTACCTGCTCACGAACGACCGCCTGCAACTGCCCGAGGTCACGCGGCTGGGGCTGTCGCCCGAGGCGATGCAGGTCTTGTGGCGCGTGCAGCCCGAATTCCTGCAGGCGGCGCTGGACGAAGTGGATGCGCAGTACGGTTCCCTCGAGGCCTACCTGCGCGAGGGCCTCGGGCTGCGCGAGGGCGAGCGCCGCGCGCTGCGCGCGCTCTACCGGCCCGACTGAGCACGGGCGGCTACCTACGCTTCGCGGGAGATGCAGCCCCGCCCCGGGCGGCGCAAGCTGCATCCCGTCACCCCCGCCCATCGCATTCCTGCCGCGCCCCGGGCCGGCTTCCTACGTAACTCGCCGGGCGAAGCCGACAGGTCTGCAATGGGTGGCGGCGGAACACTGTGTGCCATGGCGGGCAAAGGCCCGCCGCAGACAACAGCAAAGGAGTCCGCGATGCCCAACCAGGAAAACTCCCGCGACGGGATCCCCCGCAAGGACAAGGACCGGCCCTCGCCGGACGTGGAACGCGAAGGCGGCGACGCGAAGGATTCGCCCTCCGGCCAGGACTACCGCGGCGACGGTCCCGCGAAGATCGGCATCACCAGCGATGACCAGCCCGACCTCGTGGCGCCCTCGGGCGTGAACGAGCGGGACCACGGTGCGGCCGACGACAAGCCCATGGGCGGCGGCGCCCTGAATTTCGACGACGGCACCGACATGGTCCACCCGCGCGGCAAGGTCACCGGCCAGGGCCGCACCTGGGACGAGAAGAACCCCAGCGACGCGGGCGACCTGGGCGCTCCGGGCGCTGGCCTGTCCGATCGCAACGGTCCGAGCGATCCCGATGCCAAACGCAGTCGCTAGCGCGGTGCGTGGAGGAGGCAACATGGTTTATGCAATCTTTTCCGCCTCCGTCCTGCTGGCCATCGGCGCCATCTACGCGGGCGCCGTGGGGTGGCTGTACTTCCGGCAGGAACGGCTGTTGTTCGAGCCCGACCCGCTGCCCGCCGACGAGCCGATCTGCGCAGACCCGGACGCGCGCGAATTCTTCGTCGACGTACCGGGGGCCCGGCTCTCCGTGGCGCACATGGCCCTGCCCAACCCGCGCGGCGTGTTCTTCTTCCTGCACGGGAATTCGGGCAACCTGAAGAAGTGGTTCGTGGAGCTCGACGCCTTCCGCCAGGCCAACTTCGACGTGGTGATGTTCGACTACCGCGGCTTCGGCAAGAGCACGGGCCAGATCGAGAGCGAAGAGCAGCTGCACGGCGACGTGCTGGCGGTGTGGAAGCACTTCGAGGCGACGTACGCCGGCAAGCGCGTGGTGATTTCCGGCCAGTCGCTGGGCACCGGCCTGGCCGCGGGGCTGGCGGCGCAGCTTTGCTCCGACGGGCATGCGCCCGACCTCACGCTGCTCGTGTCGCCCTACAGCAGCATGCAGGCGCTTGCCGCGGAGCTGTATCCCTGGGTTCCGATCCAGGTGCTGCGCTACCCGCTGCACACGCTGGAGCGCGCGGCCAAGCTGCTGGGCCCGGTGATGCTGATCCACGGCGAGAAGGACGAGCTGATCCCCATCCACCACAGCGAGACGCTGTGCAAGTCGATGCGCACGGCGCAGCTGCTGCGCGTGACGGGCGCGGGGCACAGCGACGTGCACCAGTTCCCCACGGTGCGCCAGGCGTTGGCCTCGGCACTGGGCCGCTTGTAGGGCACGGAGCGGGACGCTACGCTCCCGCCCCATGTCCAAGGCCGCCTGGCTCACCCTCTCCTGGATCCTGCTCGCGGGGCTGGCGATGTACGCCAGCCTTCTCGCGTTCCTGTGGTTCCGCCAGGAGAACCTGATGTTCTATCCGGTGCCGCTGCCGGCGGACTATCCGCTGGCGCGCGAGCCGGACATCCATGAGCGCGGCGTGGAGGTGGAGGGCGCCCGGCTCTCGGTCATGCACCTGCAGTTGCCGGAACCCCGCGGCGTGGTGTTCTTCCTGCATGGCAACGCGGGCAACCTCGCCGGCTGGTTCAGCAATGCGGACTTCTACCGGCAGGCGGGCTTCGATCTCGTGATGCCGGACTACCGCGGCTTCGGCAAGAGCACCGGCCGCATCGCCAGCGCGAAGCAGCTGCGCGCTGACGTGCGCGCGGTGTGGGACGCGTTCGCGGCGCGCTACGAGGGCCGGCGCATCGTGCTTTACGGCCGCTCGCTGGGAACGGCGCTGGCCGCCGACCTCGCGGAGCAGCTCACCCAGGAAGGCCGCGCGCCTGACCTCACGGTGCTGGTGTCGCCGTATTCCAGCATCCGCGCGCTCACCACCGAGCACTACCCTTGGGTGCCTCCGGCGCTGGTCCGCTATCCGCTCGATACCGCGAGCCATCTCCGTGGCATGGGCGGGCCGTTGTTGCTGGTGCACGGCGAGCACGATGCGCTCATTGGCGTGCATCACGCGCGCAGCCTGCAGGCCTTGCGGCCGTCGGCGCGGCTGCTGGTGGTGCCCGGAGCCGGCCACAACGACGTCCACGAGGCTGCGGTGTACCGGCGCGAATTGCAGCAGGCGCTCGCGGCGCTGTAAGCGCAGCCGTGCGCGGCGCCGGAGGCACTGCCGTCCTACATGACTGCCGTCTGCGGGCCGACAGCGTCGGTTGCGCGCTTCCCTAGAGTAGCTGGGCACGAGACGCGGACACACCATGAAGAAGCAGACGCCTGACGCCATCGACCTCCTCGACGCCGACCACCTGGCGGTGCACGCGATGTTCCAGTCCTATCGGGAACTGGTGCGCACGGGCGCCGACCCGCTGCAGCGGCGCGCGCTCGCCGAGGAGATCTGCATGGAGCTGACCATCCACGCGCGGCTCGAGGAGGAATTGTTCTACCCCGCGCTGCGCGAGGCGCTCTACGACGAAGACCTGATCGACGAAGCGGAGGACCAGCATGGCAGCCAGCGCGAGTTCGTCGCGCAGATCCTGGCTTCGCAACCCGAGGATCCGCTGTACGACGCCCGCGTCGCCGTGCTGCAGGAATACGTGGAACGCCACGTGCGGCAGGAACGCGAGCAAGTGTTCAACCGCGCGCTCGCCTCGCGCATCGACCTGCAGTCGCTGGGCCGTTCCATCACGATTCGTAAGGAAGAATTGCGGGCCGTATCCGACGCGTTGCGCGAGGATGCACTTGCATCGGCCCTTGCGTGAAAGTGCGGCCCGCCGTGCCTTGTCCTACAGGCTTCGACAGTGCGAGACGACAAGCCGCGCAAGCCTCGCTACTAAAGTGAGCCGCAGGCAGCGCAGAGTGACGGCTGCCGTTCTCTAGCTCGAAACGAAACCTCCAAGGAGTTCCTGATGATCAAGTCCCCGATTGCGCAAGTCGCCGCCCTGGCCGTGGTGGCCGCCCTGTCCCTGTCCGCCTGCGGCAACCGTGACGAATCCGCCCCGGCCGACACGTCCGCCACGTCCAGCACGACGACGCCTTCGACCACGACCACGCCGGCTGACACCTCCAGCACCGCGTCGGGCTCCGGCTCCATGACCGGCAGCAGCACGACCGACACGACCGCTGGCACGACCGGCACGACCGGCACGACCACGGGCAGTGGCACCTCCATGGGCGCGTCCGGCACCACCGGCACCCCGGCCGGCACCGACATGGGTTCGGGCGTGACGCCCAGCACCCCCGCCGCCGGCACGACCACCAAGTAAACGGGCCATGCAGCGAAACGCCTGGACCTTCGGCACCGTGTGCGCGGTTGGCCTGCTGGCGCTCGCCGGCTGCAGCGACCGCGCCGACACCAATGCGAACGCGCCAGGCAGCCCCGGCACCGGCAACACGGCGGAAGTCGTGCGGCCGGCGGCGCCGGACAGCCCCCCCGGCGGCCCTTCGGGGATCGCGGGGTCGGGGCCGCACACCGGCGCCTCCGGGGCCGACGTGATGCCCGGGACCACCGGGAGCGGCACCGCCGAAGCAGGCGGCCGCAGCCAGGCCGCGCAGCCCGGAAGCGGGCTCGATGGCGGCCTCGGCGGCAGCAGCGTGATGGGCTCCGCGCCCGCCACGGGCGGCGCCGCGGGCCAGCGCTGACGCAAGCCACCGCAACGACGATTCCGTGCCGGGCTCCGCCCGGCATTTCTCTTTCCGGGAGGGCGCTCAGCCCTTTTCGACGGGCAGTCGCGGGTTGCGGCACCACTCGCTCCAGCTGCCCGCGTACAGCGCGGTCGGAGCGAATCCGGCGATCTCCATCGCGAGCAGGTTGGGCACCGCGCTCACGCCGCTGCCGCACTGGTGGACGACGGTCGAAGGATCGCGGCCGGCCAGCAACTGCTCGAACTCGGCGCGCAGCTGTGCGGCCGGCTTGAAGCGGCCGTCCGCGCCGATGTTCTGTGCGAACGGCCGGTTCAGTGCGCCGGGAATGTGTCCCGCCACGGGATCGAGCGGCTCCACCTCGCCGCGAAAGCGCTGCGGCGCCCGCGCATCCACCACGGTCTGTTCGCGCTTGCCGAGGCCGCGCGCGACGTCCTCGGTGCGCGCCAGCCGCCGCAGGGGCTCGCCCAGTTCGAAGTTCGACTGGAAATGCGAGGGCTCCGGGCCCGCTTTCACCGCGCCGCCGGCGGCCTGCCAGGCCTGCAGCCCGCCGTCGAGCACCGCCACGGCCTCGTGCCCGGCCCACTTGAGCATCCACCACAGGCGCCCGCAGTAGTTGGCGCCGTTGCGGTCGTACACCACGGCCTGCATGTCGTTGGCGAAGCCCACGCTCGAAAGCCACATGGCGAACTTCTCGCGGTTCGGCAGCGGATGGCGCCCGCCCGAGGCGGCATCGGAATGCGGCTGGGGCTCGCCGGTCGCGGCGTCGGGGCTGCCCTTGTCGCTCAGCGCATGGTCGAGGTCGGCGTAGACCGCGCCCGGGATGTGCGCCTGCAGGTACTGCTTCTCGCCGCTGGTGGGGTCCGCCAGCTCGAAAGTGCAGTCGAAGACCATCAGCCGCGCCTTGGCGTCCATCAGGGCACGGACCTGTTCCGCGGTGATCAGCGTCGTGTACATGCGAGGATTATGTGGCGCTCCGGCCCGCTTCAGTGTTCCTCCGCCGGCGCATCGGGTGCGGTGCGGGCCCGCAGCCAGGTGGCGGCGATGCCGCTCGCGCAGATCAGCGCCATGCCGAGCCAGCCGGCCAGGGGGATCCGGTCGCCGAACAGGAGCAGGCTGTACAGCGCCCCGAAGACGATGCCCGAATACTGCAGGTTGGCCACCACCAGCGTGGCCCCCTGGCTGTACGCGCGCGTCATGCACCACTGCCCGAGGGAAGCGAGCAGCGCCATGGGCAGCAGCCACAGGGCGTGTTGCCAGTCCCAGGGCGACACGCCGGCCACCAGCATCCAGGCGCCGCCCCCCACGGCCGAGCCGGCTGCGAAGTAGAAGACGGTGCGCGTCTCGGGCTCCCCGATCTTGCCGAGCGCCATCACCTGCAGGTACGCGAAGGCGGAGAGCAGGCCGGAGAGCAGGCCGATGAGGCCGGCGAACACCTGGTGCTGTTCCATCGTGGGCCGCAGCATCAGGATCACGCCGCAGAAGCCGGACAGCACGGTGAGCGCCAGCGCGCCCTGGCGGCCGGGCAGCGGGACGCCGGCGCGCGGATTCCAGGCCACCAGCGCGCCGCCCACGAGGAACGCGGCGATCCACACGCTGCTCATGTAGTTGAGTGTCATGGCCGTGGCGAGCGGCAGGCCCGCGATGGCGTAGAACCAGGCGGCGAGCGACAGCACGCCCACGAGGCTGCGCCACGCATGCATGCCGGGATAGTGGGTGGCCAGCGAGACGCGTTGCGAGCGTGCCCACAGCCCCATGATCGCCATGCCGATCAGGCCGCGCCAGAACACCAGTTCGGCGGCATTGAACCAGGCGGAGGCGATCTTGATGCAGACCGCCATCGTCGCGAAGAACAGCGACGCCGCCAGCATCCACAGGGCCTGCATCTCAGTGCGGCGCGCGGCCGCCCGCAGCAGGCACTCAGGCCTTCGGAGCGTGCACGCCCATGGCTTCGCGGTACCACTCGTGGAAGTGCTGCATGCCGTCTTCCATCGGGCTCTGGTAGGGGCCGACCTCGTTGTCGCCGCGCTCCATCAGCGCGCGCCGCCCGGCGTCCATGCGCAGGGCGATCTCGTCGTCTTCCTCGCAGGTCTCCATGTAGGCCGCCTGCTGGGCTTCGACGAACTCGCGCTCGAAGGCCTGGATCTCCTCGGGGTAGAAGAACTCCACCATGTTGAGCGTCTTCTGCGGCCCGCGGGGGAACAGCGTGGAGACCACCAGCACGTTCGGATACCACTCGACCATCACGGTGGGATACAGCGTGAGCCAGACGGCGCCGTGCTTGGGCGGCCGGCCGTCCTGGTAGCGCAGCACCTCGTCATGCCACTTGCGGTAGACGTCCGATCCGGCCTTGCCGAGCGCGCCCGCCACGCCGACGGTCTGCACCGAGTACTCGTGGCCGAACTCCCAGCGCAGGTCGTCGCAGGTGACGAAATTGCCCAGGCCCGGATGGAACGGACCCACGTGGTAGTCCTCGAGGTAGACCTCGATGAAGGTCTTCCAGTTGTAGTCCACCTCGTGCAGGACTGTGCGGTCGTACACGTAGCCGGAGAAATCGAGGTCGGCCTTCGGGCCGAGCTTGGCCAGCGCGCGGTTCACGTCGTAGCCGTTGCCCTCGAACACCAGGCCGTTCCACGACTGGACCGGGTAGTTGTTGAGGTTGAGGCAGGGATCGGCCGCGAAGTGCGGCGCGCCCAGCAGCGTCCCGGCCTTCGCTCCGTGGCCCGCGCTGTAGGTCCAACGGTGTAGCGGGCACACGATGTTCCCTCCCGTGGACGGCGTGCCGTTCACCGGGCCCCGCCCGCGCAGGATCACGGCCTGCCGGTGGCGGCAGACGTTGGAGATGAGTTCGATGCCCTGCGGCGTGCGCAGCAGCGCGCGCCCCTCGCCTTCGTGCGGCAGTGCGTGATAGTTCCCGAGTTCCGGAATGCTCAGTTCGTGCCCCACATAACGGGGCCCGCGCTGGAAGATGAGCTCCATCTCCCGCGCGTGGAGTGCCGGATCGAAGTAGCTGGAAACGGGAAGTTGGCTTGCGGCCTGCTGTAACTGAAGACTTAAATCAGACATTTCACCTGACCTAGAGACTCCCCCTATGAAGGGGCAGGGCCACGCTGGATAGCGCGACAGAAAGGGAGGGGGATTCTACCCCCCGGGGAGAGATGGGGGGCGAGGGCCTAAAATCTACTGTTCAACCGAAGTATTTGAATGTCCAAGTCGCCGACCACCCCCCCAGCCAGCTACGAAGCGGCGATGGAAGAGCTCGAGCAGCTCACGGCCCGCATCGAGTCGGGCCAGCTGCCGCTGGAGCAGCTGCTGGCCGGCTACGAACGCGGCGCGGACCTGCTCAAGTTCTGCCGCGACAAGCTGCAGGCCGTCGAAGAACAGATCAAGGTGCTGGATGCCGGTGTGCTGAAGCCGTGGGCGAGCGAGTGACGTTCAACCTGAGGGACTGGTCGACCGAACGACTCGCACGCGTGGAGCAGGCGCTTTCCACCTGGGTTCCGCAGCAGGCCCCGGCGCAACTCGGCGAAGCGATGCGCTACGCGGTGCTGGATGGCGGCAAGCGCCTGCGTCCGCTGCTCGTGCTGGGTGCGGCGGAGGCCGTCGACGGCCACGGCGGCGCTGCATTGCGCGCGGGCTGCGCGGTCGAACTGATCCACGCCTATTCGCTGGTGCACGACGACATGCCCTGCATGGACAACGACGTCCTGCGGCGCGGCAAGCCCACCGTGCACGTGCAGTTCGGCGAAGCCACTGCGCTGCTGGCCGGCGACGCGCTGCAGGCGCTCGCGTTCGAGCTGCTCGCGCCGGCCGACGCCGGCATCCCGGACCGCACGCAGGCGCGCCTCACGCGCTTGCTGGCGCTCGCGGCCGGACACGCCGGCATGGCGGGTGGACAGGCCATCGACCTCGCCGCCGTGGGCCGCTCGCTGACGGAAGGCGAATTGCGCCACATGCACCGCCTGAAGACGGGCGCGCTGCTGCAGGCCAGCGTGATGATGGGCGCCGCCTGTGGCGAGCCGGATGCACGCTCGAGTGCCGGACTCGAGACTTATGGCCGCGCGCTCGGCCTGGCCTTCCAGGTGGTCGACGACATCCTCGACGTCACCGCGGATTCGGCTACCCTCGGCAAGACGGCGGGCAAGGACGCCGCGCAGGACAAGCCCACCTACGTTTCCCTGCTGGGGCTGGAGCGGGCCCGCGCCTATGCGCGCGAACTGCTCGCGCAGGCGCATGGCGCGCTTGCGACCACCGGGCTGGCGGACACGCGCGCGCTCGCGGCGCTCGCCGACATGGTGGTGGACAGGGAGAACTGAACAAGCATGGCAACGCTGCTGCAAACCATCAACGACCCCGCGGACCTGCGCCGCCTCGCGCGCGCGCAGCTGCCGCAGCTCGCCGACGAACTGCGCGCCTACGTGCTGGAATCGGTCGCCCGCACCGGCGGCCACCTGAGCTCGAACCTGGGCACGGTGGAACTCACGATCGCGCTGCACTACGTGTTCGACACGCCGTGGGACCGCGTCGTATGGGACGTGGGCCACCAGACCTACCCGCACAAGATCCTCACGGGCCGGCGCGACCGCATGGCGTCGCTGCGCCAGTTCGGCGGCCTGGCGGGCTTCCCCCAGCGCGCCGAGAGCGAATACGACACCTTCGGCACGGCGCATTCGTCCACCAGCATCTCCGCGGCGCTGGGCATGGCGGTGGCCTCGCAGCAGAAGGGCGAGGCGCGCCATTGCGTCGCCGTGATCGGCGACGGCGCGATGAGCGCCGGCATGGCCTTCGAGGCGCTGAACAACGCCGGCGTGCTCGAGACCGACCTGCTGGTGATCCTGAACGACAACGACATGTCGATCAGCCCGCCGGTGGGCGCGCTGAACCGCTACCTCGCCCAGCTCATGAGCGGCCGCTTCTACGCGGCGGCCAAGGACATCGGCAAGAAGGTGCTGCACGTGGCGCCGCCGCTGTTCGAACTCGCCAAGCGCTTCGAGGAGCATGCCAAGGGCATGGTGGTGCCGGCCACGCTGTTCGAGAAGTTCGGCTTCAACTACGTGGGCCCGATCGACGGGCATGACCTCGAGTCGCTGGTGCCCACGTTGCAGAACATCCGCCAGCTCAAGGGCCCGCAGTTCCTGCACGTGGTGACGAAGAAGGGGCAGGGCTACAAGCTGGCCGAGGCCGACCCGGTGGCTTACCACGGGCCGGGCAAGTTCGATCCGGCCGTCGGCCTGGTGAAGCCCGCCACGGCGGCCAAGCCCACGTTCACGCAGGTGTTCGGCCAGTGGCTGTGCGACATGGCGGCGCACGACCATCGCCTCGTGGGCATCACGCCTGCGATGCGCGAGGGATCGGGCATGGTGGAATTCCACCGGCAGTTCCCCGATCGCTACCACGACGTCGGCATCGCGGAGCAGCACGCCGTGACTTTCGCCGCGGGCATCGCCTGCGAGGGGCTCAAGCCGGTGGTGGCGATCTATTCCACCTTCCTGCAGCGCGGCTACGACCAGTTGATCCACGACGTGGCGCTGCAGAACCTGCCGGTGGTGTTCGCGCTGGACCGCGCCGGCCTCGTCGGCGCCGACGGTCCCACGCATGCGGGCGCCTACGACATCCCGTACCTGCGCTGCATCCCCAACGTGAGCATCGCCTGCCCGGCCGACGAGAACGAGACGCGCAAGCTGCTCACCACGGCCTACCAGCAGGACCATCCGGTCGCCGTGCGCTATCCGCGCGGCGCGGGCGTCGGCGTCGCGGTCGAGCCCACGCTGCAGCCGCTGCCGTTCGGCAAGGGCGAGTTGCGCCGGCAGGGGCAACGCGTCGCGGTGCTGGCCTTCGGCACGCTGCTGTATCCCGCGCTGCAGGCCGCGGAGCGCCTGGACCTCACCGTGGCGAACATGCGCTGGGCGAAGCCGCTGGATACCGAGCTGCTGCTGCAGGTCGCGTCCAGCCACGACGCGCTGGTGACGGTGGAAGAGGGCGCCATCATGGGCGGCGCGGGCAGCGCCGTCACCGAGGCGCTGAACGCCGCGGGCATCGTGAAGCCGGTGCTGCAACTGGGCCTGCGCGACGAATACGCGCCGCACGGCGATCCGGCCAAGCTGCTTTCCTTGCAGGGGCTGGATGCGGCCGGCATCGAGGCGTCGATCCGGGCTCGCTTCGCCGGCCTGCTGGAACGCGGCGCTCCGAACCTGAAGAAGATTGTCGGCTGACGTCGGCTGACGTCGGCTTCGCAGCTTCGTAGGTCGGGGTGAGCGCGAAGCCGAACCCCGGCGTACGGGGGCACGAAGACATCCTCGATTCCACGCAAGGGAAAACCCGTTCCTGACAAAAAGCTGTCGCCCCGAGAATGGAACTTTCGTTCCACCCCGAGGAGACACCATGGATCGTCGATCGCTTCTGCGCAACGCCGGCATCGCGGGCGTCCTGGCTTCCGGCATCGCGCCGGCCGTGCATGCGCAGCCCGCCATCCGATGGCGGCTCGCTTCCAGCTTCCCGAAGTCCCTCGACACCCTCTATGGCGGGGCGGAGGTGTTCGCGGCGCGCGTGAAGGCGCTGTCCGGAGGCAAGTTCGAGATCTCCACGCACGCCGCGGGCGAACTGATGCCCGCCTTCGGCGTGGTCGACGGCGTGCAGCAGGGCACGGTCGAAGTGGCGCACACCGCGCCCTATTACTTCTTCGGCAAGAACGAGGTGTTCGCCCTCGGTTGCGCCATCCCCTTCGGCCTCAACAGCCGGCAGATGACCGCCTGGATGCACGAGGGCAACGGCGGCAAGCTGATGCGCGAGTTCTACGCGAAATACAACATCGTCAACTTCCCCGCCGGCAACACCGGCGCGCAGATGGGCGGCTGGTACCGCAAGGAGATCAAGTCCGCCGCGGACGTGAAGGGCCTCAAGTTCCGCGTGGGCGGCTTCGCCGGCAAGGTGATCGAGCGCATGGGCGGCGTGCCGCAGAACATCCCCGGCGGCGAGATCTACCAGGCGCTGGAGAAGGGCACCATCGATGCCGCCGAATGGGTCGGTCCGTATGACGACCTGAAGCTCGGGTTCAGCAAGGTCGCGCCCTTCTACTACTACCCCGGCTGGTGGGAAGGCGGCCCCGAGCTGGACGTGTTCATCAACGACAAGGCGTTCAACGCGCTGTCGCCGGAGAACAAGGCCATCGTCGAATCCGCCGCGGGCGATGCGCACATCTTCGTGCAGGCCCGCTACGACGCGCGCAACCCGGGGGCCCTGCGCCAGCTCGTGGCCCAGGGCACCAAGCTGCGGCCCTTCTCGACCGACGTGATGAACCGTGCCTTCAGGGAATCGATGGCGCTGTACGCCGACATCGGCACCAAGAATCCCGATTGGGCCAAGGTGTACGCGGATTACTCGAAGTTCCGCGCCGACGCCAACGTGTGGTTCCGTTTCACCGAGCTCACCTTCGACCGCTTCATGCAGGCGCAGAAGTTGTAGCCGCGCGCCGATCCACCCGCACTCCGCACGCGCATGCGTGCGGAGTCGCACGGAAGTTCGCGATCCGCAAGGGAAAACCCCGGGCTGGCGGAAAGCTTGCATTTCTAGAATGCGGCGTTCGCGTATAGACACGAAAGTTGATATCGCGATCGCCTCATTAAAGCTTTCAAATCATTCGAGGAGTGTCCATGGATCGTCGTTCCCTCATTCGCAACGCCGGCATCGCGGGCGTGCTCGCCACCGGCATCGCGCCGGCCGTGCACGCCCAGGCCGCCATCCGCTGGCGCCTGGCATCGAGCTTCCCCAAGTCCCTGGACACGATCTATGGCGCCGCCGAAGTCTTCGCGCAGCAGGTCAAGGCCATGTCGGGCGGCAAGTTCGAGGTCTCGGTGCACGCGGCCGGCGAGCTGATGCCCGCGTTCGGCGTGGTCGACGGCGTGCAGCAGGGCACGGTGGAGATGGCGCACACGGCGCCCTACTACTTCTTCGGCAAGAACGAGGTGTTCGCGCTGGGCTGCGCCATCCCCTTCGGCCTGAACAGCCGGCAGATGACGGCCTGGATGTACGAGGGCAACGGCCTGAAGCTGATGCGCGAGTTCTACGCCAAGTACAACATGATCAGCTTCCCGGGCGGCAACACCGGCGCGCAGATGGGTGGCTGGTACCGCAAGGAGATCAAGACCCTGGCGGACATCAAGGGCCTGAAGATGCGCATCGGCGGCTTCGCAGGCAAGGTGCTCGAGCGCCTGGGCGGCGTGCCGCAGAACATCCCGGCCGGCGAGATCTACCAGGCGCTGGAGAAGGGCACCATCGATGCCGCGGAGTGGGTGGGTCCCTACGACGACCAGAAGCTGGGCTTCAACAAGGTCGCGCCCTACTACTACTACCCCGGCTGGTGGGAAGGCGGCCCGCAGCTGGACTTCTTCATCAACGACAAGGCCTTCAACGGCCTGTCGCCGGAGAACAAGGCGATTGTCGAGAACGCCGCCGCGCACGCCCACACGGTGATGCAGGCCCGCTACGACGTGCGCAACCCCAACGCGCTGCGCCAGCTGGTGGGCGCGGGCACCAAGCTGCGCCCGTTCTCCACCCAGGTGCTCAATGGCGCCTTCAAGGAGTCGATGGCGGTTTACGCCGAGATCGGCACCAAGAACCCCGACTGGAAGAAGATCTACGCGGACTACTCGAAATTCCGCGCCGACCAGAACCTCTGGTTCCGCTTCACCGAGGCGACGTTCGATCGCTTCATGCAGGCGCAGAAGCTCGCCTGACGCGCGCCGCGCGTCCGCCGGAAAGGGGCCCTGCGGGGCCCTTTTCCATGGCACGCGACAATGGAGCCCATGGACCGACGCTCCCTCCTGAAGCGCGCGGGCGCAGCCGGGGTGCTGGCCTCCGCCGCCGCGCCCGCGGTGCACGCGCAGCCCTCGGTGCGCTGGCGCCTCGCATCGAGCTTCCCGAAATCGCTGGACACCATCTACGGGGCGGCGGAGATCTTCGCGCACAAGGCGCGGCAGCTCTCCGGCGGCCGCTTCGACGTCTCGGTGCACGCGGGCGGCGAGCTGATGCCCGCCTTCGGCGTGGTGGATGGCGTGCGGCGCGGCAAGGTCGAGGCCGCGCACACCGCGCCCTATTACTTCTACGACAAGGACGAGACCTTCGCCATCGGCGGCGCCATTCCCTTCGGCCTCAACAGCCGGCAGATGAGCGCCTGGACCTTCGAGGGCAACGGCCTGAAGCTGATGCGCGAGTTCTACGCGCTGTTCGACATCGTCAGCTTCCCCTGCGGCAACACCGGCGCGCAGATGGGCGGCTGGATGCGGCAGGAAATCCGCAGCGCCGCGGACCTGCGGGGCCTGAAGTTCCGCATCGGCGGATTCGCCGGCAAGGTGCTCGAACGCATGGGCGGCGAACCGCAGAACCTGCCGGGGGGCGAGATCTACACGGCGCTCGCGAAGGGCGCCATCGACGCCGCCGAATGGATCGGCCCCTATGACGACCAGAAGCTGGGCTTCCACAAGGTCGCGCCCTACTACTACTACCCGGGTTGGTGGGAGGGCGGCCTGCAGCTGGACCTGTACGTGAACCGCAAGGCCTATCTCGCGCTCTCCTCAGAACTGAAGGAGATCGTGTCCGCCGCCGCCACCATCGCGCACGTGGAGACGCAGGCCAAGTACGACGCGCGCAACCCGGCGGCGCTCAAGCAGCTGGTCGTGTCGGGCGCGAAGCTGCGGCCTTTCCCGGCGGACGTGATGACCGAAGCCTTCAAGCAGTCGATGGCGCTGTACGACGAGATCTCGCGGCGCAACGAGCACTGGCGCCGCGTCTACAGCGACTTCGCCAAGTTCCGCTCCGAGCAGAACCTGTGGTTCCGCTTCACCGAGGCGACCTTCGACCGCTTCATGCAGAGCCAGCGGCTGTAGCGGCCGGCCCCGGTCGAAGGTTCTAGGTACAAACGCGACAAGTTTTTGCCAGCCTTCTGCAAGCTTCCGGTGCAGCCCGGCCGCATCATCGCCCGCACAGAATCAGGAGTACTCATCCATGGACCGTCGTTCCCTCATCAAGCGCGCCGGCATCGCCGGCGTGCTCGCTACGGGCATCGCCCCCGCCGTGCACGCGCAGGCCGCGGTGCGCTGGCGCCTGTCTTCCAGCTTCCCGAAGTCGCTGGACACCATCTTCGGCAGCGCCGAGACCCTGTCGCGCACCGTCAAGGCGATGTCCGGCGGCAAGTTCGAGATCTCCGTGCACGCCGCCGGCGAGCTGATGCCCGCCTTCGCGAACGTGGACGCGCTGAACAACGGCACCATCGAGATGGGCCAGACCGCGCCCTACTACTTCACCGGCAAGGACCCGATTTTCGCCTTCGGCTGCGCCGTGCCCTTCGGCCTGAACGCGCGCCAGATGGACGCCTGGATGGAGCAGGGCAACGGCCGCAAGCTGATGGACGCGTTCTACGCCAAGTACAACATGCGCAGCTTCAGCGCCGGCAACACGACCACCCAGATGGGCGGCTGGTACCGCAAGGAAATCAAGACGGTCAACGACCTCAAGGGCCTGAAGATGCGCCTGGGCGGCGGCCTGTTCGGCGAGACCATGGCCAAGCTGGGCGTCGTGGCGCAGAACATGCCCGCCGGCGAGGTGTACCAGGCCCTCGAGAAGGGCACCCTGGACGCCACCGAGTTCGTCGGCCCGTACGACGACGAGAAGCTGGGCTTCAACAAGGTCGCGCCCTACTACTACTACCCCGGCTGGTGGGAAGGCGGCGCGGAGCTGGAGTTCTTCGTGAACACCAAGGCCTACGACGCGCTCTCGGCCGAGAACAAGGCGATCCTGTCGGCCGCCACGCAGGTCGCCGCGCGCGACATGACCTCCAAGTACGACGCGGTGAACCCGCTGGCGCTCAAGCGCCTGGTGGCCGCCAAGACGCAGCTCAAGCCCTTCTCCAAGCAGATCATGGATGCCGGCTTCAAGGCCGCCATGGAAGTCTTCAAGGAGCACGAGGCCAAGTCGCCCGAGTTCAAGAAGATCCACCAGGACATGCGCGCCTTCCAGCGCGACCAGCTGCTGTGGACCCGCTTCTCGGAGTACCGCTTCGACAGCTACCTGACTTCCGTGAAGATCTGAGCGCAAGCCAGCCGCAAGAAGGCCGCCTCCGGGCGGCTTTTTTCATGGGCGGGCCGGGACAGCGTCCTACCTCACATCCGGACACCGCGGCGCCCGCCCCCGGCGCGCCGGCCCTAGACTGCACCGATGGCAGACTGGGTCATCGGCGTCATCGGCAGCCTCGGCTATGCGGGCATCGCGATGCTCATGCTGCTGGAGAACCTGTTCCCGCCGCTGCCCTCCGAACTGATCATGCCGTTCGCGGGCTTCCTCGCGGCGCGCGGTGAGTTGCATCCGGCGGGCGTGGTCGCGGCCGGCGCGCTCGGCTCCCTGCTGGGCGCGCTGCCCTGGTACTGGGCGGGCCGCAAGATCGGCGCGGAGCGCCTGGAAGACCTGGCGCGGCGCCACGGACGCTGGATCGCGCTGACGCCCGAGGAGATCGAACGCGGCCGCCGCCTCTTCGAGAAGAAGGGGCCGCTGGTGCTGGTGTTCGGCCGCCTGGTCCCTGCGCTGCGCACCGTGGTCGCGTTGCCCGCCGGCCTCGCGCGCATGCGCGTGCTGCCGTTCATGCTGTGGACGGTGATCGGCTCCCTCATCTGGACCTCCATCCTCACGCTGGCCGGCTACCTGCTGGAGAGCCAGTACGAGCGCATCGAGAAGTGGCTCAATCCCGTATCCACCGCGATCTTCGCCATCATTGCCATCTGGTACGTGGTGCGGGTGATCCGGCATCCGTCCGGCGCCAGCAAGCCCGCGTCGTAAGCAAGCCTCCCGCGTCCCCGCTGCACCATCGGGTAGAGTGCAGCGCAGATGCACCACGAACTCCCGCTGATCACGACCATCGCCGCCGCGCTCGGGTTGGCGCTGGTGCTGGGTTTCCTGGCGGCGCGCCTGCGCCTGCCGGCGCTGGTGGGCTACCTCGTGGCGGGCATCGTCATCGGGCCGTTCACGCCCGGCTTCGTCGCCGACATGCAGCTCGCCTCGCAGCTGGCGGAGATCGGCGTGATGCTGCTGATGTTCGGCGTCGGGCTGCATTTCTCCCTGGGCGACTTGCTGGCGGTGCGCCGCATCGCGGTGCCGGGCGCGGTGGTGCAGATGATCGCGGCCACGGCGCTCGGCGTCGGCGTGGCGATGTGGTGGGGCTGGACCCTTGCCGCCGCCCTCGTGTTCGGCGTTTCGCTCTCGTGCGCGAGCACCGTCGTGCTGTTGCGCGCGCTGGAGGCGCGCGGGCAGCTCGACACCTTCACCGGCCGCGTCGCGGTGGGGTGGCTGATCGTCGAAGACCTCGCCATGGTGCTGGTGCTCGTGCTGCTTCCTCCCGTCGCGTCGGGCCTGGCCGGCAGCGGCACGATGGACACGGCCGCCCTGTGGCGCGACATCGGCATGACGCTGGTGCAGGTGGGCGTGTTCGTCGCGCTCATGCTGGTGGTGGGCCGCCGGCTCTTTCCCTGGGTGCTGTGGCAGGTGCAGCGGGTCGGCTCGCGCGAGCTCTTCACGCTGTGCGTGGTCGCGGCGGCGGTGAGCATCGCCTACGGTGCCACGAAGATCTTCGGCGTCTCGTTCGCGCTGGGCGCCTTCTTCGCCGGCATGGTGCTGCGCGAGTCGCAGTTCAGCCACCGCGCGGCCGAGGAAACCCTGCCGCTGCGGGACGCGTTCGCGGTGCTGTTCTTCGTTTCGGTGGGCATGCTGTTCGATCCGCGCATCGTGCTCGAGCAGCCGCTGCGGCTTCTGGCCGTGGTCGGCATCATCGTGTTCGGCAAGTCCATCGCCGCGGCCATCCTGGTGCTGCTGCTGCGCTACCCGCTGCACACCGCGCTGACGGTCTCGGCCAGCCTGGCGCAGATCGGCGAGTTCTCCTTCATCCTCGTGAACCTCGGGGCGGCGCTGAAGGTGATTCCGCCGGAGGCGCAGAGCCTCGTGGTGGCCGCCGCGCTGGTCTCCATCGCGATCAATCCGCTGGTGTTCCGCCTGATCGAGCCGGCGCAGAGCTGGCTGCTGCGCCGCTCAGAGCTCGCCCGCCAGCTTGCGGCGCGCGACGATCCGCTGGCCGAGCTGCCGATGAGCACCGACCCCAAGTACCTGTCGCGCCAGGTGGTGCTGGTGGGCTACGGGCGCGTGGGCCGTCGGCTGGCCGACGCCCTGGCTGCGCATGGACTGCCTTTCGTGGTGGCCGACCAGAACCGCGAGCTGGTGGAGGAACTGCGCGCGCGCGGCATCCCGGCCGTGTTCGGCGACGCCTCGCAGCCCGAGGTGCTGGTGCAGGCCCACGTCGCCCGCGCCCGCATGCTGGTGATCGCCACGCCCGACACCTTCGGCGTGCGCCAGATGGCGGGCTATGCGCGCCAGCTCAACCCGGCCATCGAGATCGCCGTGCGCTCGCACAACGAGGAGGAGGCGCGGCGGCTGGAAGAGGAAGTCTCGGGGCGCGTGTTCGTGGGCGAGCACGAGCTCGCCGCGGCCATGACGCGCCACGTGCTGGAGCGCACCTCGGCCTGAGGCGGACGCTGGCGCGCGAACGTTCTAAGGGTTCCCCGCCCTTGCCGCAATTCACCATCCGGTGAATAGTTGCGGGATGACCCAGACTGCCCAGGAGCTGCCGGCGCGCATCGCGGACCTCGCCGCGCTCGAAGAACTCATGAGCCGGCCTTCCCCGGCGCTCGTCCGCGACCTGGCCGCAGCGCCGGGCGACATCCTCGTGCTCGGCGTCGGCGGCAAGATGGGGCCGACACTCGCGCGCATGGCCAAGCGGGCCGACCCCGCGCGCCGCGTGATCGGCGTGGCGCGTTTCTCGGAGCCGGGGCTGCGCGAGAGCCTGGAAGCGAACGGAGTGGAGTGCATCGCAGCGGACCTGTTGTCGCGCGACGCCCTCGCATCGTTGCCCGACGCGCCCAACGTGGTCTTCATGGCCGGCCGGAAGTTCGGCTCCACGGGCAGCGAGTGGCTGACCTGGGCGATGAATGCGCACGTGCCGGCGCTGGTGGCGGAGCGCTTCGCCCGTTCGCGCATCGTCGCGTTCTCCACCGCCTGCGTGTATCCCTTCGTCTCGGCGGCGGGGCCGGGCGCTTCCGAGGGCATGCCGCCGACAGCGCCCTCGGGCGAGTACGCGAACTCCTGCGTGGCGCGCGAGCGCCTGTTCCAGCACTTCTCGCACGAGCACGCCACGCCGGGCCGGCTGCTGCGCCTGTCCTATGCGATCGACATGCGCTACGGCGTGCTGCACGACGTGGCGCAGAAGGTCCTGCACCGCGAGCCTATCGACCTGGCGATGGGCGACGCCAACGTGATCTGGCAGGGCGAGGCCAACGACTGGGCGCTGCGCACGCTGGCCCATTGCACGACGCCGACCACGCCGCTCAACCTGAGCGGCCCGCGCGTGCGCATCCGCGACGTCGCGCGCGCGCTGGGCGAACGCCTGGGCATCGCACCCGTGCTGCAGGGCAAGGAAGCCGACACGGCCTGGCTGGTCGACTGCAGCGAAGCCTTCCGCCTGTTCGGCACGCCGCAGGTGAGCCTGGACACGATGCTGGACTGGACGGCCGACTGGGTGCAGCGCGGCGGAGCCAGCCTGAACAAGCCCACCCACTACGAAGCCCGCGACGGAAAGTACTGAGATGAAGTGGACCGACCTGCCTGCGGACAGCTTGGCCGTGCTGCGGCGCGGCGCCGTGATCCCGGCGCACCTGCTCGCGCTGGACGCCGGTCGCCGGCTCGACACGCGGCGCCAGCGCGCGATGACGCGCTACTACCTCGATGCCGGCGCCGGTGGCGTGGCGGTGGGCGTGCACTCGACCCAGTTCGCGATCCGCGACGTGGGCCTGTACGAGCCGGTGCTGGAACTCGCCATGCGCACCGCGCAGGAGTGGGAGCCGATCGGCGGACGCCGGCCGCTGTTCATGGTGGCGGGGCTGGCCGGCCGCACCGAGCAGGCGGTGCGCGAAGCCGGCATCGCACGGGGACTTGGCTATCACGCGGGTTTGCTGAGCCTGGCTGCGATGAAGGGCGCGAGCGAAGACGAACTCATCGCGCACTGCAGTGCCGTGGCGGCCGTGATGCCGGTGGTGGGCTTCTACCTGCAGCCCGCCGTGGGCGGCATCCACCTGCCGGCCTCGTTCTGGCGTCGCTTCGCCGAGATCGACAACGTGGTCGCCATCAAGATGGCGCCCTTCCACCGCTACCGCACGCTGGACGTGATCCGCGGCGTGGTCGCCGCGCAGGCCGAGGAACGCGTCACGCTCTACACGGGCAACGACGACCACATCGTGATGGACCTGCTGGCGCCGTTCACGTTCATGCGCGAGGGCGTGCCGGTCACGGTGCGCATCCGCGGCGGCCTGCTCGGGCACTGGAGCGTGTGGACCCGAGCCGCCGTGCAGTTGCTGGATCGCATCCACGCCGCGGTCGCCGAGGGCAGCGCGCCGCTGGAGCTGCTGGCGCTGGACAGCCAGGTGACCGACTGCAACGCCGCGCTCTTCGACGTCGCGCACGATTTCCACGGCTGCATCGCGGGCTGCCACGAGATCCTGCGGCGGCAGGGGTTGCTGGAGGGCACGTGGTGCCTCGATCCGCACGAAGGGCTGAGCCCGGGGCAGGCCGCGGAACTCTCGCGCGTGCAGGCGGACTATCCGCACCTCACGGACGATGCGTTCGTGCGGGAGAACCGCGAGCGCTGGCTGGCGTGAGCGGGCTACAGGGAAACCTCGTTGACACCCCCCCGCGCCCGACCGTAGAGTGCAATTAACCGTTTAGGGAATTAAACCGGAGACCACCATGCAGAAGCGCTTCCTCCTGAAGGCCGCCACGGCCGCCGTACTGGCCCTGGGTTTCACGCTGCCGGCGGCGGCGCAATGGAAGCCCACGAAGCCGATCAACCTGATCGTGCCGTGGGCGGCCGGCGGTTCCACCGACCAGATCACGCGCGTGACCGCGGCCGAGCTGGAGAAGGTGCTGGGCCAGAAGATCATCGTGGTCAACCAGCCGGGCGCCTCGGGCTCCATCGGCACCAAGAACGCGTGGGAAGCGGCCAAGGACGGCTACACCTGGACCGCCGGCGCGGCGCAGGACCTGGGCACCTACCAGGCCCTCGGCATGCTGGACGTGCCGGCGAAGGACTGGCACATGTTCCTGAGCGTGGCGAACATCCCGGTGGTCGGGGTGGGCGCCAACACGCCGTACAAGACCATGGCCGAGCTCCTCGCCGCGATGAAGGCGAAGCCGGGGCAGGTGAAGGTGGCCACGGCGGGCGTCACCTCGGGCGGCCACAACGCGATGGAAGCCATCGCCCGCGCCACCGGCGTGCAGTACCGCCACGTCACCTATGACGGCGGCAACCCCGCGGTGGTGGCCACGGTGTCCGGCGAGACCGACCTCACCACCCAATTGGCGGTCGAGCAGGCCGAGATGATCCGCGGCAAGCGCATCCGGCCGCTCGCGACCGTGGGCGACCGTCCCCTGGAGATCGAGGGCTACGGCACCATCGAGCCGATCAGCAAGACCATCCCCGGCTTCAAGGCGCCGGCCAACTACTTCGGCATCTTCATTCCCAAGGGCGTGCCGCCCGAAGTGGTGGCCACGGTGCAGAAGATCTGGAGCGAGAACATCTCCAACAACGCGGCGATCAAGGCCTACGCCGTGAACCGCGGCGCGCTGTTCGCGCCGGTGTCCGGCGACGCGGCGCAGACGGCGGCGATGCCCGCGATCCAGGCCAACGCCTGGCTGCTGCATTCGACCGGCAAGACCAAGGTGTCGCCGGACACCGTCGGCATCGCCAAGCCCTAACGCCGCGATGAGCATGGAGTCGGCGCCGGACGGCGCCGTTTCACCGCGCGCGGACCTCGCGTCCGCGCTCGTCTGGACGGCCTTCGGCGGGGCCGTGTTCGTGGGCGCCTGGCGCATGGACCGCCTCGAGAACCTGCACATCAACCAGTACGAGATCCCGGGGCTGGTGCCCATGCTGCTCGGGGCGGCGATCGTCGTGCTGGGGCTGATGCTCGCCGCGCGCGCGCTGCGCCAGGGCGCGCTGGGCGCCTCGGGTGCGCCGCTCCCGCGCGTGCCCGGGGCGCGCCGCTACATGGCGATGGTGGTGGGCGCCATGCTCGCCTACTCGGTGGTGCTCGTCGGCCACGGCATCCCCTTCTGGCTCGCCACGCTGCTGTTCGTCTCCGCCTTCATCTTCTTCTTCGACCGCGGGCGGCAGGCCGGCCTGGGGCGCAGCAAGGTCCACCAGGCCCTGCTCGCCCTCGCGTACGGCGCGGCAACCAGCGCGGTCGTGACCCTGGCCTTCCAGGAAATCTTCTACGTGCGCCTGCCTTAAGGCTCTCCATGTTCCAGGGGCTCTTCTCCTTCGGCCACTCGCTGGCCAGCTTCCTCACACCGGAATCGATCTTCCTGGTGCTGGCCTCCACGCTGGTCGGCGTGGTGATCGGCGCGCTGCCCGGCCTCACGGCCACGATGGGCGTGGCGCTGATGACCACGCTCACCATCAAGATGCCGCCGTCGCAGGCCATCCTGGTGCTGATCTGCACCTACGTGGGCGCGATCTATGGCGGCAGCCGCAGCGCCATCCTCCTGAACATCCCGGGCACGCCCGCATCGGCGGCGTCCTGCCTCGACGGCTATGCGCTCGCCCGCCAGGGCATGGCGGGCAAGGCGATGGGCATCGCCACCAGCGGCTCGGTGCTGGGCACGCTCATCGGCATGTTCTTCCTCGCGCTGTTCACGCCCCTGCTGGGCGAGGTCGCGCTGAAGTTCGGCGCCTACGAGTTCTTCTGGCTCGCGGTCTTCGGCGTCATCGTGTCGGCCACGCTCACCGGCGGCGACGCGCTCAAGGGCTGGATCGCCGGCTTCGCGGGCCTGTTCGTGGCGACCATCGGCCAGGACGGCATCCATGCGTTCGAGCGCTTCAACTTCGGCAACCGCGACCTGGCCGGCGGCATCTCGCTGGTGCCGGCGCTGGTCGGCGCCTTCGGCTTCGCCGAGATCCTGGTGGCGATGCAGGAGAAGCGCCCGCCGGTGCAGGTGAGCGCGCTCGACTCGGTGGTCCCGAAGATCCGCGACGTGTTCCGCTACTGGCGCACCATCATCCGCAGCGGCGTGATCGGCACCTTCATGGGCATCGTGCCCGGCGTCGGGGAAGACGTCGCGGCCTGGTCCTCCTACGCGGCGGCCAAGCGCGCCAGCAAGGAGAAGGAGCAGTTCGGCAAGGGCTCCGTCGAGGGCCTGATGGCCGCGGAGACGGGCGACAACGCCTGCGTGCCGGGTGCGATCATCCCGGTGCTCACGCTGCAGGTGCCGGGTTCGGCGCCGGCCGCCGTGCTGATGGCGGCCATGCTGATCCACGGCGTCAAGCCGGGGCCGATGATCATGATCGAGTCGCCGCAGTTCGTGTACGACATCGTCGCGATGATGATGCTGGCGACCATCGGCATCCTGATCTACGGCCTCACGCTCACGAAATTCCTGGTGCAGGTGCTGCGCGTGCCCACCACCATCATCGTGCCCATGCTGCTGGTGCTGTGCACGATAGGCAGCTTCGCGCTCGCATCGCGCCTGTTCGACATCTGGGTGATGGTCGCCTTCGGCCTCATCGGCTTCCTGCTGCGCCGCTTCGGCTACCCGGTGGCCCCGATGGTGCTGGGCATCGTGCTGGGCGACCTGCTGGAGAAGAACTTCCGCCGCGGCCTGGTGCTCTCCGACGGCGACCTCATGCCCTTCTTCACGCGCCCGATCTCCGCCCTGCTGTTCGGGGGCATCGTGCTGATCGTGCTGCTGCGGCTGCCCATGCTGCGCCGCCTCTTCACGCGCCGTCCCGCCCTGGAGTCCGCATGAAGTTCGCCCTCTGCAACGAGGTGCTGCAGCCGCTGCCTTTCGCGCAACAGTGCAGGCTTGCCGCCGAACTCGGCTACGATGGACTGGAGGTCGCACCCTTCACGCTCGCCGAGGACCCGATGCGCATCACCGATGCCGAGGCGATCGCGCTGCGCGGCGTGGCGGCGGACCATGGCCTCGCGATCTTCGGGCTGCACTGGCTGCTGGTGGCCCCCGCGGGGCTGTCGATCGTCTCCGCCGACGATGCGGTGCGGCGCCGTACGCAGGACGTGATGGCGCGGCTCACCGAACTCTGCGCCTTGCTGGGCGGCAGCTACCTGGTGCACGGCTCGCCGAAGCAGCGCAGCGTGCCGCCCGGCGACACGCACGAGCAGGCCTGGGCGCGTGCCCGCGAGTGCCTCGCGCGCGCGGCGCAAGCTGCCGCGGCGGCGGGCGTCACCTACTGCCTGGAGCCGCTCGCCCCGCGCGAGACCGACCTGTTCAACACCGTGGCCGATGCCGCGCGCATGGTCGACGAGATCGGCGATCCCGCGCTGCGCACGATGGTCGACTGCAGCGCGGCCGGGCAGGCCGAGGGGGAGCCGGTGCATGCGCTGCTCGAACGCTGGCTGCCCACCGGGCGGGTGGCGCACGTGCAGGTGAACGACCCGAACCGGCGCGGGCCGGGGCAGGGCAGCCTCGACTTCGCGCCCATCCTGGCCGTGCTGGCGCGCATGGAGCGTGCCGGCCACTTCCGCGGCATCGTCGCCGTCGAGCCCTTCGACTACGTGCCCGACGGGCCGGGCTGCGCCGCGCGCGCCATCGGCTACCTGAAGGGCATCCTGCAGGGATTGCAGCACCATGGCTGAAGCACCCGCCTTCGCGGTCCGCGAGATCGAGCTGTACGAACGGCCCGTGCGCCTGCGCATGCCGTTCCGCTTCGGCGTGGTGACGCTCACGCAGTGCCCGCAGGCTTTCGCGCGCGCCCGCATCGAGTTCGCTGACGGCAGCACGGCATGGGGTGCCGCGGCCGAACTGATGGCGCCCAAGTGGTTCGACAAGAACCTGGCGCTCAGCAACGAGGACAACTTCGAGCAGCTGCGCGCCGTGCTGCGGCTGGCGCGCTCGGCGTACCTCTCGGAGGCGCGGCCTGCCACCGCCTTCGGCCACTTCGCGCGCCACCACGATGCCCACGCGCAGGCCGCGGCGGCGCAGGGGTTCAACCCGCTGCTGGCGAGCTACGGACCGGCGCTGGTGGATCGCGCGGTGCTCGATGCACTGTGCCGCGCGCGCGGCGTGTCGTTCTACGAGGCCATGCGTGGCAACCTGGCGGGGATGGGCGACGCGCATCCGCAGTTCGCCACCGTGGCGGTCGCGCCCTTCCTCGCCACCTTGCGGCCCGCCGATCGCATCCACGCGCGCCATACCGTCGGCCTGCTGGATGCGATCACGGCCGGGGACCAGGCGAGCCGCGTGGATGACGGCCTGCCGGAGACGCTGGAGGAGGTGGTCCAGGCCTACGGCCATCGCTACTTCAAGCTGAAGGTCAGTGGCAAGGTAGAAGCGGACCTCGACCGCCTGCAGGCGATCGCGGCGGTGCTGGACCGCGCGGTGCAGCCCTACTTCGCCTCGCTCGACGGCAACGAGCAGTACGAGGACGCGCCGGGCGTGCAGGAGCTCGTGCGCGGCATCCAGTCGCGCCCCGCGCTGCGCCGCCTGTGGGACTCCATCCTGTTCATCGAGCAGCCCATCGCGCGCAAGCTCGCCCTGCAGGTGGACCTGCGCGCCGCCGGCTTCGGCAAGCCCGTGATCGTGGACGAATCCGACGGCGAGCTGGACAGCTTCGTGCAGGCCCGCGCGCGCGGCTACGCGGGCATCTCCTCCAAGACCTGCAAGGGCTTCTACAAGTCGGTGCTGAACGCGGCGCGCTGCGCGGCCTGGAACCGGGAGGAGGGCGGCGCACGCTACTTCATGTCCGCCGAGGACCTGACCACGCAGGCGGGCCTGTCGGTGCAGCAGGACCTGGCGCTGGTGAACCTGCTGGGCATCACGCACGTGGAGCGCAACGGGCACCACTACGTGGACGGCATGGCGGCGCTGCCCCGCGCGGAGCAGCAGGCCTTCCTGCAGGCGCATCCCGACCTGTACGAGGACAGCCACGGCGCCGTGCGCCTGCGCATCCGCGGCGGCGAGATCGCGCTCGCTTCGCTGGACACCCCCGGCTTCGCGAGCGGCGCGATGCCCGATTTCGCCGCGATGCAGCGCTGCTGACGGCAGGATGAAGAAGGGGAGCTTGCGCTCCCCTTCTTCATTTCTTCGGCGTCCCGAACAGTTCGTCCATCTTCTTCTGCTCCTCGTCCTCGGACGAGAGGCCCGGCAGCGGCGCGGGCTGCAGGTCTCCCGCCGCAGCCGGCGCCTCGGCGCCCGGCGCCGGGGCTTGCGCTCCGGGATCCGGCGGCGTCGCGAACGGGTCGTTGCCCGGGCCGAAGGGATCGGGACCGCTGCCCGGCAGGTCGGCCGGCATCTCGATCTTCACCTTGTCCAGGTCGATCTTCTCCACCTTGTCCTGCGAGACGATGCCGGGGAACGCGATGATCAGGCCCACCATGATGATCTGGATGATCACGAAGGGCACGGCGCCCCAGTAGATCTGGCCGGTGGTGACCGGTGCGATCTCCTTGCGCGTGACCTTGTCGAGGTAGGGCTTGTCCGGCGCCACGCTGCGCAGGTAGAAGAGGGCGAAGCCGAAGGGCGGGTGCATGAACGAAGTCTGCATGTTCACCGCCAGCAGCACGCCGAACCACACCAGGTCGATGCCGAGCTTTTCCGCCACCGGCGCCAGCAGCGGCACCACGATGAAGGAGAGCTCGAAGAAATCGAGGAAGAACGCCAGCACGAAGATCAGGATGTTCACCACGATCAGGAAGCCGAGCTGGCCGCCGGGCAGGCCGGTGAGCAGGTGTTCCACCCAGCGCGGGCCGTCCACGCCCTGGAAGGTGAGGCCGAAGACCGTGGCGCCGATCAGGATGAAGACGACGAAGGAGGACAGCTTGGTCGTCGTGGCGAGCGCCTGCTTCAGCAGCGAGAAGGTGAGGCGGCGGCGCGCGATCGCCATGGCGAAGGCGCCGAGCGCACCCATCGCGCCGCCTTCCGTGGGCGTGGCGATGCCCAGGAAGATCGTGCCCAGCACCAGGAAGATCAGCAGCAGCGGCGGGATGAGCACGAAGGTCACGCGTTCGGCCATGCGCGAAAGCAGTCCCAGGTGCGTCACCTTGTTGATCACCGCGATCACGAAGGCGAACAGCACGCCCGCGCAGAGCGAGACCACGATGGTTTCGTCGGTGGCGACGCTCGTCACCTCCGAGCCCTTGAACCAGCTCACCACCGCGGCGTAGTTCTGCGCCAGGTACACGGCCACGATGGTGCTGATGATGGCCAGCACGAGCAGGGAGGGCGTGCCGCTGCTGCCGCTCGGCTCGCGGTACACGCGCGCTTCCAGCGGCAGGGCCGGCGCCGCGGCGGGCTTGAAGACGGCCACGCCGACGACATAGAGCAGGTACAGGCCGGTGAGCACGAAGCCGGGAACGAAGGCGCCCTTGTACATGTCGCCCACGCTGCGACCGAGCTGGTCGGCCAGCACGATCAGCACCAGCGAGGGCGGGATGATCTGCGCCAGCGTGCCCGACGCCGCAATCGCGCCGGATGCCAGCCGCCGGTCGTAGCCGTAGCGCAGCATGATGGGCAGCGAGATCAGGCCCATCGAGATGACCGAGGCGGCCACCACGCCGGTGGTGGCGGCGAGCAGCGCGCCCACCAGGATCACGGCGATGGCGAGGCCGCCGCGCAGGGGGCCGAACAGCTGGCCGATGGTATCCAGCAGGTCCTCGGCCATCCCGCTGCGCTCCAGGATCAGCCCCATGAGCGTGAAGAATGGAATGGCCAGCAGCGTGTCGTTCTGCATGATGCCGAACAGCCGCAGCGGCAGCGCCTGCATCAGCGAGGTGGGCAGCACGCCCATCTCGATGCCGATGAAGGCGAAGAACAGCCCGCAGGCTCCGAGGCTGAACGCCACCGGAAAGCCGAACAGCAGGAAGACGATCAGGCCCACGAACATGATCGGGGCCAGGTTCTGTGCGATGAACTGGGTCATTGTGCTTGTCTCCGCTGCCGGCTCAGGCCCGCGCGTCCCGCTCGGCTTGCCGCCGGATCTCCGCGGCCAGTTCTTCCTCGGCACTCTTGGCCGACGCCTTGATGGTCGGATCCGGGATCAGGCCGCGCAGGAAGGCGATGCGCTTTACGAGTTCGGACAGGCCCTGCAGCAGCAGCAGCACGAAGCCCAGGGGCATCATCAGGTAGACCGGCCAGCGGACCAGGCCACCGGCGTTGGAAGACATCTCGCCGGAGCGGTAGCCTTGCAGGAAGAACGGCACCGCGTAATACAGGATCACGATGCACATCGGCGTGAGGAACAACGTGAAGCCGATGATGTCGATCCAGATCTGCTTGCGCTTGGACAACCTGCTGGAGATCACGTCGATCTTCACGTGCTCGCCGTTGAGCAGCGTGTAGCCCGCTGCGATCAGGAAGGCCGCCGCGAACAGGTACCACTGCACCTCGAGGTAGGCGTTGGAGCTGGTGTTGAAGGCCTTGCGGACCACGGCGTTCAGGCCGCTGATCACGGTGGAAGCGAGGATCAGCCAGATCACCCACTGGCCCACCCACGCATTCAGCCTGTCGACGGCGCTCGAAAACTTCAATAAGGCGCGCATGTTGTCTCCTCGGTGGGCGAAGCACCCCCCGATTCTGGGATAGAGTAAGAAGGAAATTCTAGAAAGCCGGTTTCGGCCAACCTGACAGCATCGTTACAGCCGAGGTTACGGCCATCGGTGTTTGTACCCGGTGGACCTGCGGCATGCTCCTGTGGTGCCCCTCGCTCCCGTTGCCATCGACACCCCTGACATGCGCAGTGCCGGGCGCGAACGCCTGTCGCTGGCGCTCATGGATGCGCGCAACCACACGCTGCAGCTGCTCGGGCGTTTCGAACAGGCGCTCGGCCACGCGCTGCGCATGCCCGCCCAGCCGGACCTCGTGCCGCCCGCCTGGCTCGCCGGCCACATCGGCTGGCTGGCAGAGCGCTGGATCGCGCGCAATCCGCAACGCGCGCTCGGTGCGCGCTGCCCGCCCGACGCCATGCACCTGGCTTCCGTGGATCCCGAGGCCGACCGCTTCTTCGATCCGCAACTGGCCTCGCGCGAGGAGCGGTGGCGCCTGGAGATGCCCGGCATGACCGGCATCAAGGCCTACCTGCTCGACACGCTGGAAACCACGCTGGAACTGCTGGAGCACGCGCCCGAGGATGACGCGGGCCTCTACTTCTTCCGCATGGCGCTGTTCCATGAAGACCTGCGCGGCGAAGACCTGGTGGTGCTGGCGCAGGCCGCGGGCGTGCCCCTGGCGCTGCCCCTGCCCGCGGGCGCGGCGCAGCGGCCCGAGATCGGCGTCCCCGCCACGCGCGTCGTCCTCGGCTGGCCGGAGGTGGGCTTCGCCCCGGGCATAGAGCGCGGCGAGGAGGAGGCGCTGCTGCCCGAGTTCGACATCGATGCGCAGCCCGTGAGCTGGGCGCAGTACGTCGAGTTCATCGCCGACGGCGGCTACGACCGCGCCGAGCTGTGGCATCCGGAGGGCTGGGGCTGGCTGCAGGCGGAGGCCGAGCGCGAAGGGCGGCGCGGCCCGCGCTACGTGGAGCAGATCGGCGTGGCCAGCGGTGCCGTGCTGCAGACGCTGTTCGGCAAGCCGGTGCGCATGGGCGCAACCCAGCCCGTGCTGCACGTGAACTGGTGGGAAGCCGATGCCTGGGCGCGCTGGGCAGGGCGCCGCCTGCCGACCGAGGCCGAGTGGCAGGCGGCGGCGCTGCAGGCCGGGCGGCGCGGCTTCCGCTGGGGTGACGTGCGCGAATGGACGGCGGGCACGCTGCAGCCCTTCCAGGACTACGCGGCCGACGCCTGGGGGCCGCAGGCGGAGCTCGACCCGCAGCCTTTCTTCGGCCGGGCGCGCGTGCTGCGCGGCGCGTCGTTCGCCACGCGTGCGCGCATGAAGCATCCGCGGGCGAGGGGCTGGGCGCTGCCGGAGCGGGATGACGGGTTCACCGGATTCCGTACGTGCGCGGTGTGACCCCTTGCTTGTGATCCCGGCCCTGCGCCGGGATCCATGGTGCGCTTGGACAAGCGCCGCGTGGATTGCGGGTCAAGCCCGCAATGACATGGTTCTATGCCTTTTGTTGCCGCCTCTTCGGCGGCAGGTCCCACCAGGGCAACTGCTCGGTCAGGCTCAGCACCTCGCCGCTGCGCCACGGCGCGTGGCCGGGAAGCTTCGCCAGCAAGTCCTGCCAGGCCGGCTGCCGGAGCAATTCCCGTAGCGCCCGCACCGGCGGCAGGTCGAGCGCTTCCTTCAGGCAGACCAGGTAGTAGTGCTCCCGCAGCAGCGGCACGAAGTCGAGGCCGCGCGCACGCGCCGTGGCCTCGATGCCCAGGCCGCAGTCGGCATCGCCACTGGCAATGGCCTGCGCCACGGCCGCATGCGAGCCTTCCACCCGGTCGTAGCCATTCAGGTGCTCGGGCTTCAGCCCGTCGCGCGCCAGCAGTTCGTCGCACAGCAGCCGCGTGCCGCTGCCCAGGGCGCGGTTGACGAAGCGCGCCCTGCGGAATGCCACCTCGCGCAGCGATTGCAGCCGCAGCGGATTGCCGGCGGCCACCATCAGGCCCTGGCTGCGTTCGGCGAAGCCCACCAGCTTGTGTTGTCCTGGCTGCAGCAGGGGCTGGTAGGTGCGCTGCGTGAGCGAACCGAGCCCGGGCTGCAGCGAACTGTGGAAGCCCGCGAGCAGGCAGCGGCCCTCGTTCAGCGCGGAGATGGCGTCCACGCTGCCGCAGAAGCGCACGTCCAGGTGCAGCCCCGCCTGTTCCACGGCGTGCCCGCGCAGCAGCGACAGCCCGTCGTCGTGGCTGGCATAGAGCGTCACCACCTGCGCGGTGTCGTCGAAGGCGGCGGCGAACGCGCGTTCCAGGTCGGCCTGCAGCGCCTCGATCTGCGGCGCGAGCCGCGCCTGCGCCTGGCGCTCGGCCCACAGCAGCTTCTCGCCGAAGGCGGAAAGCCGCGCGCGCTGCCCCTTTTCCCAGTGCAGCAGGGGCTGGCCCAGGTCCGCTTCCCACCGCTTCAGTTCGCCCCAGACGTGGCGGTAGGACAGCCCGAGCGACTTGGCGGCGGCGGAAATGGAGCCCTGTTCCTGCACGGCGTGCAGCAGGTCCATCAGCGGGTTGCGGATCCACCCGCCCGCCCGCCGGCCGGCGAAGGAGTAGGAAAGCTCCACCTTGCGCATGCCGGCAGTATGCGGCACGCGCCGGCGCGGGCTATGCACGGTGCTTCATAACTCGCAAGCACCGAGGGCGCCCCGCGCGCGGCGCGCTTAGCATCCGCGGCCATGAACAGCTTCCACGACAGCGTGGCACGTGCACTGGAGCTCATCGCGGGCGCGGACCCGATGCTGCTGTCCATCGTCGCGCGCTCGCTGGCCGTGAGCGCCACGGCCTGCGCGGCCGGCTGCACGCTCGGCATCCTGCTGGGTGCCTGGCTGGGCGTCGCGCGCTTTGCCGGCCGGCCTGTCGTGATCACGGTGCTCAATACCTCGCTGGCGATCCCCTCCGTCGTCGTGGGCCTGGTCGTCTACCTGCTGCTTTCGCGCTCGGGCCCGTTCGGCTTCCTGGGCTGGCTGTTCTCCTTCCAGGCCATGGTGGTGGCGCAGGTTCTGCTGGTGCTGCCCGTGGCCACCGCGCTCACGCGCCAGGTCGTCGAGGACGCGGAACGCGCGAGCGGCGAGCAGTTGCAGTCGCTGGGCGCGGGCGGCGCGATGCGCAGCCTGCTGCTCGCCTTCGACGAACGCTACGCGCTGGTCACGGTGCTGCTCGCATGCTTCGGCCGCGCCATCTCCGAGGTCGGCGCGGTGATGATCGTCGGCGGCAACATCGACGGCTTCACCCGCGTGATGACCACCGCGATCGCGCTGGAGACCAGCAAGGGCGACCTGCCGCTGGCGCTGGCGCTGGGGATCATCCTGCTCGCCGTGGTGCTGGCGCTCAACGCGCTGATCGCGCTCGTCACGCGCTGGCGCGGGGCGCGCTCGGAGACGGCGGGCGCGTTCCAGGGAGTGGCTGCGTGAGCGCCGCCCGGCCGCCCGAAGGCGCTCAGCCCCCTCCGCTTGCGGAGGGGGGAGGAGCAGCCCGCGCAGCGGGCCATCCTGGGGGAGGTCTCCCATGAGCGCCTGGATCCACGCCCGCGGCGTGCACCTGCGTTATGGCGCGGTCGCGGCCCTGCAGGACATCGACCTGCGCATTGCCGCCGGCGAGCGGGTCGCGCTCATAGGCGCCAACGGCAGCGGCAAGAGCACGCTGCTGCGCGTTCTGCACGGCCTGCTGCGGCCCACGGCCGGCACCGTATTGCGGGACGAGGCCATGCGACAAGCCATGGTGTTCCAGCGCCCCTTCGCCCTGCGCGCCACGGCGCTGACCAACGTGGCGCTGGGCCTGTGGCTGCGCGGCACGCGCTGGCGGCGCGCGCGCGAGCTCGCGCTGCAGGCGCTGGGCGACGTTGGCCTCGCGTCGGTGGCGCTGCGCAACGCACGCAACCTCTCCGGCGGGCAGCTGCAGCGCATGGCCGTCGCTCGCGCGCTGGCCCTCGGTCCGCACGTGCTGCTGCTCGACGAGCCGACGGCCAGCCTGGACCCGCATGCCAAGCGCGACGTGGAGGCGCTGATGGCGGGTTTCGCGGATGCCGGCATGACGCTCGTGTTCGCGAGCCACAACCTCGGCCAGGTGAAGCGCCTGGCCACGCGCGTCGTGTACCTGGAGCAGGGCCGGGTCCTGGCCGACCTGCCGGTGCGCGACTTCTTCGAAGGGCCGCTGGGCGCCACGTCGCGCGAAGCCGAATCTTTCGTTCGAGGAGAAATGGGATGAACCTGCACCTGCCCGCAGCACGCCTGGCGCGCCGTACGGCCATCGCTGCCGCCCTGGTCCTGGCCGCCGGCGGCGCCTGGGCGCAGCCCGCCATCACCATGGCATCCACCACGTCCACCGAGCAGTCGGGGCTGTTCGGGCACCTGCTGCCCGAGTTCAGGAAGGCCACGGGCATCGACGTCAAGGTCGTCGCCGTCGGCACCGGCCAGGCCATCGACATGGCGCGCCGCGGCGATGCCGACGTGCTGTTCGTCCACGACCAGGTGGCCGAAGAGAAGTTCGTCGCCGACGGCTTCGCGGCGAAGCGCTACCCCGTCATGTACAACGACTTCGTGGTGATCGGGCCCCGGGCCGATTCCGCCGGGGCACGGGGCAAGGACATCGTCGCCGCGCTGCAGAAGATCGCAGCGGCGAACGCGCCCTTCGTCTCGCGCGGCGACAAGAGCGGGACGCACGCCGCCGAACTGCGTTACTGGACCCAGGCCGGGCTCGCGGCGGGGAAGGGCAGCGGCTACAAGGAATGCGGCTGCGGCATGGGGCCGGCGCTGAACATCGCCGCCTCCAGCAACGGCTATGCGCTCACCGACCGCGGCACCTGGCTCAGCTTCAGGAACCGCGGCGACCTCGCGGTGCTGGTCGAGGGCGACACGCGCCTGTTCAACCAGTACGGCGCGATGGCGGTGAGCCAGGCGAAGCATCCGCACGTGAAGGCGCGCGAGGCCCAGCAGTTCGTCGACTGGGTGGTCTCGCCGGCCGGGCAGGCGGCGATCGCCGCGTACAAGATCAACGGCGAGCAGCTGTTCTTCCCCAACGCCGCGCGGTAGTGCTCCGTACGGGCGACGCCTCCCACCGCGCCAGCGGTGGCCGCGGACCCCCTACACTCGCGGCATGCCCTCGCTCCCGCGGAGCATCGCCGCCCTGTTCGCCCTCCTGCTGACCCTCGTGCTCGCCGCGCCCGCCGGCGCAGCCGAGCCCCGCGCGGCGCAGGGCCGCATCCAATTGCCAGCCAACCTGCAGGAGGCTTCCTCCCTGCAGGGCGAGTGGGGCTTCGCCTGGCAGGAGTTCGTCGATCCGCGCTGGCAGCAGCTGCCCACGCGCGCCTTCGCGCCCGTGCCGGCGAGCTGGAACGATCTTGCCGCCGGCGGCAAGCCGCCGGGCCCCGACGGCTGGGGCAGCTACGTGCTGCAGGTGGACTGCCCGGCCGGCAGTGCGATGGCGGTGGAGGCCGTCGGCCAGCGGACCGCCTCGCGGCTGTTCATCAACGGCGAGCTGGTGGCCGCGCACGGCGAGGTCGGTGCCTCGGAGAAGGCAAGCCGCGCGGCCGTCCACACGCGCATCCCGACCAGCCGCGAGTTCGCGTGCCCGCTGCGGATCACGCTGCACGTCTCCAACTTCGAGCATCGCGCCGGCGGCTTCGTGCGGCCGCTCGCCGCGGGCCCTGCCGACCTGCTGGCAAGCCACCGCGAAGGCCGCGTGGCCTACGGCGCCGGGCTGCTGGCCACCTACCTGCTCACGGGCCTGGCGGCGCTGATCTTCTTCGGCGTGCGGCCGCGCGAACGCGTGGCCCTGGTCTACGGCCTGTTCTGCGTGACCATGGCGGTCTATACCGACATGACCGGCGAGCGGCTGATGCTGCGCCCGCTTTCCGCGCCGCAGCTCGCATGGGTGCCGTACATGCGCGTCGAGTACCTGGCGTGGGTCGCCTCCATGGCGCTCTTCCTGCTCACGCTGCGCGGCCTGTTCCCGGCGGAGATCGGCCGCCGCTTCGTGCGGCTCGTCGTCGGGGTGCTGGGAGTGGCGGCCATCGCGGTGCTGGTCTTGCCGCCGGCGGTCTATTCGCATGTCGCGGTGCCCGGACAGGGGATCGCCGTCGCGGTCGCCCTGTACGTCGCCGCCGCCATCGTGCGCGCCCGCCGGCGCGCCCCGGTGGATGCGGGCATCCTGCTGGCCGGCCTGCTCGCCATCCTGCTCACGCTCGCCATCGACCTGCTGCTGATCGACGCGCCGCGGTCCGACACCAAGTTCCAGCCGGTCGGCTTCGCGCTGTTCCTGCTGTCGCCGGCCGTCGTCATCGCGCGGCGCCTGAGCCACGCGCTGAACGCCGAGGAGCGCTCGCGCACGCTGGAGGAGAACGCCCGCCTGCGCGAGGACGTGGAACGCATGTCGCGCCACGACCTGAAGACGCCGCTCAACAGCATCCTGGGCGTTTCGCGGCTGCTGCGCGACGGCGGCCACCTGGGTGCCGAGCAGCGCGAACTGGTGGGCGTGCTGCAGCGCGCCGCCCTGCGCATGCTGGAGATGGTCAACCTCTCCCTGGGCCTGTTCCGCATGGAGACGGGCACCTATGACTTCCAGCCGCAAGCCGTGGACCTGCGCGAGGTGGTGGGCCGCGTGCTGGTGGACCTGCACTCGCTGGCCGAATCCAGCGGCGTGACGGTGTACCTGGAGGGCTCGGACCGCAGGGCCGTCTACGTGCGGGCCGAAGAATTGCTGTGCTACTCGATCGTCGCCAACCTGGTGAAGAACGCGGTGGAGGCCAGCCGCCGGGGTGAGCACGTGACACTGGCGCTGCGCGCGGGCGACCCGGTGTCGCTCACGGTCACCAATCCCGGCGAGGTGCCGCCCGAGCTCGCCGGCCGCTTCTTCGAGAAGTACGCCACGGCGGGCAAGAGCGGCGGCACCGGCCTGGGCACCTATTCGGCACGCCTGATGGCGCGGGCGCAG
>SEAY01000093.1 GCA_004144865.1 Comamonadaceae bacterium
CTGGTGCCGATGGCCTGGTCGTCGGCGCCGCCGCGCACGGCGGTCATGGCCTTGCGATCGAGTTCGATGCTGGCCGGCAGGTCCTGGATCATGAGAGTGTGCATTTCAGTCTTTCAGTGAGGTTGAGGAGTCGGTGAGTTGAGAAAAAACGGTTTTCGGTTCACGCAGATTGAGGATTTCGCAAAGTGCCTGGGCACGTGCTGGTGGCGAGACGACCCTTCCGTCGACGCCGGTCCGCGCCTATATTTCGCCCAGGAGGCCGCCATGGCACGCATCAACGTCAAGGACTTGCCGCAAAGCGTCGCTCTCGATCGCGAGGCCATGCAAGCGATCGTGGGGGGAGCGCGCACCGGCATGCGCCCGCTCGAAGTCCCGGGGGCGACGACCCGCGGCGGCCGGATCGTCGACTACCCGCCGGGGTTCGGCCGCGACAGGCCGAAAGACCAGCGCCCTACCTGAGCCGGACCAGGAAGCTGGCTTCGGCCAGGTCGTTGGAACCGGCGCGCGTGAAAGCACTTCGCACCTGGTCGAGCGAGGTCACCGGCAGTTTGGCGAAGTCGGTGCCGACCACCTCCGGCGGCAGCTGGCCCGCGGGGTCACGCGCGCTCGCGAAGCAGGCAATCGTCTCCGTCACGTTGCGCGTGTTCGCCAGGATCTCGAAGCGCATCGGCCCCGGGATCTCCAGCGGCGCGGCGGCCGTCACCAGGGCGCTCTCGCGGAAGCGGTTCGGATAGAAGCGCACGATGCGCCGCGTCTCGTCCTGCAGGTAGCAGTAGACGTGCGCATCGTGGCTCGCGACCACCTGCAGGCGAATGCGTTCCCCGGGCTTGAAGTAGCTGTCGGGGCCCAGGGGAACGATGGTCAAGGTGCGGGGCGCCGCGGTTGCGAGCTGCACTGGTGGCGGTGTCGGCTGCAGGACCGCAAGGGCGGCCGGTTGCGGCGTGGCGGGTAGCGGCGCGACCGCCACGCGTTCGAGCGGGGCCGCCGCCTTCGGAGCGACGGCTTGCGGCGGCAGGGCGGGGGGCGCCGCGCGTTGCACGGTGCGCGGCATCAGGAGGACCGCAGCACCCGCCAGCGCCGAAAGGGCCAGGGCGATCGCGGCGGCACGGCGATCGAGCCGCGGCAGCTTGCGCCGCGAAGCCGCCGCAGGCACGGGGCGTACCACGGTGGCCCCGCCGGCGAAGTCGTCGGCGGGTGGGGGCGTCGCAGCGTCCGGATTTTCTTGCGCTTGGGCCGGGACAGGATTCATCGCCGTTCTCGACATCGTCTGCGCGTCCTGCGGCGCGCGCGAAGGCCGTGGCCGCGCCATCGTCGCGGCGGCGCCGGCGTCGATGCATGCATCGAGCGCGCGCGAAAACTCGGCCACGGTCTGGAAGCGGGCGGACGGGTCCTTCTGCAGCGCCCGCATCACCGCCGCCTCCACTTCGGGCGGCACCTCGGCGGCGAGCGCGCGCAATGACGGCGGGGCCTGTTCCACCTGCGCCTTCATCAACGCGATGTCGCTGTCGGCCTCGAAAGGCGCCCGGCCGGCCAGCAACGTGTACAGCACGATGCCGAGCGAGTAGATGTCGGAACGGACATCCGCCTCGGCACCGCGGATTTGCTCGGGCGACATTGCCTTGGCGGTGCCCGCCACGTGCCCGTGTCGCGTGAGGTGCTCGCGGCTGTCGAGCGCGCGGGCGATGCCGAAGTCCATGACCTTCACCGCGCCGCTGTCGGCCACCATGATGTTCGCCGGCTTGATGTCCCGGTGCACGATGCCATTGCGGTGCGCATGCTCGATGCCGTCGAGCGCCCGCCGGAAGATGCCCAGCGCACGACCGACCGGCACCGGACCCCCGGCGCGCACGAACTCGTCGAGCGAGATCCCGGCCACGTATTCCATGACCAGGAACTGCTTGTCGCCTTCGTGCAGGAAGGCGTGGACCGTGGCGACGTTCGGATGGCTGAGCTTGCCGTGCAGCTGCGCCTCGCGGCGGAAGCGCTCGACGAAGAGCGGGTCGGACGCGAACTCGTGGTGCAGCACCTTGATCGCGACCTCGCGCTTGAGCATCACGTCGACGCCCTTGAACACTTCGCCGACGCCGCCCTCGCCGAGCCGCTTGGTGATGAGGTAGGCGCCGACGCGGCTCCCGACCAGCGGGCTCGAAGCGGCGGCTCGGGTCGACGCATCTTGCGGATCGACGCCCTCCCATCCATCGCCTTGACCGTCGGCCAGTCTTTCGTCGTTTTGGATATTGCCCAGCGGATACCGCGTCGTCCCGTTCGCCTGATTCATCATCATCACTCCTGCAGCAAGAGAGAGACCCTTGACAGTGCATGGTCCTGTTCGCAACAGGAGATGAGTTGCCGCGAACGGCGACGCGGTTCACTGTCTCTCGCGAATTGCGGATGCCTGTCCACAATAGGCCAGCGCGCGGCCCCGCGCCAGCTTTCCAAAGCGCCTTGACAGCACCTCGCGTCGTGCCTAAGGTTTGCAGCGGCCTCGAGAGTCGACTCTCACCAGCGTCGAAAAAGGCATGAACCGTCTGGGCACCGGTCGCAACCCAGGGTAGCGACAAGCTCTCGGCGGCGGTGCAAGCGTGCGGATCCCGCGTCAGGAGCTCCCATCGGAATTTCCGATTCTTGAGCAGAGGGCGCCATGAAGCAGACGATTCTTCTCTCCGGGCTCTGTGCGGCAGTGCTGTGCGGCTGCGCGGATGTTCGCGTCAACGAGTACCAGCGCCCGGAGGCTCCCGCGAAGGCTTCCTGGTCGCGGCCATCCGAGACGGCCGTGTCCGCATCCGACACGATCTCGCCGCAGTGGTGGACGGAGTTCCGGGACCCCTACCTGGACTCGCTCGTGGCCAAGGCGATCGCGGGCAACTTCGACCTGAAGATCCTCGCGGCGCGCATCGACGTGGCCAACCTGCAGATCGCCGAAGCGCGCGCGGGCGGGCAGCCTTCGGTGGACATCGGCGCCGGCGCCAACCTCGAGAAGAGCACCGGGCAGCGCTTCAGCAAGCTGTTGAGCCTCGGCAGCCAGGTGAACTGGGACATCGACGTCTGGGGCAAGGTGAGCAAGGGCGTGCAGGCGCAGACCGCGGAGTTCAAGGCGACCGAGGCGGACTGGCGCGCCGGCTACCTGACGCTGGTGGCCGGGGTGTCCACCACGTACTTCCAGATCCTCCAGCTGGACGAGCAGATCGAGCGCCAGCAGCGCGCGCTCGCCAGGAACCAGCAGATCCTGGGCATCTTCGAGACGATGCGCAACAACGGCCTCGTGCCCGCCACGCAGGTCGTGCGCCAACGCGCGGAAACCGCCCGCCTCACCAAGGACCTGCTGGAGCTGCGCCGCTTCCGCGACGTGTCCGAGAACGCGCTGGCCACGCTGCTCGGCGTGCCGGCCGGGGACTTCAAGGTGCCCGCGGGCCGCCTCCAGGGCAAGGTGCAGGTCCCCGTGGTGCCCACCGGCCTGCCTTCGCAGTTGCTGGCGCGCCGGCCCGACGTCATCGCGGCCGAGTTCCGCGTGCTCGTGGCGCACGACCTGATGGGACAGGCGAAGCTCGCCCAACTGCCTTCGATCAGCCTCACCGGCCGCGGCGGCTCGGCCAGTTTCGCGCTTGGCGACCTGCTCAAGTCCTTCACGTTCGGACTCGCGCCCAGCATCAACATTCCCGCGCTCAATCCGGCCATCAAGGCGCGCGCCAAGACCAGCGAGGCGCAGGTGAAGGTCGCCGAGCAGGACTACCGCCGCACCGTGGTCGCGGCGTTCGAGGATGCCGAGAACGCGCTCGTGAACCTCGACGCCCACCGGCAGCAGCGAGAGCAGCTGCAGCTGCAGGTCAGCGAACTCCGGCAGGTGGCCGCGACCAGCGCCGCGCAGCTCGCCGCCGGCCTCATTTCGCAGCTCGAGGTGTTCGAGAACGAGCGCTCGCTGCTCGCCGCCGAGCTGTCGCTGCTCACGAGCCACCAGCAGGTCCTCGCCGATACGGTCACGCTCTACAAGGCGCTCGGCGGCGGCTGGGCCGCCGTGGAGGTCGCCAATGCCCGCGACTGAGAGCTTGCTGCGCGGCGACGCGCCCCAGGCCGCCTCGCAGGCGCCGGCGGGAAGCGAGCCCGACATCGTGCTCAAGCCGCTGTCCCGGCCCGAGCTGGGCGAGATCCGGGTCGATGGCATGCTCGCCGTGGGCCGCGCCGAGCAGCCTTTCGCGACCTACGAGGACGACATCGTCGTCATGCTGTCGCGCCGGCATGCCCGCATCTTCTGCGAGTCCGGCGCCGTCTACGTGGCCGACCTGGAGAGCAGGAACGGCACGACCGTCAATCGCGCGCCGGTCGGTCCATCGCCGAGCCCCCTGCGCGACGGCGACGAGCTCTGTTTCGGTGGCGTGCTGGCGTACCGGGTGGAGATCACGCCGCGCACCAAGGCGCGGCCAGACGCCTTCACCGTGACGCTCTCGCCGGCCTCGGACACGGGCCTGGAGACGCTCGTCATCACGCGCTTCCCCTTCCTGGTCAGCAAGACCGAAGGGGCGCTCTCCCGCCAGCGCGGCGAGCACGCCGCGCAGCTGGGCTACCTGTCGCGGCGGCACGCCCACATCTTCCTCAAGGGCGGCATCGCGTACATCGAGGACCTGGGCAGCACCAACGGCACGTTCGTCGACGGCCTGCGCCTGCAGGAGTGCGCGGTTCCCCTGCAGGACGGTGCCTTGCTCGCGTTCGGCGGCGACCACTTCACCTACCGGGTGGGCGTCACGCAGGACGCCGCGCTCGATCCGCCCCCTCCGCGCGATCGCGAGCTGCCTCCGCCGCGCGAGCCGGCCCGGGCCGTGGAAGTCCAGCGTGCCGACAGCCGTCCCGCTGCTGCCGGCAAGACCACGTTCGTGGCGGCTCCAACCTCTTTCCTCGAGATCTTCTGCGCCGAGAACGCGCCGGACCAAAGCGCCGAAAGCGACCGCTCGACGGTGCCGGCCGTGGCCGATCAGGCGCCCGCGCGGCGCCGGCCGCGCCCGCGTGCGGTGGCGCTGTGGTCCGAGCTCGTGTCGGTGTTCCAGGGCCACGGGGAAGCGGGTGCCAAGCGCGGCGCCTGGCGGGCCGCGGCGGTGCTGGGGGTGCTGGTCCTGGCGGGCGTGGCCGTCTATTGGTGGGGCGAGCCGGATCGCAAGCTCAAGGACCTGATGGCCGAGGGCGACTATGCACGGGCGGCGCTGCTGGCGGACCGGTCGCTGGAGCAGCGTCCGGACGACCTGGAGCTCAAGACCCTTGCCACCGAGGCCGCGCTCAAGGCGAACGTGCCGGCGTGGCTGGCCAAGGTGGCCGCGCGCGATTTCGACGGGGCCGGCGCCCTGGTCGCCGACATGGCGCGACTCGGCGCGCGCAACCCCGAGCTGAAGCCGCTGGTGGCCGAACTGGAATGGCTGGGCCAGCTGGAACGGTTGGTCAGCCAGCGCGGTGGGCCGGACCAGCCGATCCGCATCTATGCCGACGAGGACAGCATCGCCGCCCTGATCGACCGCTGGAACAACGACGCGCGCGAGCACCAGCGCGCCCTGGCGCGCATCGCCTCGCACGTGCCGCAGTTCGGCGCCCCTTACGCCGAGGCGCTGACGCAGGTGCGCAGGCTGCAGAGCGAAGCCACCGTGCACCTGGGCGTGATCGAGCGCCTGAAGGCCACCATCGCCGCGGAGCTGAAGCGCGACCGGCCGGAAGCGCTGGCCCCCGTGTTGAAGGAAGCCGCGGAGAAGTATCCCGGCCTCGGCGGGCTGGACAGCGTGCGGCAGGACCTGGACCGGTATCTCGAGATCCGGTCCGAAGCGCGCGCCGGAAAGCCCGGGCGCCTGTTCGCCCTGATGCTCAAGGCCCGCTTCGCGACGCCGCCGTTCCAGGAGCGCTTCCGCGCCTTGGCCGCGAGCGGGCAACTGCCGCCGGCCGACCTGGTCCAGCGGTACGAAACCGTCACCAAGGCGTGGAACGACGGCCAGGCCGACACGTCGCTGGCGGACCTGCGGCAGATGGCCGCCGGCCCCTGGGCCGCAGCGGTCCTGCGGGAGGTGGAGCGGCGGCAAGCCGTCGCCGCCCGATTCGCGGCGCTGCAGCAAGCGCGCGGTGCGAGCGGCTACCCGGAGCAGTTGCTCGCGTTCCGCCTCGCGCTCGATCCCGAGGAAGACGTTCACTTCGCGCGGGCCACGCAGGCCGATCTCGACCTGCACAAGGACAGGATGCTCGCGCGGGCGCAGGACTCCATGAACCGGGCGCGGACGCTGTGGCAGGATTACCGCAACCAGGGCGCGATCGAAGCGTCGCAGCGCAGCGAGACCGTCATCTCCGCCCCGTTCCGCACCAAGGCCCGCCTGCTGTCGGATGCGAGCAGCAACGCGCAGCAGGCCATGCAGATGTACGCGCAGCTTGGCGTCGCCTGGCCGGAGGAGCCGGCCGCCATCCACGGCGAGATCAAGGCCGAAGCGCAGCAGCAGCGCAGCGCCCTGCGCGAGCTGCGCAACGTGCTCGAACCGGAACTGCTGAAGGGCAAGCTCGCACTGCTTGGAGACACGAGCGATGACGCACGCAAATCGCCTTAAACCCCTGAACCAGGCGCTTGCCGACCACAGCAGCGAGGGCATCGCGATCCTCACCGCGGAACCCGCGCGCGCGCTGGGCGCCGCCGTCCTGGCCACGATCGGCCTGGTGCTGTGCGCGCTCGCCTGGTCGTTCTTCGGCAAGGCCAACGTGATCGTCGCCGCGCAGGGCGTACTGCAGCCCGACTCGGAGGTGCGGCGCATCTACGCGCCGGTCGATGGCGAGCTGGCCAACCTCTACATCGCCGCCGGCCAGCCGGTGTCCAAGGGCGACGTGCTGGCCAGGCTCAACGCCCGGGGGGCGATCGAGGCGGCGAGCAACGCGCTGCAGGCCCAGCTGAAGCTCGAGGACGCGGAGCGGGAAGTGAAGCAGTTCCCCGAGAAGAAGGCCCTGCTCGAGCGCAAGGCGGCAACGCTGCGCCAGGCGTTGGAGCTCGAGCAGCAGCAGCACGAAAAGCGCCTCGCCCTGGGGACCTCCAAGGTGGAAGAGGTGCAGAGGGCGCAAGTGAACGAGGCCCGCACGAACGTCGAGGAAGCCCGCCGGGCCCGCGACGCGGCGAGGTCCGAGGCGGAGAAGTTCGAGCGCGTGTTCGCGGCGACGGGCGGGGGCGGGGTGTCGCAGCTGCAGGTCGAGAGCAAGAAGAACGCGTTGCTCGCGGCCGAGAATGCCTACCGCGTGGCGCAATCGAGGGTCGGCGAGGTGAGCGCCCGGCACGGCCAGGAGTTCGAGCAGGCCCGTGCCCAGGTCGAGGCCAGCGGCCAGGAACTGAACCGGCTGCGGCTGCAGTACGAGGCGGCCACGAACGAGCTCACGAACGCCGAAGAAAAGCTGCGGCTGCAGCTGCAGAGCGCACGTCTCGTGGCCGATGCGGCGACGCGCGTCCGCTTCGAGAACATCGACAAGGACAACTTCCTCCTGATCCTCGCGCCGGTGTCGGGCGTGATCACCGAGGTGACCTCCACCCAGCCCGGGGACAAGGTCCAGGCCAACATGCCGCTCAGCGGCATCGCGCCGAGCAATGCGCGCGCCGTCCTCCAGGTCGAGATTCCCGAGCAGGACCGCGCCTTCCTGCGCGAGGGCCTTCCGGTCCAGCTCAAGTTCAGCGCCTTCCCTTACCAGCGCTACGGCCTCATCAACGGCACGCTGGAGTCCATTTCCCCCGCCACCAAGGCGTCGCAGCAGACCAAGCAGCTCGTCTACGAGGCGCGCGTGACGCTGGGGCGCGATCACTACCTGGTCGCCGACAAGAAGTACCCGCTGCGCTACGGAATGACGGCCACGGCCGAAGTGGTCGTGCGCGAGCGGCGCCTGATCGACCTGGCGCTGGATCCGTTCCGGCAGATCGCCGGCTGAACTTCGCCAACATCCAAGGAGCACACCCCATGACGACCATCCTGAAGATCGACGGCGAGGCGATCAGCGTCGCCGAGCTGGTGCAGAACTTGAAGCTGACGGGGCAGTTCGAGGGGCTCATCGAGCAGCTCGTCAGGGACCGTGTCACGGTGCTTGCCGCCAGGAAGCAGGGCGTCCGGGTCACCGACGAGGAGATCCAGGAGCGCGCGGACCAGTTCCGCCGCGTGCGCGGCCTGCACCGCGCATCGGACACCAACAAGTACCTCGACGCGCTGGGCGTCGGCCTGGAGGAGTTCGAGACCTTCCTCACGGAGGGCCTCTACCAGGAAAAGGTGATGCAAGGCGTCTGCGGCGACGCGGCCGTGCGGGCGTTCTTCAAGCTGAACTCGCCCCGATTCGACAGCATCGAGGTGAGCCACATCGTCCTCGACTCCGAGGGCAAGGCCAAGGAGATGATCTCGGTGCTGCGCGAGGACCCCGACAGCTTCGAGGAGATGGCGCGGGAGCACTCGGTCGCCGACACGCGCGAGCACGGCGGCCTGATCGGGAAGGTGCTGCGCGGCTCGCTGCGCGGCGACGTCGAGTCCAAGGTGTTCAACGCCGGTGCGGGCGACCTGCTGGGGCCCTTCGCGTCCTCGGACCGCACGACGTTCGAGATCTTCCGGGTGAACGCCAGGCACCCGGCCACGCTCGACGACGATACCGCCACCGAGGTGCGCCGGCTGCTGCGCGAGGACTGGCTGCGGGCCCGCGCGCAGGAACACGTCATCGAGGCCTGCTAGGCCTGGAACACGGCCGCACCATGGACACCCGAGCCGCGGACCAGCCCCAGGCGGACTTCCTGGCGACCATCGACCTGTTCTCCACGTTCACGCGGGCCGACATCGACCGGATCGCCGAGAGCGCGCAGCCGCGCTTCTTCGCGTTCGGCGACACGGTGTGCACCGCCGGCGAGATGGCCGATGGCCTGCTCGTCGTCAAGTCCGGTGCGATCCGCGTGTTCGCCGAGGAAGACGGCAAGGAAGTCAGCCAGGGCGTGCGCAAGACGGGCGACGTGCTGGCCGAGATGGTCATGCTGCGCGAGTACCGGCATGAAGTGTCGGCGCGCGCGTCCGCCAAGACGGAGCTGCTGTTCATTCCGCGCAGCTGCGTCGGCCCCCTCGTGGCTTCCAATCCGGCGGCACGCGCGTTCGTCGCGAGCCGGGTCGCCATCAGTTCCGCCGGCGGCTTGATCAGCCAGCTGTTCGACCTGCGCGGCAAGGTCGACAAGAGCGAGCTCGATGAGCTGATCCGCAGCGTCGGCGTCAAGCAGGTCGCCGCGGGCAAGGAGATCCTGAAGCAGGATTCGCGCGACGACCGCCGGCTGTACGTCGTGCGCCACGGCGAAGTGCGCCTGGTGCGGCAGGAAGACGGCACCGACTACGTGCTGGCCACGCTCGGCCAGGGCGAGACCTTCGGCGAGAAGGCCTGCCTGATGCGCCAGGAGCAGTACGCCTCGGTGGTGGCCGCCACCGATGCCGCGTTGCTCGTGATTCCGGAGAAGACGGTGCAGTTCGTGCTCGGGCGCAACCCGAAGCTGCGCGAGGCGCTGGAAGAGCGCCTGCGGCTCCTCGACCGGGAGCTGCAGCGGCAGAAGAAGCTGGGCGAGCGCAGGAAGCTGCCGGCGATGATCGACCTCGAGTCGAAAGCCGAGTTCGGCGAGAAGGTCATCCCGCGCTTTGCATGCGTGCAGCAGGCCGAGGAGATGGATTGCGGCGCGGCCTGCCTCGCGATGATCTGCAAGCACTACGGCATCGGCATGACCCTGGGCAAGCTGCGCGAACTCGCCAACGTCACCACCCAGGGGGCCACGCTCGAAAGCCTGGCCCGCACCGGTGAATCGCTCGGGTTCACGACGCGCGGCGTGCAATGCACGCTGGATACGCTGCGCGGCTTCCAGCTTCCGCTCATCGCGCACTGGATGGGCTACCACTACATCGTGGTGTATGGCGTGTCGAAGCGGCACGTGTGGGTCGCCGACCCGGCGATCGGCTTCAAGAAGATGACGGTGGAGGAGTTCGAGCGCGGCTGGAGCGGCACCTGCCTGGTCTTCACGCCCGGCGAGGACATGGCGCAGGTCGCGGCGACTCGCTCGCCCTGGGTCCGGTTCGCGCGGTACCTCGTCCCGCACAAGAAGATCCTGCTCCACCTGTTCCTGGCGACGTTCGTGATCCAGGTCCTCGGGATCGTGCCGCCGGTGATCATCCAGAACATCCTGGACGGGGTGATCGTCCACCAGGACGTGAGCCTGCTGCACCTGCTGATCGTCGGCCTGATCGTCTCGCACGTGTTCACCCAGGTGATGGCGACGATCCGGGCGACGCTGGCGAACTTCATGGTCCGCAAGCTGGACTTCGACATGATGTCGCAGTTCTTCAAGCACACGCTCTCGCTGCCGTACTCGTTCTTCGCCAAGCGCAAGACCGGCGACATCTTCGCGCGGTTCCAGGAGAACCAGACGATCCGCGCCTTCCTGACGGAGTCCACAGTCACGACCGTGCTCAACCTGCTGATGATCTTCATCTACTTCACGGTCATGTTCCTCTACAACGTGAAGCTGACGCTGCTGCTGATCGCGTTCGTCGTTCCCATCCTGGCCTTGACCGTGCTCGTGACGCCGAAGGTCAAGGCCTTTGCGCGCGAGTCGTTCACGGCCGGTACGGACGCGAAGTCCTACCTGATGGAAGCGCTCGGCGGGGTGGAGACCATCAAGGGGATGGGCATCGAGCGTCCGGTGCGCCTCAAGTGGGAGAAGAAGTACGCCAAGGCGCTCGAAGTGGCCTACCGCTCGCAATCGTTCTCCATCGGTGTCGGGCTCGCGGGGCAGTTGCTGAATGCGGCGACCACGGTGGCGATCCTGTGGGCCGGCGCCAACCTGGTGCTGGCGCGCGAGCTCACGATCGGCCAGCTCATCGCGTTCAACGCGCTGATGGGCAGCGTGCTGGCACCGCTGATGGGCCTGGTCGGCCTGTGGAGCATGCTCAACGACGCCGCGGTCGCGATGGAGCGCCTGGGCGACGTGCTCGATCTCGAGCCCGAGCAGAAGCCCGAGGACATGGCCTCGCGCGTCGCGCTGCCGGAACTCCAGGGCGACATCCGCCTGGACGGCGTCTACTTCCGCTACGGTGGTGACGAGACCGCCTACGTGCTGGAGAACATCAGCCTGGACATCAAGCCCGGCGAGCTCATCGCCATCGTGGGGCGCAGCGGGTCGGGCAAGACGACGCTGGCCAAGCTGCTCGTGGGCTTCTACCCGCCCACCGAAGGCAAGCTGACGGTGGACGGCTACGACATGAACGTGATCGACAAGGAGTACTACCGGGCGCAGGTCGGCTACGTGATGCAGACCAACCTGCTCTTCTCGGGGACCATCGCCGACAACATCGCCAGCGGCGACGCCAGTCCCGACCGCCGCCGCATCGAGGAGGTCGCGAAGAAGGCCGATGCGCACGCCTTCATCAGCAAGATGCCGCTGGGCTACGAACAGGTCGTGGGCGAGCGCGGCATGGGCCTGTCCGGCGGGCAGATCCAGCGCCTGTGCATCGCCCGGGCGCTGTACCACGATCCGCGCCTGCTGGTGTTCGACGAGGCGACCTCGGCGCTCGACACGCAGTCCGAGAGCAACATCATCGCCGCCATGAGCGACATCCTGAAGGGGCGCACCGCCGTCATCATCGCGCACCGCCTGAGCACCATCATGCGGGCCGACAAGATCCTCGTGCTCTACGAAGGCGCGGTCGTCGAGCAGGGCAAGCACGAGGAACTCGTGGAACGCCGCGGGATGTACTACGAGCTGGTGCAGAAGCAGTTGAGCGCCGCCACCTGAAGCGCGTCGGCCAGGGGCCGGACCCGATCACCGCCCCGCGCCGCGAGGCGTGAATCGAACTCACAGCACGGGGTGGATCATGGTCCGGTCGGGGCTGTACAGGTCTTCGGCCCGGGCGACCACGGCCGTGATGTTGTCGCGGCCGCCATGTTCCAGCGCGAGCTCGACCAGCTCCTGCGACGCCTGCGGGCAGTTGCCGGGCAGCAGCGCCTGCTCGATGGCCGCTTCGGCGACCTCGTTGCTCAGGCCGTCGCTGCACAGCAGGAACACATCGCCGTCGAGGACTTCGATCGTCTCGCAATCGATCGCTATCGTGTCCTCGGCGCCGAGCGCACGCGTGATCACGTTCGAGGGCGGCATGTGAAGAGTGTCGTCGGCCTTGCGGGCGCGCCGCGTGCGCAGTGCTTCGACCACGCTATGGTCCCGCGTCAGCTGGCGGAGCCGGCCATTGCGATAGAGGTAGATGCGGCTGTCGCCGGCCCACAGGCACGCGCATTCGCGCCGCGAGACCAGCAGCGCCGCAATCGTCGTGCCTATGAGTCGGACGTCGCGTCGCGCCGCCTCGTCGCGAAGGCGGCGGTTCGCAGCCTGCAGCCGCTCCTGCGCCAAGGCGACGTATTGCTCCAGGTCCCGCGGCGGCGGCAGGTCGGCGAGGGAGCGGATGGCCAGCCGGCTGGCGAATTCACCCAGCGAGTGGCCTCCCATGCCGTCGGCGACGGCCCAGAGTCCGCGCCCGGGTTGCTCGAGGCATGCGTCCTCGTTGACCTCGCGCACCCGGCCTGCGTGGGAACACGATCCCGATGTCCAGCGAAACGGAGAGGCTTCCATGCTCGCGCCGGCTAGACGGTCGGCGCGCCGAAGTTGAAGTTCAGCGCGTTCTGGCCGGCATTGACGTTGATCACCGCATTGGCGGCGTTGGCCTCGACGTCGATGTCCTGGATCTGGACGTTCAGCTGGTCGGCGATGAAGTTGGTCTGGAAGAAGTTGATGATGGGCGCGATCCGGGCGCTGTCAGGCAGGAAGGCGCGAAAGGCGCCGAATACCCAGGGCGCGCCGCCGGCGCCCTTGATGGACGACATGGCCTTGAAGTCCAGGGCGCGGCTCATGGGCAGGTCGGTGATGGTCAGGGTGCTCATGGTGTCTGTCTCCAAAGCCTGGGATGCGGCGAGGTGGGGGTCGGCGTCGACCCCCACCTGGCGGGAAGCGCTGGAAGACCGGCGGCGTCGGTGCCGCCAGATCCACCTTTCAGCGGCCGAACAGGGCAGCCAGCAGCAGGCTCTTGTTGGAGGCATGGTTGCTGTTGTCGGCGTCCTGGCTGAAGGTGTTGTCCGACTGGATGATCACCGGGGAGTTGGCCCCGACGACCATGCCGTTGCCGACGTTCGCGGCGGCCAGCATGCCCTGCAGGTTGGTCTGGCTGGTGCCGATGGCCTGGTCGTCGGCGCCGCCGCGCACGGCCGCCATGGCCTCGCCGTCGAGTTCCTCGCTGTGGGACAGGTCGCTGATGTGGAGGGTGGTCATGTCAGTTCTCGCTTGAAGGTGGAGGATGGGGTGAGGTGCGGTGGCGATCAGGCGCGCAGCAGGCCGCCCAGGCGACCGAACAGGAACGCGTCGACGTTGGTGGCCGTGTTCGTGTTGGAAGCGTCCTGCGTGAAGGTGTTGTCCGACTGGATGATCGCCGGGCCGAAGAACACGGAGCCGTTGCCGACGTTCGCCGCGGCCACCATGCCCTGGGCGTTCGTCTGGCTGGTGCCGATGGCCTGGTCGCTGGCGCCGCCGCGCACGTCGGCCATGGACTTGGCGTCGAGTTCCTGGGCGGTGGACAGGTCGCTGATGTGGAGGGTGGTCATGTCGGTTCTCGCTTGGAAAAGGTTGGGGGTCGGGTGAGGTGGGGTGGAGATCACGCGGGAACCAGGCCGCCCAGGCGACCGAGCAGCAGGAACGCGTCGACGTTGGTTGCCGTGTTGCTGTTGTGGGCGTTCTGCGTGAAGGTGTTGTCCGACTGGATGTTGGCCGGGCCGGCGAACAG
>SEAY01000094.1 GCA_004144865.1 Comamonadaceae bacterium
GAAGGGGGTGATTTTAGCGGCGCGGGCCGGAAGCTGCCCGCTGTGATGCAATGCGCCCATGAAAGTCCTCGTGTTCGCCGGCAGCACCCGCAACGCCTCCCACAACCGCAAGCTCGCACGGGAGGTCGCGGGCCTCGCGCGCGCCCGCGGCGCGGAGGTCACGCACCTGGAACTGGGCGACTACGACATACCCATGTACGACGCGGACCTGGAAGCTCGAGGAACGCCCGCCGATGTCATGAAGCTCAAGCAGCTTTTCCACGAGCACCCGGCCTGGATCATCTGCACGCCCGAGTACAACGCCAGCTACCCCGCCCTGCTGAAGAACACGCTCGACTGGCTGTCCAGCCCGGTGAAGGGCGATCCCGTCTGGAGCGATGACATGCGCTTCAGCCGCGGCAAGGTGGTGGGCGTGCTCAGCGCATCGCCCGGCGCCCTCGGCGGCTTGCGCTCGCAGAGCCACCTGGTGCCCCTGCTCTTCAACCTGCATTGCTGGGTCGCCCCGCTCACTTATGCGTTGGGCCGGGCGGGCGACGCGTTCGACGCAGCCGGTCTATTGAAGAGCGAGGCGGATCGCGCGCGAGCGGACGCGGTGGTCGAGCAAGTGCTCTGGGCAGCGGACCGTCTCCACGCCGGCGACGAGAAGTAAGCGTGGACTGTCGCCCGAACTGCGGTGCCTGCTGCATCGCCCCTTCGATCACTTCGCCGATCCCCGGGATGCCGCACGGCAAGCCAGCCGGCGTGCGCTGCGTCCAGCTGGACGAAGACAACCGCTGCCGCCTGTTCGGGTCCGCGCAAAGGCCGGCCTTTTGCGGTGGCCTGCAGCCTGGCGTCGACATGTGCGGCAGCTCGGCCGCTCAGGCGCTCCAATGGCTGGGCCGGCTGGAGCGGCTTACCTCGCCGGCCGCCAAGCTCCCGCATTCGGGCGGCTGAGGCCGCCGGCTTTCGGCGTCTCGGCCGGAGGTTTCGCCACTCGGGTGGTTTCCACCGGCGCCGTCTTCGCCTTCCTGTCGCTGCCGCCTTCGGACGGACGTTCGGCACGCGCGCCCCGTCCGCCGGTCTTTCCGACCGTCGGTGCGGAGTTCTCCTGCTCGGTCTGTTCGTGGTCGCGGCGCTCCACCGGATCGCCCGCCACCTGGGCGTCACCGGCCGCATCGGCCCGCGGTCCGGCTTGCTTGCCAATCACCTGCTTGCTGGCGGCCATGGTGTTCCCCTTTGCTGAGTGCGGCTCAGGTTCCCATGGCAGGCGGGACCACGGCGCAGGACCGACGGACATTGAAGCGTCGGAAGAGCCTGACGTTTGGTGGGCAGCCGGTGGGCAGCAAGCTGCCCACCCTACAAACGGCCCGTAGGGTGGGCACCTTGGGTGCCCACCACCTCAGAACGGATAGTGCCGCGGCGTCGTCTGCACCGTGATCCAGCGCAGCTCCGTGAACTCCGCGATGCCCGCACGGCCGCCGAACCGGCCCATGCCCGAGCCCTTCACGCCGCCGAAAGGCATCTGCGCCTCGTCGTGCACCGTGGGCGCGTTCACGTGGCAGATGCCGGAATCGATCTTGCGCGCGACGTTGAAGGCCCGCGCGATGTCCTTGCCGAACACCGCGGAGGACAGGCCGTACTCGTTGTCGTTGGCGCAGGCGATCGCCTCTTCCACGCCCTTGACGCGCACGATGCCCTTCACGGGGCCGAAGCTCTCCTCGTGGTAGATGCGCATCGCGGGCGTCACGTGGTCCAGCACCGTCGCGGGCATGAGCGTGCTGTCGGCCTTGCCGCCGCACACCAGCTTGGCGCCCTTGGCCAGCGCGTCTTCCAGCAGTGCGTTGCAGTGCTCCACCGTCGGCATGCCGATCACGCTGCCCAGCACCACCGGATCCGGCTTGCGCGGATCGCCCACCGGCAGCGACTTCGCCTTGGCGCCGAACTTGCGCACGAACTCGTCGGCGATCTTCTCGTCGACGATGATGCGCTCGGTCGACATGCAGATCTGGCCGCTGTTGGCGAAGCAGCCGAAAGCGGCGGCATTCACCGCGTCGTCGATGTCCGCATCGTCGAGGATCACCAGCGGCGCCTTGCCACCGAGCTCCAGCACGGCGGGCTTGAGGTACTTGGCGCAGGTCTGCGCGATCAGCTTGCCCACGCGGGTGGAGCCGGTGAAGTTCACGCGGCGCACCGCCGGGTGCGACACGATCGCCTCCACCACCGTGCCGGCCTCGTGGGGCGCATTGGTGATGTAGTTGACCACGCCCGCCGGGAAGCCGGCTTCGACGAAGGACTCGGCGATCAACTGGTGCGTGCGCGGGCAGTTCTCGCTGCCCTTCAGGATCACCGTGTTGCCGCAGGCGAGCGGCGTGGCGACGGCGCGCACGCCCAGGATGATGGGCGCGTTCCAGGGCGCGATGCCCAGCACCACGCCGGCGGGCTGGCGCACGCCCATCGAGAGCGAGCCCGGGATGTCGGAGGGGATCACTTCGCCGGTCACCTGCGTGGTGAGCGACGCCGCCTCGCGCAGCATGCCGCCCGCGAGCATGACGTTGAAGCCGGCCCACATGCCGGTGGCGCCCGTCTCCTCGGCCATCGCCTGCACGAATTGCGGCAGCTTGGCCTCGAGCTTGTCGGCCGCCTTCAGCAGCAGCGCGCGGCGCTCGCTGGGCCCCGTCTCGCTCCAGGTCTTGAAGGCTTCGGCGGCGGACTCCACCGCCATCAGCGCGTCGGCGGGCGACGCGGCCGGGGCGCGCGTGGCGACGGAGCCGTCGAGGGGGTTGCGGCGCTCGAACGTGGCGCCCTTTTCGGCCGTGACTTTCAGGCCGTTGATCAACATCGAGAGGTCGGACATGGGTGACTCCTGGGAGGGATGCTCAGGCGGCGCTCGCCTGGGCGGGGGTTCGTTGCGGACGCGGCGTGGGCTCCGGCCGCACGGTGGGCCGGGCCGGCTGCGGCACCGGTTCGCTGCCGGCGCCGAGATAGGCTTCGCGCACGACGCTGGAGCGCGCGAGCAGTTTCGCGGGCCCGCTGGCCACCAGCGCGCCGCGTTCCAGCACGTAGCCCCGGTCGGCCACGGCCAGCGCCTTCTTCACGTTCTGCTCCACCATCAGCACGGTGGTGCCGTGGTCGGCGATGCGACGCGCGATGGCAAGCAGCTCGTCCACCATGCGCGGGGCCAGGCCCAGCGACGGCTCGTCCAGCATCAGCAGGCGCGGCGCGCTCATCATCGCGCGCGCCACCGCCACCATCTGCTGCTCGCCGCCGCTCATGGTGCCGGCGAGCTGGCGCGCGCGTTCGCGCAGCTTGGGAAAATCGTTCAGGACCTGTTCGAGGCGATGCGCGCGTTCGGCCTTGGGCGCCAGCCACGCACCGAGCTCGAGGTTCTCGGTCACGGTCATCTGCGGGAACAGCTGGCGGCCTTCCGCCACCAGCGCCACGCCAGCACGCACGATCTCGTCGGTCCGCTCGGGCAGGTCCTCGCCATCGAGCAGCACGTCGCCCTGGCGCGGGATCAGGCCGGTCAGGGCGCGCAGCAGCGTGGTCTTGCCCGCGCCGTTGGGACCGAGGATCACGGTCAGGCCCGGCTTCACTTCAAAGCCCAGGTCGCGCAATACGAGGAAGGCGCCATAGCCCGCGGACAGGCCCTGCACCTTCAGGTGCGCGCGCTTTTCGCCCGCGCCCAGCGAGAACGGACGGTCGCTCCAGTACATCATGCGATCACCTCGCCCTCTTCCACCATCTCGTCGCCCAGGTAAGCCTCGATCACTTCGGGGTCGCGCACCACTTCGGCAGGCGTGCCGTCGGCGATCTTGCGTCCCTGGTGCAGCACGATCACGCGCTCCACGTGGCGCAGCAGCGTGCGCACGGCGTGCTCGATCCACACCACGGTGAGGTCCAGCTCGTCGCGCAGGCGGCGAATGAGGCGCGCCATCTCCTCGATCTCGGCTTCGGTGAGTCCCGCCGCGACTTCGTCGAGCAGCAGCAGGCGCGGCCGGGTGGCGAGCGCCATGCCGATCTCCAGCAGGCGCTGCTGCGAAGGCGTGATGGCGCCGGCCGGCAGCTCCGCCTGCGGCGCCAGGTCTATCAGCTCCAGGATGCGTTGCGCGTCACGCAGCGCCCACGGCACGGAGGCTTCCTCGCCCCACAGCCAGTACTTGCGCGGACGGCGACCCGCGAACTTGAGGCCGAACTCGATGTTGGCCGCCACCGTCATGTCGGCGAACACGCGCGGCGTCTGGAACGTGCGCGCCAGCCCGTGCCGGGCGAACTGGTGCGGCCCCTTGCCGGTGAGCTCGACGCCGTTCACCAGCAGCTTGCCGGCGGTGGGCACCAGGACTCCGGAGATCGCATTGAAGAACGTCGTCTTGCCCGCGCCGTTGGGGCCGATGATGCCCACCAGCTCACCGGCCTGCAGCGTGGCGCTCACCGCGTCGACCGCGGTCAGGCCGCCGAAGCGCATGGTGACCTCGCGCGCTTCCAGCAGCGGAGTCTTCGCTTCAGACATGGCGCATCCTCCGCGCGCGCTTCTTCGCCTTCTCGCGCGACTTGGCTCCGCTCAAGTCCTCGCGCAGCGCGCGCCACCAGCCGCGCACGTCGTCGCGCCAGCCGGTGAAGGTCTCCCAGCGCAGCGAGGCCAGTCCGCCGGGCAGGAACAGCACCGACAGGATCAGCAGCAGGCCCAGCGACATCATGTAGACCTGCGGCGCTTCCAGCCGCAGCGTCTCGGCCAGCACGCTGAAGGCGATCGCGGCGATCAGCGGACCCCACAGCGTGAGCGCGCCGCCGATCAGCGCGATCAGCACGGTCTGGAAGCCGATGAAGGGATTGAACACCGTGTGCGGGTCGATGTAGGTCCAGCGCACCGACATCGCCGCGCCGATCGCACCGGCGAAGGCGGCGGTCAGCGCGAAGCCGGCGAGCTTCACCCAGCGCGTGTTCACGCCCAGCGTCTGCGCGCGCTGCTCGTCGCCGCCGATGCCGGCCAGCGCCAGGCCGAAGCGCGTGCGCCGCACCACGATCGAGACCGCGACGGACAGCACGGCCAGGCCGAGGACCGTGACGTAGATCGTGTCGCGCTCGGGCACGGTGGTGAGCACGCGGCCGACCGTGCCGGTCACGCTCTTCTCGAAGTAGGTGACGGCGTGGCGGATCAGCTCCGTCATGCCGAAGGTGAGCACCGCGAAGTAGGTGCCGCGCAGGTGCAGCACTGCCGCCCCCATCACCGCCGCGACCACCGCCGAGATCACCGCGCCAAGCGCAATCGTCTGGATCCAGCCGAAGTCCGCCAGCAGGATCGCCGACGTGTACGCGCCCAGGCCGAAGAAGGCGGAGGTGGCCAGCGACAGGTAGCGCGTGGTGCCGCAGAACAGCGACCAGCTGGTCGACAGCGCCACGTACATCAGGCAGGTGAGCGCCAGGGAGACGACGAACTCGCTGCCCCAGAAGGGCAGTGCCATCGCCCAGCCGGCGAAAGCCACCAGCACCAGGACATCGCGCACCAGGAGTTGCCTTGAGGACATCATGCCTTGCGCCCCTTGCGGGCGAACAGGCCCTCGGGCCGCAGCAGCAGCACCGCGATGAACACGCCGTAGGACATCAGCGCCTTGAGGGAAGGATTGGTGAAATGCATGCCGACCGCCTCGACCACGCCCAGCAGCAGGCCGCCCGCGAGTCACGATCAGCGCCGTGACGGTGTAGGGCTCGCCCATCGATGGCGAGATCGTGTACGCCATCGACAGCAGCGCGCCGGCGATGCCCGACAGGCCCATGCCGATGCCGAACATCAGCGGATGCAGCACGCGGGTGTTGATGCCCACCAGCTGCGCGCCGGTGGGCGACTGCATCAGGGCGCGCACGCCCTTGCCCAGGAGCGTCTGGCGCAGCAGCACGATGAGCGCGCCGCTGAACACCAGGGCCAGCGCGAACACCAGCAGCTTGTTGCCGGCGAACTGGGCGCCGCCGAAGGCCACCGGCGTGGTCATGTAGTCGTAGCCGCGCAGGTCGCCGCCCCAGGCCCAGGACACGAGGTTCTGCACCAGGAACATCAGGCCGAAGGCCACCATCAGGCTGCGCGCCTCGAAGATGTCCAGGTTGGGCGAGGTGCGCGTGAGGCGGCGGAAGCACAGCCAGTGGATGGCCACGCCCAGCAGCATCAGCGCGATGAAGGACAGCGGGATCATCAGCAGCGGCGAGACGCCGAAGCTGGCGTGCATCATCCACGTGAGATAGGCGCCGAGCATCAGGAACTCGCCGTGGGCGATGTTCAGGATGCGCATCAGGCCGTACTGCAGGTTGAGGCCGAGCGCGACGAGCGCGTAGATGCCGCCGGTGATGAGGCCGGAGGCGATGAGTTCGGTCCAGGCGCCTAGGGACATGCTTGCTCCGTCATTCCCGCGCAGGCGGGAATCCAGGGCGTTCGAAGGCTGCGCGTCGCGCAGCTCCGTGGATGCCCTGGATCCCCGCCTTCGCGGGGATGACGATCCTCCTTACTTCCACGCCGGCTTCGCCGGATTCAGCTTCGCCGTCGCATGGCTCGCCGGCCACACCACTTCGAATTCACCGTTCTGCCATTGGCCCACGGTCCCCGGCGTGGCGGTGTTCTCGCTGCCCGTGAACTTCACGTCGCCGATGATCGTCTTGTGCGTGGTCTTCGCAACGTAGTCGCGCAGCGCCTTGCGATCCAGGCCCACGCTCTTCACGCCCGCCGTCAGGATCTCCAGCCCGGCCCAGCAGTGGCCGCTCGCCCAGCGGTCCGGCTCCTTGCCGCCGAACTTCTTGGTGTGCGCCTCGAAGTAGGCCTTCGCGCCCGGGCTGGTCTTGGCGTTCCAAGAGCCCATGCCCAGCACGCCGTCGGCGCCGGCGGGCGTCATCACGTTCTTGTACAACTGGAACGCGGTCCCGACCGAAGCGTAGAAAAACTTCGGGTTGAAGCCGACTTCCTTGGACTGCTTGGAAGCGAGGATGGTGTCGGGCGGATACGTGATGCCGATGAAGGCGTCGGGGTTCTGCTCCTTCAGGCCGCGCAGCACCGGCGACAGGTCCTTCACGCCCAGCGGGTAGCTCTTGCGCTCCACCACCTGGATGCTGGTTCTCTTCAGCGCGTTGTTCAGCGCGGCGAAGTTCTCCAGGCCGAACAGGTCGTCCATGTAGACGATCGCGACCGTCTTCACGTTGTTGGCCACCAGCATGTCCACCAGCGCGCCCATCATCCGGTCCGGCTGCTGCAGCAGCGAGAAGAAGAACGGCAGGTTCATGTCGATCAGCTTGCGCGACAGGGCCGTGGGCGCCAGCATCGGGTAGCCGAAGCGGTTGGCCAGCGGCGCGAGCGCGAAGTTGGCGTTGGAGCCCCAGGGCGGCAGGATCAGGTCGACCTTGTCGCTGCCCATCAGCTTTTCATACGTGCGGATCACCGTTTCGACCTCGCTGCGGTCGTCGGAGGAGATCAGCTGGATCTGGCGCTTGGCGCCCTTCACGTCCAGGCCGCCGGCGGCGTTGACCTGTTCGGCCCACAGCAGGTAGTTGGGCTCCTGGCTCACCTGCGCGCCGCCGGTCCACGGACCGGTGCGGGACATGGAATAGCCCACGCGCACCGGCGCGGACTGCGCCATCAGGCTGGGGGCGATGGACACGGCGCCGACGGCGGCGGCGCCCTGCAGGAACTGGCGGCGGCTGGCGCCTGTGATTCGCTGGACCATGGGTGTCTCCTCTGGTGGGGGTTGCGGACGCTGCGCATCGTACGAAGCGGCGGTGCTGCGCGCTTTGCTCAGCGCGCAAAAGGATTACTCCGCGCGTGCAAGCCCGCCTAGGGTTTTCCCGGAATGGGTCACGCCCCAAGGGCCGCTGCCGAGGCCGCCGCATAATGGCCCGGCCATGGCCGATTCCCAGCTGCTCAGCACCGACGCCGTCGCCCCGCGCGACCGGGCGCCGCAGTGGTGCGAATGGATCTCGCGGCACTTCGGCGGCCTGCAGTCCGACCTGTACGGGGACACCGATTTCGACGGCCACATCGCGTCGTCGCACGCCGGCGACGTGATCCTCACGCGGCTGGAGGCCGACCGCCACCGCGTGCTGCGCACCGCCTCCATGGTGCGCACGAGCGACGTCCCTTACCTGAAGATCGTCGCACCCTGGCAAGGAAGTGCGATGGTGCAGCAGCAAGGCCGCGAGGCCTGCGCGCGCGACGGCGCCTGGGTGATCTACGACACCACGGGCACCTACCAGGTGGGCAACCCCGAGCGCGTCGACCACCTGATCGTGATGGTGCCCAAGGACGACGTGGCCGAACGCGGCCAGCGCTTCGAGGGCGTGATGGCGCGTCGCCTCGGCGCCAACGGCATCTCGCGCGTGGCGCTGGAGACCATGCGCAACACCTACCTGGAGCTGCCCAACATGAGCGAGGCGGCGGCCCAGGGCGCCGGCGAATTGATCAAGCAGCTGGTGAAGCTCTCGCTGATGGAGCTGGCGGGGCAGGAGACCGGCGTGAGCCAGCGCGAGGCCTTGCGCGATCGGATCCGCCAGTACGTGCAGCAGAACCTGCGCGACCCGGCGCTGTCGGTGGACGCGATAGCGCGCGGCCTCAATTGCAGCCGCCGCCACCTGTACAACGCCTTCGCCGGCGAGGGCGAGACCATCGCGGCCTACATCCAGCGCCTGCGCCTGCAGGCTTGCGTCCGCGACCTGCAGCAGCAGGGCCCGCACGCGCGGCCGATCACGGACATCGCGATGTCGTGGGGCTTCGGCAACCCCTCGCACTTCTCGCGTGTGTTCCGCGGGCATACGGGCAAGAGCCCGAGCGAGTTCCGGGGCAGCTGACCGTCATCCCCGCGGAGGCGGGGACCCAGGGCTTCCGCATCCCGGCTGCGCGCACCCCGCGCCTCTGCAACGCCCTGGATTCCCGCCTGCGCGGGAATGACGAAGAGCTACTTCATCGCCTCCAGCTTCCCCAACGACGCGATCTCGATCCGCCCATACCCCAGCACGATCGCCCCCGCCTGCGCCAGCCCCTGCAGCTCCTTGCTGAGCGTCTGCCGCGACACGCCCAGCATCATTGCCAGGGCCTCCTGCGACACCGGCACCACCGGGCGCGGCTCGCGTGCCTGGGTGGCATCGCCGCGCGCCAGCAGCAGCAGGCGCCGCGCGACGCGGGCGCGTGTGGAGCGCAGCGTCGCGTCCTCCACCATCCCGTAGAGCGAACGCACGCGGGCGGCAAGCATGCGGCACACGGCCAGCGCGAATGCGGGCCGCTTCATCATGCGGTCGAACGCGTCGCGGGGCAGCGCCAGCAGCTCCGCCTCCGTGACGGCCGTCGCGTCGTGCGTGCGCGGCTGCCGGTCGATCAGCGAGATCTCGCCGAACCAGTTGCCCGCCTCCAGCACCACCAGGATCGCCTCCTTGCCGTCCTCGCGCAGGCTGGAGGCCTTGATGCCGCCGCGGATCACGCCGAAGAACGCGTGGCCGCCCGCGGGCGCGGCATCGCCCTGGCGGAACAGCATCTCGCCGGGCGCCAGGCGCAGGCGCTCGCTGCCGGCCACCAGCGCGCGCCTGTCCGCGGGCGGCAGGCCGGCGAACCAGGGGTTCGCCTCCATGTGCTGCAGCAACTCGGCGGTGGAGGAAGGTGACACGGGCGGGACAGGAGAGGGACTTGCCCGCGATTGTCCAAATGCTGACAGTGCAGCGTCAAGCTGCGGGCGAAGAATGCCCGTCGACGCCCCTTGAAGGAGACACCCCATGAACATCGCATCGCTGCGCGAAGTGGTCAGCGCCGAGGAGTGGCAGCTGCGCGTGGATCTCGCCGCGTGCTACCGCCTGGTGGCGCTGTACGGCTGGAGCGATCTGGTGTTCACGCACATCAGCGCACGCGTCCCCGGGCCCGAGCACCACTTCCTGATCAATCCCTACGGGCTGATGTTCGACGAGATCACGGCCTCGTCGCTGGTGAAGGTGGACCAGGAGTGCCGCAAGCTGATCGAGTCGCCCTTTCCGGTCAACCCGGCCGGCTTCACCATCCACAGCTGCATCCACCAAGTGCGCGAGGACGCCGGCTGCGTGCTGCACACGCACAGCCGCGCGGGCGTGGCGGTGAGCGCGCAGCGCTGCGGCGTGCTGCCGATCTCGCAGCAGAGCACCTTCGTGCTGGCCTCGCTGGCGTACCACGAGTACGAAGGCGTGGCGCTGCGCGACGACGAGAAGCCGCGCCTGCAACAGGACCTGGGCGACCGCAACTTCCTGATGCTGCGCAACCACGGCCTGCTGACCATCGGCCGGACCGTGCCCGACGCGTTCCTTTCCATGTACACCTTCGAGAACACCTGCCGCATCCAGATCGACGCGCAGGCCGGGGGCGAACTGGTGTTCGTGAACCCGAAAATCATGGAAGGCATGGCGCAAGTGCTGAAGACCGTGACGGCGGGACAAGGCGCGAACATCGCCTGGCCGGCGTTGCTGCGCAAGCTGGACAAGGTGGATCCGTCGTACAGGACCTGAGCGGCGTCGGGGTTCGCCTTCGGGCTCACCCCGACCTACAACGGAGTGTCCGGGTGCTTCCGTAGGTCGGGGTGAGCGGCGCAGCCCGAACCCCGCCGCCCCCGCGCACCCTCACCCCGCCACAACCTCCCGCGCCAGCGCCGGCGCCGCCACCGGAGCCGCATGCCGCGGCCGCGGATCGTGCTCCAGCACCATCACCTGCTTGCTCGTCATCGCGATCTGGCCGAACATCGTCGCGAAGGCCACGTCCTTGGCATCGCGGCCGGTTCCTATGCGCACCAGCCGGTCCACCGGCGCCATGCCGGTGGGATCGAACAGCACCCACTGCCCGTCCAGCCACGCCTCGAACACGGCGTGGAAGTCCTGCGGCGGCTCGTCGAACCACACGTAGCCCACCACGATGCGCGCCGGGATGTTCAACGCACGGCAGAAAGTGATGCCCAGGTGCGCGAAGTCCCGGCACACGCCGGCGCGCTGCGCGAACACCTGTTGCGCCGTGGTGTTGGAATCGGTGCTGCCCGGCGTGTAGCGGATCTCGCGGCGGATCCACTCCTCGATCGCACGCACCCGCGCGAAGCCGGGAGCCATGCTGCCGAACAGGCGCAGCACCTCGGGGCACAGCACGTCGGACTCGCAGTAGCGCGTGGCCAGCAGGTAGGGAAAGATGTCGTCGGGCACCTGCGCCACGGGCGTCTCGCGCAGCGAGGACTCCGCCACCGGCGTGTGCACTTCCACTTCGGCCTTGTAGTCCACGCGCAAGGGCCCCGGCTGCGCGTCGAAGCGCAGGAAGCGGTTGCCGCTGCGCGGATCGGCGTAGCTGTGCGGGGCGACGCCCGAGGAGATGGTGAGCACTTCGCTCACGATCTTCTGCGTCGGCCAGTGGGCTGCCTCGATGTTGAAGCAGAGGTGGGTGGGCGATCGGATCTGGTACTCGAGGACCGTTTCGACCGTCGACAGGTGCATACGGTGCTCCGGCTATGCAGTGGCACCCATGCTAGCCAACCCAGCCGTGGCAGCGGCATCGTCCGCCGCCGCTGAGCCCTGTAGGACGCTGCTCGCGCAGCGGCCGCGCTGCTATTTGCCGCCGCCGAACAGGCCGCGCAGGCTCTCGCCGATCCTGTCGCCAGTGGTCGCGCCCGCCGCGGTGCCCGCGCCCGGCATCACCAGCGTGCCGACGGCGGCGCCCACCATCGCGCCGCGCGTGAGCATCACGCTGGGATCGTCCAGCGTCCCGCCCACCACCAGGGGCACGCCGACCGCGCCCTTGCGGGTGTCGAGGTCCACGTTGACGCGGCCGCTGAGCGCCTGGGCCGGAGAAATCGAGACGTTGCCGTTGGCGGCGAGCTTGCCCGAGGTGGCCACCAGGTTGGTCAGGTCCACCTGCTTGCCGCGCGTGACCACCTGGCCCGCCAGCGTCTCCAGGCGCGTCATGCCGCCGCGGCTGAGGCCCACCGTCTGCACGGCCTTCTGCAGGTCGATGCCCTGCACCACGGCGTCGCGCACCGTGAAGCGGGTCTGCGTGCCGAGCATGTCCACCAGCTGTCCCGGCTCGCGGAAGTCGGAGCGCAGCGTGGTGCTCGCCTCCAGCTTGCCGGTGAGCGGCTTGCTCGGCGCGGTGAGCGCCGCCACTTCCACGCCTTCGGTCTTGAGCTGGCCCGAGAGCACCTGTCCGCCCGACTTGCCGGGCTGCAGCTGCACCTTGCCCGCGATGCGGCCGCCGCCGATGTTCACGCGCACCGGCCAGTGGTCCGACTCGCGGCGGACCGTGCCGTTCGTGCCAGCAAAGCGGCCCTGCACCACCTTGAATTCCGCCTTGTCCAGCAGGCCGTCGTCGCCCAGCGCTGCGTCTGCATCGATGGTGATGCGCTGGCCCTTCTCGTCGATCCAGGTGATGTCGTCCAGAATGGCGCGCTGCGGCAGGACCATGGGCGTGCCGGGTTCGGCGCTGCTGCTGCGGGCCGGCTTCGCGACGCCCTTCGCCTTCTTCTGCATGGCCGCGCCCAGCGCCGCGATGCCGGTCTGCGGCAGCACGGCCTTGCGCACGATCAGCGTGGAGATCTCCAGGCGCCCGGACAGCAAGCCGGCCCACACGGGCCGCGCCTCCACCCGGCCGACGGAGATCGCGGGCCGGGTGCGCACCTGCACGTCCTCCGCCGCCACGGCGGGCAGCGGCCACAGGTCGATCGACAGCTTGCCGAGCTTCAGCGGGGCGCCGATGGCGGCCGACGCCTCGCGTTCCACGCGCGTACGGAAATCATCCGTGCGCAGCCAGTATTGCAGGGCCAGCGCGACCCCCACGAACAGAAGCACGAACGCAGCGATCGCGACCGCGATCCATTTCAACAACTTTGCCATGCGCCCATTGTGGCGAAGCGCGACAGCAGCCCCAAGCCAGCACGGCCTCCGCGCTTTGGCTAGCATGGATTCTGTCTACCCCGAACAACGTTCCTGCAAGGAAAGAAACATGAAGCTGTACTACTCGCCGGGCGCCTGCTCGCTTTCGCCCCACATCGTCCTGCGCGAAGCCGGCCTGGCCTTCACGCCGATGCTGGCGCCCACCAAGACGCACAAGCTGCAGGACGGAACGGACTACTACACCATCAACCCGCTCGGCTACGTGCCGCTGCTGGAGCTGGACGACGGCACCCGGTTGCGCGAAGGCCCCGCGATCGTGCAGTACGTCGCCGACCAGGCGCCCAGCAAGAACCTGGCGCCCGCCAACGGCACCCTGCCGCGTTACCGGCTGCAGGAATGGCTCACCTTCATCGGCACCGAGATCCACAAGAGTTTCTCGCCCCTGTTCTGGCCGAACATGCCGGAGGAGGCCAAGAAGATCTACCGCGAGAAGCTGCTTTCGCGCCTGGCCTTCGTCGACAAGGAACTCGCCGGCAAGGACTACCTGATGGGCGAGCACTTCAGCGTGGCCGACGCCTACCTGTACACCGTGACGCGCTGGACCAAGCCGATGGCGATCGACATCTCCGGCCTGTCCAACCTCACCGCCCACCATGCGCGCGTGGAGGCGCGGCCGGCGGTGCAGGAAGCGCTGAAGGCGGAAGGCCTGGCGAAGTGAAGTCCCTGTTCGAGCCCGTGCAGGTCGGGCAGCTGCAGCTGCCCAATCGCATCGTGATGGCGCCGCTCACGCGCAACCGCGCGCCGGACGCCATTCCCACGGACCTCATGGCGCAGTACTACGCGCAGCGCGCCTCCGCCGGGCTGCTGATCACCGAAGCGACGGCCATCACGCAACAGGGCCAGGGCTACGCCGACGTTCCGGGCCTGTACGGCACCGAGCAGCTCGATGGCTGGAAGAAGGTGACGCAGGCCGTGCACGCGCGCGGCGGCCGCATCGCCTGCCAGCTGTGGCACGTGGGCCGCGTGTCGCACGTGGAACTGCAGCCCGGCCACCAGAAGCCGGTGGCGCCTTCGGCGATCACGGCGAAGACCAAGACCTACCTGATCCAGGGCGGCGTAGGCGGCTTCGTCCCCACCTCCGAGCCGCGCGCGCTGGCCGCGGAAGAACTGCCCGGCATCGTGCGCGACTTCCGCCATGCGGCGCGCAACGCGATCAGCGCGGGCTTCGACGCGGTGGAGGTGCACGGGGCCAACGGCTACCTGCTGGACCAGTTCCTCAAGACCGGCGCCAACCGCCGCGACGACGACTACGGCGGCTCCATGGCGAACCGGGCGCGCCTGCTGCTGGAAGTGATGCGCGAGGTGGCGGAGGAAGTGGGCGCGCAACGCGTGGGCCTGCGCCTGTCGCCCGTCACGCCGGCGAACGACATCATGGACGACGACCCGCAGGCCCTGTTCGACTACGTGGTGCGACAGCTCGCGCCGCTGCAGCTCGCCTGGCTGCACGTGATCGAGGGCGCCACGGGGGGTCCGCGCGAAGTGGAAGGCCGCCCCTTCGACTACAAGGCGCTGCACCGCGCCTGGCGCGAGGCCGGCGGCCGCGGCGCCTGGATGGTGAACAACAGCTACGACGTGGAACTGGCGCAGCAGGCGCTCGACCAAGGCGCGGACCTGGTGGCCTTCGGCCGCGCGTTCATCTCCAACCCCGACCTCGTGGAACGCCTCGAGCGCGGCGCGCCGCTGAACGCGTGGGACAAGGCGACGTTCTATGGTGGCGGGGCGAAGGGGTATACCGACTACCCCACGTTGTAGCCGGGACGGTGGGCACGGGAGGTGCCCACCCTAAGAGAACCAAGCCGTCACCCCCGCGCAGGCGGGGGCCCAGAACGCGCGCAAGCGCGCGCTCTTCGAAAGCCCTGGGTCCCCGCCTGCGCGGGGATGACGGTGGCTACGCCGGACCCACCCCGATCGGCGCCGGCGCCCGCATCACGATGCGCGTGAAGAGCCGGTCGTAGGCCGGGTCCCTCTCCCCGCTTGCCAGCGGATCGTGGTGGGCCTGGAAGGCCGTGTTCAGCTGGGCCCAATCCGACTCGCTCAGCTTCTGCTGCGCCACGGGCAGCAGCTGCGTCTCCTCGGTGCGCATGTGCGTGAGGTAGAACTCCACGTAGCGGCGCGCCGCTTCCTCGAAGGTCGCGCGGCGGCCGTCGCCCAGCAACTCCCAGGCGAGCAGCAAGTGCTGCAGTTCGCGCACGCGGTTCTCGCCCTGCATGTGGTCGTCTTCCAGCCTCTGGATCACCGGCAGCAGTTCGGGCGCGACGCGCGCGACCTTGGGGAACAGCAGGTCCGACTCCTTCGGGTGGTGCAGGCGCTCCGGGAATTCGTCGATGTAGAACAGCATCGCGCGCAGCACGTCGAAGAAGCGCTCGGGCTGCTCGTCGGGGTCGCGCTCCAGCATCTGCAGCATGGAACGCAGCACGGCCGACACGGCGGCATGTTCGTCGCGGATCACTTGAAGGGCGGGTCTGGGCATGGCGATGTCTCCTGCCGCAAAGGTTCGCATGCGGCCTGCGCCCCGCCCTTGACTTGTATCAATCCGCCCGCAGGCGCCAGCGCTTCAGCAGCAGGGCGTTCGTGAGCACGCTCACGCTGGAAAGCGCCATCGCCGCGCCCGCCACCACCGGGCTCAGGAAGCCGAACGCCGCGAGCGGGATGCCGGCCACGTTGTAGGCGAAGGCCCAGAACAGGTTCTGGCGGATCTTGCGCACGGTGCGCCGCGAGATCTCCAGCGCGCCGGCCACCAGCGCCACGTCGCCGCGCATCAGCGTCACGCCCGCCGCGTGCATGGCCACGTCGGTGCCGGTGCCCATGGCGATGCCCACGTCGGCGGCGGCGAGCGCCGGCGCGTCGTTCACGCCGTCGCCCACCATCGCCACCACGTGGCCGCCCTCGCGGAGCGCTGCGACCTTGGCGGCCTTGTCCCCGGGCAGCACTTCGGCCTGCACTTCCTCCGGCTGCAGGCCCAGGCGGCGCGCCATGGCGAGCGCGGCGGAGCGGTTGTCGCCGGAGATCATCACCAGGCGCAGGCCGAGGCTGCGCAGGCGCGCGACGGCTTCGGCGGCGCCCTCCTTGGGCTCGTCGGCGAACGCCATCAATGCGCGCAGCGCCAGGCCGTCGGTGACGCGTTCCACCAGCGCCGACAGCGTGGCGCCCTCGCCCTGCAGGCGCTGCACGTGCGTGTCCAGCCCGACCAGCGGGACGCCCAGTTCGCCCAGCCAGCGCAGGCTGCCGATCAGGTAGCTGCGGTTGCCCACCTCCCCTTCGGTGCCGCGGCCGGCGACGGCGCGTACCGCATCCGGCGCCACCACCTCCACGCCGCGTTCACGCGCAGCCACGACGACGGCGCGGGCGAGCGGATGTTCGCTGCCGCTTTGCAGGCTGGCCGCCGCGGCAAGCTGCTGCGCCTCGTCCACGCCGGGCGCCGCCACGAAGGCCACGAGACGCGGCTGGCCCACCGTCAGGGTGCCGGTCTTGTCGAAGGCCACCGTGTCCACGCGGTGCGCCAGCTCCAGCGCCTGCGCGTCCTTGACCAGGATGCCCTGGCGTGCCGCGACGCCGGTCCCGGCCATGATGGCCGCGGGGGTCGCGAGTCCCAGCGCACAGGGACAGGCGATCACCAGCACGGCCACGGCGTGGATCAGCGCGTCCTCGATGCCGGCGCCAGCGAACAGCCAGCCCGCCAGCGTGACCAGCGCGATGCCGATCACGACAGGAACGAAGACGGCGGAGACCTGGTCCACCATGCGCTGGATCGGGGCCTTGGCCGCCTGCGCGTCCTCCACCAGCCGGATGATCCGCGACAGCACGCTCTCGCTGCCGACGGCCGTGGCCTGCACCACGATGCGGCCCTCGCCGTTGATGCTGCCGCCGGTCACGCGCTGGCCCACCCGCCGCGCCACCGGCAGCGGCTCGCCCGTGAGCATCGATTCGTCCACATGCGTCTCGCCCTGTTCCACGATGCCGTCGGCCGGCACGCGCTCGCCGGGGCGCACCACCAGGCGGTCGCCCGCGATCACCTCGGCCAGCGGCAGGTCGGCTTCGCCGCCGGAGCGCAGGATCACGTGCGCGGTGTCCGGCCGCAGGGCCTGCAGGGCGCGGATGGCGGTGGTGGTCTGGTGCTTGGCCCGCGCCTCCAGCCACTTGCCCAGCAGCACCAGCGTGATCACCACGGCGGAGGCCTCGAAGTAGAGATGCGAGCCGTCCTGCGCCAGCCACAGCCACATCGACAGCCCCCAGCCGGCGCTGGTGCCAATGGCCACCAGCAGGTCCATGTTGCCGGTGCCCGCCTTCAGCGCGTGCCAGCCGGCACGGTAGAAGCGGGCACCGAGGATGAACTGCACCGGGGTGGCCAGCAGGAACTGGATCCACGCGGGCAGCATCCAGTGGCGCCCGAACAGGTCGCCGACCATGGGCACCACCAGCGGCAGCGAGAGCAGCATGCCGATCGCCACCGGCGCGAAACCGGTCCAGGGCGAGGCGGACTCCGCCGCCAGCTCCTCCACCGCGCGCGGCTCGTAGCCCGCATTGCGCACCGCGCGCCGGATCTGCGCTTCCATCTGCTCCGAGGGCGCAAAGGTCACCCGGGCCGATTCGGTGGCCAGGTTCACGGTGGCGTCGGACACGCCGGGCACCTTCTTCAAGGCACGCTCGACGCGGCTCACGCAGGAGGCGCAGGTCATCCCGCCGACGCCCAGGTCGAGCGTCGCGGGGGGAGGGAGGGTGGTGGCAGTGTCCATGGCAGCAATGTTCGACCTTGCCATGGTGTCAAGGTCAAGGCTTGAGGCAGATCAACCGCACGCGCACCAGGGCCAATCGGGCGTCCGGATTGACCTTACCATGGTGGCAAGGTTCAAGCTGCGTCCGTCATCCCATCCCATCGAAAGGAAAACCTTCCATGAACCAGACCTTCCAGGTGCAAGGCATGAGCTGCGGCCATTGCGTGGGCGCCGTCACCCAGGCCGTGAAGTCGGTCGATCCGCAGGCCGAGGTGAAAGTGGACCTCGCCAGCGGCAAGGTCGAGGTGCAGTCGCAGCAGGACCGCGGCGCCCTCGCCCGCGCGATCGAGGAAGAAGGCTACAAGGTCGGCGCGTGAAGCAGCCCGTGCCCCCGGTGGCCTGGCCGGTCAATGTCGGCGATGCCGCGCGGCTGTCCGGCGTGTCGGCCAAGATGGTCCGCCACTACGAGGCCCTGGGGCTACTGCCCCGGGTGGCGCGCACCGACAGCGGCTATCGCCAGTACACCGAGGGGGACGTGCATACGCTGCGCTTCATCAAGCGCGGGCGCGACCTGGGTTTCTCGATGGAGGAAATCGGCGAACTGGTCGGGCTGTGGCAGAACCGGCGCCGCGCCAGTGCCAACGTGCGACGCATCGCGCAGAAGCACGCCGACGACCTCGCGCACCGCATCGCGGCGATGCAGGAGATGCAGCACACCCTGCGGCACCTCATCCACTGCTGCCACGGCGACGAGCGGCCGGATTGCCCGATCCTGGAGGACTTGGCGGGGGCAAGAGGGGACAAGACGCCATCCCCCCGCCCCGCGCTGTCATCCCGGGCTTGACCCGGGATCCAACGACGGTGCGCGCGGAGGCCCCGCATGGATTGCGGGTCGAGCCCGCAATGACAGACCTTAATTCGGCGTCGTCCGCATCCGCTCCGCCGCGCCCAGCGCCCGTTGCTGCTCGAGCTGTTCCTTCGTGAACACCTCCCGCAGCAGCTTGGCCGGCCCCGCGCCCATGGTGCGGGTGTCGACGGCGCTGCGTTCCTGGGCCGCGAGCATCGCCTCGCGTTGCGCCAGCACGGGCTCGTTCATCAGGATCACGGCGCCGGTGCTCTGGCGGTCGTGCGCCGGCAAGGGCGCGGTGTCCGTCATGGTCACGGGTTCGGGCCGCTTGGCGTCGTCCTGGGCGTGGACCGCGCCGGCGGCGAGGAAGGCGGTCGACAGCACCGTGGCTGCCGCTCGCACGAAAGCCTGGTACCTCATGGTGACCTCCTTCGAAAGCGTTGAAGTCACTGTGCGCCTGCCCGTCCGTGCGCACCGTCGCCCCGGGCGGACGCTTGCCGTAGGACCGCATCGACCCAGCGTGTAGAGCCCTGTCTTTACACGGCCGCTACCTCAGCGCCAATGACGCTTTGCATGGGGCGCGCAGACTGCCATGCATCGGGCCGCACCGGTGGCCCTTGTCAACCGAAGGACTCCCGCAATGAAGAAGCTGCACCGCACCCTCCTCGCCGCCGGCGCGGTCCACGCGCCTTCCTGGGCCGGGGTGATCCGCAGCTGGGCCTTCAGCTCGCCCAGGCGCTTGGCCATGCGTTCCTGCATGCGGGCGCGGCGCTGTTCCGCGCGGGCCGGGTCCTG
>SEAY01000186.1 GCA_004144865.1 Comamonadaceae bacterium
AGCGCCACCGACGTGACGGACGACGTGCACCCCGAAGTGGCCGCGCGCGCCATCGAGGCGGCGCAGACCATCGGCCTGCACATCTGCGGCGTGGACGTGATCTGCGAGAGCATCCTGCATCCGCTGGAGGAACAAAACGGCGGCATCGTCGAAGTGAACGCCGCCCCAGGCCTGCGCATGCACCTGGCGCCCTCGTTCGGTCGGCCGCGCAACGTGGGCGTGCCCATGATCGATGCGCTGTTCTCGCCCGGCGAGAACGGCCGCGTGCCGCTCGTCGCAGTCACCGGCACCAACGGCAAGACCACCACCACGCGCCTGATCGCGCACCTGTTCACCGCACACGGCTGGCGCACCGCCATGACCAATACCGACGGCGTGTACGTGAACGGCCGCCAGATCGACAGCGGCGACTGCTCGGGCCCGCGCAGCGCACGCAACGCGCTGGCGCACCCCGAAACCGATGCCGCCGTGCTGGAATGCGCGCGCGGCGGCCTGCTGCGCGAGGGACTGGGCTTTGACCGCTGCCAGGTGGCCGTGGTCACCAACGTGGGCGAAGGCGACCACCTGGGCCTGAACTTCGTGCACACCGTGCAGGACGTGGCCGTGCTCAAGCGCGTGATCGTGCAGAACGTGGCGCCGGACGGCTACGCCGTGCTGAACGCCGCCGACCCACACGTTGCCGCCATGTCCGCCAGCAGCCCGGGCAAGGTGATCTTCTTCGCACTGGACCGGCACCACCCCGTGATGGCCACGCACCGCGCGCAGGGCCAGCGCGTGGTGTACGTGGACGGCGACCACATCGTCGCCGCCGAAGACTCCTGGCGCGAACAGATCGCGCTGCGCGACATCCCGCTCACGCGCGGCGGCACCATCGGCTTTCAGGTGGAGAACGCCATGGCGGCCATCGGCGCCGCATGGGGCACAGGCCTGCCGTGGGACACCATCCGGCGCGGCCTGGCCGGCTTTGTGAACGACAGCGACAACGCCCCGGGCCGCTTCAACGTGATGGATATCCGCGGCGCGACCGTGATCGCCGACTACGGCCACAACCCGGATGCCATGCGCGCGCTGGTGCAGGCCACGCAGGCCATGCCCGCCAAGCGCCGCAGCGTGGTCATCAGCGGCGCGGGCGACCGCCGCGACGAAGACATCCGCGACCAGACCGTCATCCTGGGCTCGGCCTTCGACGACGTGCTGCTCTACCAGGACGCCGCCCAGCGCGGGCGCGCCGACGGCGAGGTGATCGCCTTGCTGCGCGAGGGCCTGAAGGGCGCCACGCGCACCACGCACGTGCAGGAGATCACGGGCGAGTTCCTGGCCATCGACACCGCGCTTGCGCGGCTGGCGCCCGGCGACCTGTGCCTGGTGCTGATCGACCAGGTCGAGCAAGCGCTTGAGCACCTGCGCCGCCACCAGGCCGGCGAGATCCAGGCCTGAGCATCGACCTCGCAAGATGAAAGCCGCCGCCATGCCCCGCCAGCAACCCCTCCCGCCAGCCCGCGCCTCGTCATGGCCCGGCCCGCTGCAGCATGCGCCGTGGCGCACGGCCCTGGCCGCCGGCCTGTTGGCGCTGACAGGCGCCGCTGCCCACGCCGCCGACACCATCGGCACGGTGGACACCGCGTTCAAGTTCATCGGGCGCGACCACGACATCATCGTGGAGGCCTATGACGACCCCGCCGTGCAGGGCGTGACCTGCTACGTCTCGCGCGCCCGCGTGGGCGGCATCAAGGGCACGCTGGGCTTGGCCGAGGACAAGGCCGAGGCGTCGATCGCCTGCCGCCAGGTGGGGCCGATCAGCTTCCCCAAGGCCAGCGTGAAGCCGCAGGAGGAAGTGTTCACCGAGCGCATGTCGCTGCTCTTCAAGCGCCTGCGCATCGTTCGCATGGTGGACGCGCCGCGCAATACGCTGGTGTATCTCACGTATTCCGACAAGCTCATCGAAGGCTCGCCGCAAAACAGCGTGACGGCGGTGCCGGTGGACCGGGCCATGCCGATTCCGGTGAAGAAATAGCGGCACCCCGAGGTCTGCAGGGCGCCTCAGCGCACTGCAGGCCCACGGCCGTTGCAGGCCCCACGGCAGCCGCTCGCAGCCGCTCGCAGCCGCACATCGCAAAGCCAGCAGCAGCACCAGCCACCGAGGCCGCCGGGCAAACGCGTGCGCGTCAGCCCTGTGCGGCGATTTTGCGCAGCGCCTGTTCGAACACCTCCACCGGCTGGCCACCCTGGATGAGATGGCGGCCGTTGATGATGACTGCCGGCACGGAGTGGATGCCGTTTTGCTGGTAGAACGCCTCCTGCTCGCGCACCGCGTCGCCGAACTCATCGCTGGCCAGCACCGCGCTTGCGCGCTGCACATCCAGTCCCACGGTCTGGGCAAGCTCCAGCAGCACTTCATGGCTGCCAGGGTTGCGGCCCTCGGTGAAATACGCTTTGAACAGTGCGTGCTTGAGCGCCAGCTGCTGGCCGGCGGCGCCCTCGTCGCCCGCCCAGTGCAGCAGGCGGTGCGCATCGAAGGTGTTGTAGATGCGGCTGCGCTGGCCCATCTCGAAGGTGAAGCCGAGCGCCGCGCCGCGTTCGGCGATCGCGTCGCGGTTCTTTTGCGACTGCTCGGGCGTGGCGCCGTACTTCTCCAGCAGATGTTCGGCGATGTCCTGGCCCTCGGGGCCCATCTGCGGGTTCAGCTCGAAGGGCTGAAAGTGCACCTGCAGCGCCACCTCGCCGTCCAGGCGTTGCGCCGCCTGCTCCAGCGCGTGCAGGCCGATGGCGCACCACGGGCAGGACACGTCGGAGACGAAGTCGATCGTCAAGGGGGTGGGCGTGGCAGCGGTCATGCGAAGGACTCCGGCGGGAAAAAACCGCCATCCTAGGCCCGCCGCAATGACCGCGCTGGGAGTGGGACACCGCGCGGCGCCCCGCCTCTCGCGCGCTCGGGCCGTCACGCTCCCCAGGCATGGCGGCGGCGTCAGAACTTGTACGTCACGCTCACGTTCACGCTGCGCGGCTCGCCCCAGGTGTAGGTGCCGTACCAGCTGAAGATCGTGTGGTACTTCTTGTCCATCAGGTTCTTGATGTTGAG
>SEAY01000007.1 GCA_004144865.1 Comamonadaceae bacterium
GCGGGGCTGGCCGCGTCCTTCCTCCACCTGGGCCATCCGCTGCGCGCCTGGCGTGCCGCCGCGATGTGGCGCACCTCCTGGCTGTCGCGCGAGGTGATCGTGCTGCCGGCCTTCATCGGGGTGCTGGCGCTGTGGTGGCTGGCGGTGTGGGGCGCCGCGCCCGCGCCCGCGCTCTCGGTGCTGCCGCTGGCAGCGATCGCGGGCGCGCTGCTGCTCTGGTTCTGCACGGCGATGATCTACGCGTGCATCCGCTTCATCCAGGAATGGGCGCACCCGCTCACCGTGCTGAACTACGGGCTGATCGGCTTGTCGTCGGGCCTGGTGCTCGCCGCCGCGCTGGCCGCGACCCTGCGCGAACCGGCGCTGGCCGCGGCACTCGGGGAGCCAGCGCTCGCCGTCACGCTGCTGGCGGGGCTGGCGCGCGTGGCGAGCCTGCGCCGCAATGCGGCGCTGCGGCCGCGCTCCACCCTGCAATCGGCCACCGGCATCCGCGCCCGCCGCCTGGTGCAGATGAGCATGGGCATGTCGGCCGGCAGCTTCAACACGCGCGAGTTCTTCCACGGCTTGGCCGATGCCGCACTGGGCCGCGTGCGGGTGCTTGCGCTGGCGCTCGGCTTCGCCGTGCCGCTGCTGCTGGCGGCGTGGGGCTGGCGCAGCGGCAGCGTGGCGCCGTGGGCCGCCGCCGTGCTGGTGCAGGCGGCGGGGCTGCTGGCCGAACGCTGGATGTTCTTCGCGCAGGCGCGGCATCCGCAGAACCTGTATTACCAGCGCGTGGGCTAGCAGCGCGTGGGCTAGCAGCGCGCAGGCTCCCGGGCGCACAGCGTCCGGGTGCACAGTTCACTGCACGGCGGCCGCTGCCGCAGCAGCATCGCCTTGCTGGGTCCGGCGCCGCCGGCGGCGGACACGGCACGAGGAGATCGCCATGCCCCGCCTCCACCGCCTCGCGTCGCGCCTGCGCCAGCAGGCGCTGCGCTGGTACGAGTTCCTGCTGTGCGCGGTGCTGCTGGCGCTGGCGCTCTCGATCGCGGCGCCGGCACACGAGGCGGACGCGGATGCGGTTCAGTGCGGGAACATCCAGAGCAGCACCGTCGTCATGCAGAGGTAGCGCAGGAACTTGCCCACCAGCATGTAGAAGGCGCAGGGCCAGAACGGCAGGCGCAGCCAGCCCGCGACGGCGCACAGCGGGTCGCCCACGATGGGCAGCCACGCCAGCAGGCAGGCCTTCGGGCCGAGCCGCTCCAGGACATCCAGGGCTTTGAGGTGCGTGCGGGAGCGCTCGTAGCGGTCCGCCACCCGGTGCGCGCCGTAGCCCATCCACCAGTCGAGCATTCCGCCGAGCGTGTTGCCGGCCGTGGCGACGAGGATGGCGCTCCAGAACAGTCCGGGGTTGAGCTTCAGCAGGCCGAACAGCGCCGGCTCCGATCCCACGGGCAGCAGCGTGGCCGAGACGAAGGCCGCCACGAAGAGGGTGCTGAGCCCGTATTCGGGCAGGGCCAGCAGAGCCATCATCGCGTCGAACCATTGCTGCATGGGCGCGGATGTTAGGGCTTCGTGCCCGGCCGTCGCCGCGCGTTCGCGATTTCAAGCGCTGAAATGCCGCGGGCCTACAATCGTGCCTCTTTTTTCGGCAGCCCGTTTCCTCCTCCCCCATGCACATCGGCCCCTACCCCCTCGCGAACAACGTGTTCGTGGCGCCGATGGCGGGCGTGACGGACCGCCCCTTCCGGCAGCTGTGCCGGGCGTTCGGCGCCGGGTATGCGGTCAGCGAGATGGTCACTTCGCGCCGCGAGCTGTGGAACAGCCTGAAGACCTCGCGCCGCGCGAACCACGAGGGCGAACCGGGGCCCGTGGCGGTGCAGATCGCCGGCACCGAAGCGGCGATGATGGCCGAGGCCGCCGCGTACAACATCGAACGCGGCGCGCAGATCATCGACATCAACATGGGCTGCCCGGCCAAGAAGGTGTGCAACAAGTGGGCGGGTTCGGCCTTGATGCAGGACGAGCCGCTGGCCCTCGCCATCGCGCAGGCCGTGGTGCGTGCGTGCGAGCCGCACGGCGTGCCCGTGACGCTGAAGATGCGCACCGGCTGGTCGCAGTCGCACCGCAATGCCGTCGCGCTCGCACGCGCCTTCGAGGGCGCGGGCGTGCGCATGCTGACGGTGCACGGGCGCACGCGCGAGCAGGGCTACGGCGGCGAAGCGGAATACGAAATGATCGCGGCGGTGAAGGATGCGGTGCGCATCCCGGTGGTCGCCAACGGCGACATCACGTCGCCGGAGAAGGCGCGCGCGGTGCTGGCCGCGACCGGCGCCGACGCCGTGATGGTGGGCCGCGCGGCGCAGGGCCGCCCGTGGATCTTCCGCGAGATCGTCCACTTCCTGGCCACCGGCGCGCACCTGGCCCCGCCATTGGTGGCCGAGGTGCGGCGCGCGCTGCTGGCGCACCTGCAGGACCACTACGCGCTGTATGGAGAATTCACCGGTGTGCGCAGCGCGCGCAAGCACATCGGCTGGTACGTGCGCTCGCTGCCCGGGGGGGAGGCGTTCCGCACGGAGATGAACGCGATCGAGGACAGCGCCGCGCAGCTGCTGGCGGTGCAGCGCTTCTTCGACGCGCTGGCGGCCCGCATGGACAGGCTGCCGGCGGGCGCGGCGGCGCAAGAGGAGCGCCTGGGGGAGGTATTCGAATGAGCAAGAAACACATCGAGGAGTGCGTGCGGGCGAGCCTGGAAGGCTACTTCCGGGACCTGCGCGGCACCGAGCCGGATGGCATGTACGAGATGCTGGTCAAGGTGGTCGAGAAGCCGCTGCTGGAAGTGGTGATGGCCAAGGCCGACAACAACCAGTCGCGCGCGGCGGAATGGCTGGGCCTGAACCGCAACACGCTGCGCAAGAAACTGATCGAACACAAGCTGCTGAAATGACCTTGCGGGACTGGCCAGAAGCGGCCAGGGGCCGCGCTGCACTGTTCCCAACACCATGAACGCCTTACTTTCCGTCTCCGACAAGACCGGCATCGTCGAACTCGCGCGGGCCCTGCATGCCCTGGGCGTGCGCCTGATCTCCACCGGCGGCACCGCCAAGCTGCTGGCCGACAGCGGCCTGCAGGTGACGGAAGTGGCCGAAGTGACCGGGTTCCCGGAGATGCTGGATGGCCGCGTGAAGACCCTGCACCCCAAGGTGCACGGCGGCCTGCTCGCGCGGCGCGACCTGCCCGAGCACATGGCGGCGCTGCACCGCCATGCGATCAGCACCATCGACATCCTGGTGGTGAACCTCTATCCGTTCGAGAAGACGGTGGCGAAACCCGGCTGCTCGCTGGAGGACGCGATCGAGAACATCGACATCGGCGGCCCGGCCATGGTGCGCAGCGGCGCCAAGAACTGGAAGGACGTGGCGGTGCTCACCGACGCGTCGCAGTACCAGCCGGTGCTGGATGAACTCCAGGCCTCGGGCCAGCTGTCGCAGGAAACGAAGTTCCGCCTCGCCGTCGCGGCGTTCAACCGCATCAGCGACTACGACGGTGCGATCAGCGATTACCTCTCCAGCCTGCAGGCCGATGGTTCTCGCAGCCTGTTCCCCGGCCAAGCCAACGGCCGCTTCGTGAAGCTGCAGGACCTGCGCTACGGCGAGAACCCGCACCAGCAGGCCGCGTTCTACCGCGACCTGTATCCGGCGCCGGGCTCGCTGGCGGTCGCCGAGCAGCTGCAGGGCAAGGAGCTCTCGTACAACAACATCGCCGATGCTGACGCGGCCTGGGAATGCGTCAAGAGCTTCGACACGCCGGCGTGCGTGATCGTAAAGCACGCCAATCCGTGCGGCGTCGCCATCGGCAAGGATCCGCTGGAGGCCTATTCCAAGGCCTTCCAGACCGATCCCACTTCGGCCTTCGGCGGCATCATCGCCTTCAACCGTCCGGTCGACGGCGCGGCCGCGCAGGCGGTGGCCAGGCAGTTCGTCGAGGTGCTGATGGCGCCGGAGTTCTCGGCCGAGGCGCTGCAGGTGTTCGCCGGCAAGGCCAACGTGCGGCTGCTGAAGATCGCGCTGCCGCCGGGGGGCCCGCGCGACTGGGACAACGGCCGCAACATGATGGACGTCAAGCGCGTCGGCTCCGGCCTGCTGATGCAGACGGCGGACAACCGCGAGCTCACGCTGTCCGAGCTGAAGGTGGTGACGAAGAAGCAGCCCACGCAGGAGGAGCTGCAGGACCTGCTGTTCGCGTGGAAGGTGGCGAAGTACGTGAAGTCCAACGCGATCGTCTTCTGCAAGGGCGGCATGACGATGGGCGTGGGCGCAGGCCAGATGAGCCGGCTGGACTCGGCCCGGATCGCCAGCATCAAGGCGCAGCACGCGAAGCTGTCGCTGCAGGGCACGGCGGTGGCGAGCGACGCCTTCTTCCCGTTCCGCGACGGGCTTGACGTGGTGGTGGATGCGGGTGCGACCTGCGTGATCCAGCCGGGCGGCTCGATGCGCGACCAGGAAGTCATCGATGCCGCGAACGAGCGTGGCGTGGCGATGGTGTTCAGCGGGGTGCGGCACTTCCGGCACTGAGGCCGTCGTCCCCGCCTGCGCGGGAATGACGAAGGCTAGGCGATCTCCCGGAACACTTCCCTGGCCGCCGCCACCGTCTGCGCGATGTCCTCCTCGCTGTGCGCGGAACTGACGAAGCCCGCCTCGTACAGCGCCGGCGCGATGTACACGCCGCGATCCAGCAGGCCGTGGAACAGCCGCCCGAACTTCGCGGCGTCGCTCTGCATCACCGCCGCATAGTTCTGCGGCAGCTGCGGCAACAGGAAGAAGCCGAACATGCCGCCTTCGCAGTCGGCGGCGAAGGGCACGCCGGCTTCCGCCGCCGCGGCCTTCAGGCCATCGACCAGCAGCCGCGTCTTGCGTCCGAGCTCCTCGTAGAAACCGGGCCGCGCGATCTCCCGCAACGTCGCCAGGCCGCAGGCCGTCGCCACCGGATTGCCGGACAGCGTGCCGGCCTGGTACACCGGCCCGAGCGGGGCGAGCCGCTCCATGATCGCCCGCGGGCCGCCGAAGGCCGCCAGCGGCATGCCGCCGCCTATCACCTTGCCCAGCACGGTGATGTCGGGGCGGAAGCTGGGGATGGACTTCGCGTAGACGCCCTGGGCACTTCCCAGGCCGACGCGGAAGCCCGTCATCACCTCGTCCAGCACCAGCAGCGCGCCGTGCTGCGTGCACAGCTCGCGGCAGCGCGTCATGAACGGGACGCTCGCGCGCACGAAGTTCATGTTGCCCGCGATCGGCTCGATCACGATGCAGGCGAGGTCGCCCCCGTGCGTGGCGAAGGCTTCCTCCAGCTGCGCGACGTTGTTGTATTCCAGGACCATCGTGTGCTGCACCACCTCGGGCGGCACGCCCGCGCTGGTGGGATGGCCGAAGGTCGCGAGTCCCGAACCGGCCTTGACCAGCAGGGCGTCCGCATGGCCGTGGTAGCAGCCCTCGAACTTGATGATGCGGCTGCGCCCGGTGGCGCCGCGCGCCAGCCGGATGGCGCTCATCGCGGCCTCGGTGCCGGAACTCACCAGCCGCACCATCTCCACGGACGGCAGGTGGCCGACGATCTCCTCGGCCAGCTCGATCTCGCGCTCGGTCGGCGCGCCGAAGGAGAAGCCCTCGGTCACCGCCTTCTGCACCGCTTCCAGCACGCGGGGATGGCCGTGGCCCAGGATCATGGGGCCCCAGGAGCCGATGTAGTCGATGCAACGGGTGCCGTTGGCATCCCAGAAGTAGGCGCCCTGGGCGCGCTGCACGAAGCGCGGGGTGCCGCCGACGGCGCGGAACGCGCGCACGGGTGAATTGACGCCGCCCGGGATCAGCGCGCGGGCGCGGTCGAACAGCTGCTGGTTGCGATCAGTGTTTGGTGTCATGCGCGGGGAGGTCGAAGCCGGGCGGGGTGTCGCTGCCGGCGTCTTCCCCCTCGGCGTCATCGGAATCGGGCTGGGCCCAGAACAGGCGGTCGGGCACCACGTGCCCCATGCCCGGGCGGAAGCCGGCATCGAGGCAGCGATCCAGGTAGGCGAGCGCCTCGGTGGCCGCCGCCGCGAGGTCCGCCCCGCCGGCCACGAGCGCCGCGAGCGCCGCCGACAAGGTGTCGCCCGCGCCGGAGAAGACCGCGTCGAAGCGCTCGAACTTCTCGCTGGCCAGCACCGTCTGCGGCGTGGCCAGGACGTTCTCGATGAACTGGTCGGGCAAGGGCACGCCCGTGACCAGGGTGTAGGGAACGCCCATCTCCGAAGCCGCCTTCGCGATGTCGCGGGCGGTCGGACTGCGCTCGTTGTTCCACTCAGGCAACAGCCACCGCCACAGCGTGCTGTGGTTTCCTACCAACACGGTGGTCTGCGGCAACATCAGTTCGCGGAAGGCGTCTTCGTACAGGTCGGTCGGTCCTTCGTCCCACCAGGAAAGCGACGGCATGTACGCGACGAGGGGCACGTCGGGATAGTCCGCGGCGATCTCCGCGATGGTCGAAAGCGCCTCGGGACTGCCGGCGAAACCGACCTTGATCACCTGCACCGGCACGTCCTCGAGGATGGTGCGCGCCTGCTCGGCGACGGCGTCCTCGTCGAAGGCGAAATGATCGAAAACCTCGCCCGTGTCGCGCACGTACGCGCCGGTCACGACGGGCAGCGGATGCGCGCCCACCGATGCGATCGCGGTGATGTCGGCGGCGAGTCCGCCGGCGCCGCTCGGATCGCTCGCGTTGAACACCAGCACGCACGCGGGACCCGTGTCCTCGCTCTCCGGTTCGTCCGGCCTCGTGGTGATGGGTGTGGAATTAGTCATGGGCCCGTGATGTTGGGCGCGGCCCCCAGCGAAAAGCGTAGGGAAAGAGCGTCGATACAATCGTTGCATTCTATGCGAACCCCCTTTAAGCTGTGACCGATACCAAAACCTGGATGTGTCTGATCTGCGGCTGGATTTATGACGAATCCGCCGGTGCTCCCGAACACGGCATCGCCCCCGGAACCCCGTGGGAGCAGGTGCCGATGAACTGGACCTGCCCCGAATGCGGAGCGCGCAAGGAAGACTTCGAGATGGTCCAGATCTAAAGAGACGCGGCGTTGGGACGTGAGAGGGATGCCGCACCTTGCAGTAACAAGATGAGGAGAGGCGTCAAGTGAGCACCACTGGATTGAAGGTGTTGGTGATCGATGACAGCAACACCATCCGGCGCAGTGCGGAGATCTTCCTGAAGCAGGGCGGACACGAGGTGATGCTGGCGGAGGACGGGTTCGATGCCCTGTCCAAGGTCAACGACTACGAACCGCACCTGATCTTCTGCGACATCCTGATGCCGCGCCTGGATGGTTACCAGACCTGCGCGATCATCAAGCGCAATGCCAAGTTCTCGTCCGTACCGGTCGTGATGCTGTCCTCCAAGGACGGCGTGTTCGACAAGGCCCGCGGCCGCATGGTCGGCTCGCAGGACTACCTGACCAAACCATTTACCAAAGACCAGCTGCTGCAAACGGTGCAGCAGTTCGGCACCTCGAAATAACAAGGAGTGATGCGATGGCCATCCGCAAAGTGCTCGTCGTCGACGATTCCAAGACCGAACTGATGTTCATGACGGACCTGCTGCAGAAGAACGGCTTCGCCGTGAAGACTGCGGAGAGCGCCGAGGACGCCTTCCGCCGCCTGGCGGAGGACAAGCCCGACCTGATCCTCATGGACGTCGTGATGCCCGGCCAGAACGGCTTCCAGCTCACGCGTGCGATCACGCGCGACCCGGCGTTCGCCGACGTGCCGATCATCATGTGCACCAGCAAGAACCAGGAAACCGACCGCGTGTGGGGCATGCGCCAGGGCGCCCGCGACTACATCACCAAGCCGGTGGACGCGAGCGAGCTCATGGCCAAGATCAAGGCCCTGGGCTGACGCCCGCGGGTTCCCTGCAGCAGTACCCCATCCCATGGCCAACCGCGAAGCCCTCCGAGAACTGCAAAGCCGGCTGGCGAGCCGGCTCCAGGCCGCCCGCACCGAGGGCGTGCAGGCGGGTTGGCTGGCCGTCGAAGCCGCCGGGCGCAAGTACCTGTTCCCGCTGAGCCAGGCGGGCGAGATCTTCCCGTACACCCCCACCCAGGTGGTGCCGTACACCCACGACTGGTTCCTGGGCGTGGCCAACCTGCGCGGCGGCCTGTACGGGGTGGTGGATCTCGCCAGCTACGTCAGCGGCCAGGCCCCGGTGCAGCGTTCCGACGCCGGCCGCGCCGAGTCGCGCTTCGTCGCGCTCAACCAGCTGCTCGACCTCAATTGCGCGCTGCTGATCGACCGCCTCGCCGGCCTGCGCAACACCGACGCCTTCGTCTCCTCCAACGGCGCGCCCGAGGGCGCGCCCGATTACTTCGGCAGCGGCTACACCGATGCCAGCGGCGCCTACTGGCAGGAAATCAACCTGCAGTCGCTTTCGCAACAACCGCAATTCCTGAGCATCAGCGCTTAGTTCCTTCCCGAAGGCAGCCATCATGTCCCTGAAGAACCTGTTCTCCAAGAAGCAGCCCGAGGATGCCGATCCGTCCGTCACGCAGGAGCTGAGCCTCGGCGCGCCGGATCCCTCGTCCAGCGCCGCCCTCGAGGCCGGCAGCACCCAGGACCCGGACACCATCGGCGACGACAGCATCACCGACGAGGTCGATGCGGCCGAACGCATCAGCGTCCCGCTGCTGGGCCGCCGCACCACCGTCACCCACCAGCGCATCCTGTTCACGCTGCTGTCCTTCGCGCTGGTCGTGCTGGGCTCGGTGGCCATCTTCGCGGTGAACCAGGCCGACAAGGTCGCCCAGCAGGTGGCCGGTACCGGCTCCTCGCTGATGCAGTCGCAGCGCCTCGCCAAGTCCGTGTCGCAGGCCCTGATCGGCAGCCCGCAGGCCTTCCCCGACGTGAATGAAAGCGCCACCGTGCTGGCGCGCACCGTGCGCGGCCTGAAGAACGGCGACACCGACCTGAACCTCGCGCCCGTGAACGAGCAGCTGCAGGCCGACCTGACCAAGATCGTGCCGCTGATGGAGCGCGCCGAGAAGAACGCCAAGACCGTGATGGGCCAGCAGCAGATCCTGACCCAGGTGGGCGCCGCGCTGCGCACCATCAACCGCCAGTCGTCCGACCTGCTGGAAATCGCCGAGACCGTGTCGTCGCTGAAGCTGCAGCAGAACGCCGCGCCTTCCGAGATCTCCGCCGCCGGCCAGCTGGTGATGCTGACCCAGCGGATCGGCAAGTCCGCCAACGAATTCCTGACGATGGAAGGCGTGTCGCCCGAAGCCGTGTTCCTGCTGGGCAAGGACCTGAACTCCTTCAAGGAGATCGCGCAGGGCATGCTGGACGGCAGCCCCGAGCTGCGCCTGACGCCCACCAAGGACGAACAGACCCGCGAGCGCCTCGACGCGCTGCTGAAGCTGTACGAGCAGACCCGCACGCAGGCCGGCGCCATCCTGGGCAACCTGCAGGGCCTGGTGTCCGCGCGTGAAGCGCAGGCTTCGATCATTGCCGACTCCGAGCCGCTGCGCCGCGGCCTCGAGGACGTGCAGGTGAAGCTGTCCGCGCAAACGGGCCTGGGCGCCGGCGCGCTGATCGCGCTGGCCGTCTCCTCGCTGTTCGCGATCGGCTGCGCCATCGGCCTGGCCTACGTGCAGCTGCTGGACTCCCGCTCGCGCCAGGAACGCGCCGAATCGCAGCGCCACGAAGCCGAGCGCCAGGAGCAGGAAGCCAAGCGCGTGAACGACGCCAACCAGGCGGCCATTCTGCGGCTGATGAACGAACTGCAGTCGGTCGCCGAGGGCGACCTGACGCAGGAAGCCACCGTGACCGAGGACATCACCGGCGCCATCGCCGACTCGGTGAACTACACGGTGGAAGAATTGCGCCAGCTGGTGGGCAGCGTGCAGAGCACGGCCACCAAGGTGGCGCAGACGACGGCGCAGGTCGAAAGCACCTCGACCGAACTGCTGGCCGCTTCGACCGAGCAGCTGCGCGAGATCCGCGAAACCGGCCAGTCGGTGCTCGACATGGCGTCGCGCATCAACTCGGTGGCCGGCCAGGCGCAGGAATCGGCCCAGGTGGCGCGCCAGTCGCTGAACGCCGCGGAGACCGGCCTGCACGCCGTGCAGAACGCCATCGGCGGCATGAACGCCATCCGCGACCAGATCCAGGAAACCTCCAAGCGGATCAAGCGCCTGGGCGAGTCCTCGCAGGAGATCGGCGAAATCACCGAACTGATTTCCGACATTACCGAACAGACGAACGTGCTGGCCCTGAACGCCGCCATCCAGGCCGCGTCGGCCGGCGAAGCGGGACGCGGCTTCTCGGTGGTGGCGGAAGAAGTGCAGCGCCTCGCCGAACGTTCCGCCGACGCGACGCGCCAGATCTCGGCGCTGGTGAAGGCCATTCAGACCGACACGCAGGACGCCGTGGCCGCCATGGAGCGCTCGACGCAGGGCGTGGTGGAAGGGGCCAAGCTGTCCGACAACGCCGGTACCGCCCTGTCCGAGATCGACCAGGTGTCGCGCCGCCTCGCCGAGCTGATCGAGCAGATCTCGGTGTCCGCCTCCAAGGAAGCCGAGTCCGCCAACGTGGTGGCCGGCAACATCCAGCACATCTTCGCCGTGACGGAACAGACGGGTGAAGGCACCCGCTCCACGGCGCAGCAGGTGCGCGAGCTGACCCGGATGGCGGAAGAACTGCGCCAGTCGGTGTCGCGGTTCAAGATCGCATAAGAAACGTGACGTGACGCCGAACCCGGCGTCACGCGCAGCGCGTCCCAGACGGAATCCTCATGCAAGCAGCCCAAGAACTCGATCTGGCGAACAATGACCTGGGCCCGTTGGCCTGGGTGCTGGACGAACTGCGCAAGTCCCTCGAGTCCGCCTCTTCCGCCCTGCGCCGCTTCGTGCGCGACGCCACGCAGGCGCGCGGGCAGGACATGGCCTCCGTCGACAACGGCCAGCTGCGCATCGCGCGGCAGCACATGCACCAGGCCGTCGGCGCGCTGGAGATGGTGGGCATGGCGGCGCCGGCCCACATGCTGCGCAGCATGGAAGCCGTGGCGCAGAAGTTCATCGAGCGCCCCGAGCTGTGCACCGAGGCCGCCGCGGCCAAGGTCGAACGCGCCGGCTTCGCGCTGACCGAATACCTCGAGGCGATGCTGGGCGGCAAGAACGTGTCGCCGGTGTCCCTGTTCCTGCAGTACAAGGACGTGCAGGACCTCACCGGCGCCGACCGCGTGCACCCGGCCGACCTGTGGGGCATGGACTGGCGCTGGAGCGACTTCGAAGCCCCCGCCGCGGCGCAGGCGCTGAACTATGAACCCGCCGTGCGCGCCCGCATGGACCAGGCGGTGCTCAAGATCGTCAAGTCCGCCGATGCCGCGGCCGGCAAGGAACTCGCCGGCGTCAGCCTGGGCCTGGCCGCGAGCCAGTCCGCGCGCCAGCCGAAGATCTTCTGGAAGGTGGCCGCCGGTTATTTCGAGGCGATCGCCAACGGTCTGCTGCCCGCCGACGTCTACGTCAAGCGCGCCGCCTCGCGCGTGCTGCTGCAGTACGCCTCGCTCGCCAAGGGCGACACCTCCGTGTCCGACCGGCTGGCGCAGGACCTCGTGTTCTTCTGCGCGCAGGCGGTGCCCGCGCGTCCCACCGACGCGCCCGCGCTCACCGCGGTGCGCGCCGGCCACGGCCTGGCCAAGAGCAAACCGGTCGATTACGGCTCCAGCCCCTTCGGCCGCTTCGATCCCACGCTGCTGAACCAGCTGCGCAAGCGCATCGCCGCCGCCAAGGAAACCTGGTCGGCGCTGTCCGGCGGCGAGGCCCACAAGGTCAAGAACGTCAGCGAGCAGTTCCACGGCCTGTCCGAGACGCTGGTGAAGCTCTATGCGCAGGCGGACACGCTGGCCAGGACGCTGAACGCGGCCATCGACAACGTCGTCAAGAGCGGCAAGGCGCCGGCTCCCGAGCTGGCGATGGAAGTCGCCACCGCGGTGCTGTACCTCGAGGCCGCCTTCCAGGACCTGGACCCCAACGACCAGCAGCTGGCCGAGCGCACCGCGCGCCTGTCCGAGCGCCTGAACAAGGTGGTGCAGGGCGGCAAGCCCGAGCCGCTGGACGCTTCGCAGGCCGTCATGCGCATGCGCGAGACGGTCGAGAACATCATCACGACGGAGGTCGAGGAGGAGAAGGCGCGCGCCGCCGGCACCTTCGACAAGCTGGGCATCAACCTGGGTGCGCTCGGCTTCCTGATCGACATGCTGAACTACCAGCCCTCGCTGGCCAAGAAGCTGTTCCTGTGGGACGACGAGGCCGGCGAGCTGCGCCCGCTGATGGGCCGCGCCGAAGAAGAGCATCCCGCTCCCGCTTCCGTGCCCGCGCCCGCCGCGGCCGCACCCAGCGCGCTGCCGCAGTTCGATTTCGCGCCCAAGGCCGCCGCCGCGAGCGCCGCCCCGGCGGCATCGGCTGCCCCGGCGCTGGAACTCCCGGCGCTGGAACTTCCGCCGCTGGAACTCACGCCCGAACCGAAGCGCGCTGCGCCCGCGGCGGCCTCGGTGGCGGCCAAGCCCGTTGCCGCTGCGCCCATGGCGGCCAAGCCGGTGGCCGCTGCGCCGGTCGCCGCCAGCAGCACCGAGGACGACGACGGCGACGCCGAACTGCGCGAGATCTTCCTGGAGGAAGCGCGCGAAGTGGTGCAGAACGGCCTCGCGGCCCTCGCCACGCTGGCGGAGGACCCGAAGAACATCAACGAGCTCACCACGCTGCGCCGCGCGTTCCACACGCTCAAGGGCAGCTCGCGCATGGTGGGGCTCAACGAATTCGGCGAGGCCGCGTGGTCGCTGGAGCAGGTGCTCAACACCTGGCTGGCCGACCAGAAGCCTGCCAACGACGACCTGCGCACGCTCGCCGTCCAGGCCATGCAGGGCTTCGACCGCTGGATCGCCGACATCGCCGCGCGCACCGACACGGCCTGGAAGGCCGCGGCCTTCCGCGTGGCGGCCGATGCGCTGCGCACCGAATCGCGCCTGCAGGCCATCGAGATGCCGGGCAGTGCCCCTGCCGCGCAGGCCGTTCCCGCTCCCGCGACCGACGCCGCCATCCTGTCCACCCTGGTGGCGCTGGACACCGGCGCGGCCGACGCCGCGCCTGCACCCGTGTCGGTGGCCGCCGCGCCCGCGATCGCGGAACTGCCAGCGTTCGACTTCGACTTCCCCGCGGCCGAGCCCGCGCCGGCCGACACCACCGAAGTGGCGGAGCTGAGCGCGGACGAACTGCCGCCGGAGTTCGCGGAATTCGGTTCGACCGCGGTGCAGGCCAAGGACGAACTGCCCGCCGCACCGGTGTTCGACGAAGAACTGCCCCACCTGGCGTCCACCGCGATCCTGCCGCGCATGGAGATCGAGCCGCCGGTGCGCCCTGAAGCGCCCCTCGAGATTGCCGGCATCGATTTCTCCAGCCTGTCCGCCGTCGCCGGTCCCGCGCCCGCGGCCCAGCCCGAGGCCGAGCCCGATCCCTTCGCCGACATGGAGTTCGACGAGATGGTGACCGTGGAGGCCATCGAGGCCCCGGAGCCGGTCGAGGAGACGCCCGCCTCGCGCGACGAGCAGGTCAAGGTGATCGGCTCGCTGCGCATCGGCATCCCGCTGTACAACGTCTACCTGAACGAGGCCGACGAGTGGTCCCGCCGCCTGGTCACCGAGATCAGCGAGTGGACGCTGGAGATGAACCAGCGCGTGCCGGACACCACGGTCGGCTGGGCGCACGCGCTCGCCGGCAGCTCCGCCACGGTGGGCTTCCAAGCCCTGTCGGAAATCGCCCGCGCCCTCGAAGGCGCGCTGCAGCACACGCAGACCCTCGCCAGCGGCACCGCCGACCACGCCCGCGTCTTCACCGAAGCGGCCGAGGAAGTGCGCCGCCTGCTGCACCAGTTCGCCGCCGGCTTCCTGAAGGATCCCGAGCCGCGCCTGCTGCAGGAACTGCAGGGCCTCAAGCATGCCGAGGGCGACACCCGCACGGACCGCCCCGAACTGCGCGCATCCGGCTTCGGCGAACTGGATCTCACCAACCCGCCCCGGCCCGCGGCCGAAGCGCCGCGCAAGGCGGTGGTGCATGCGCCCATCGCCCCCATCGCCAAGCCGGCGGCCATGGTGCCGCCCGCCGCGGCCGCGCGCGCGCCGCTGGTCCAGGTGGATGACGACGAGCAGATGGACGTGGTCGATGCGATCGACCCCGACCTGTTCCCGATCTTCGAGGAAGAGGGCGCCGAACTGATGCCGCAACTGGGCAGCGCGCTGCGCGCCTGGTCCTCGCATCCTGGCCAGCGCGAGCCGCGCGACCAGGTGCTGCGCGCGCTGCACACGCTCAAGGGCAGCGCCCGCCTGGCCGGTGCGCTGCAGCTGGGCGAGCTTGCCCACCGCCTGGAATCCGAGGTCGAGTACCTCGGCGGCGACAACCTCGCGGCGGCCGACATCGAGGTGCTGCTGCATCGCTTCGACGTCATGCAGTCGCGCTTCGACACGCTGCGTGAAACGGGCGGCTTCGCCCCGCCGGACAGCCCGGCCCAGGCCCAGCCCGCCGCGGCGCCCGCGGCCGCTGCCGCCGCAGCCATGGCCCAAGCCGCGCCGCAGCCGCAGCCCGCCCCGGTGCGGCACGCCGCTGCCCCGGCGCCGGTGCAAGTCGCGCCTGCTGCCCCGGTGCAGGCGCCCCAGCCGGCTCCCGTGCAAGCGCAGGCTCCGGCGCCCGCCAAGGTGGCGCGCACCGACATCGCGCTGCCCGTGCAGACCGCGATGGTGGCTTCGCGCCAGGCCGCCAACCAGGCCGTTCGCGTGCGCTCGCAGCTGCTGGACCGCCTGGTCAGCCAGGCGGGCGAGGTGATGATCACCCGCTCGCGCCTCGAGTCCGAGCTGCGCCAGCTGCGCGGTTCGCTGGGCGACCTCTCGGGCAACCTGGACCGCCTGCGCGGCCAGCTGCGCGAGATCGAGGTGCAGGCCGAATCGCAGATGCAGTCGCGCATGGCGCAGGCCAAGGACACCGCCGCGGGCTTCGACCCGCTGGAGTTCGACCGCTTCACGCGCGTGCAGGAACTCACCCGCCTGATGGCCGAGTCGGTGAACGACGTGGCCACGGTGCAGCGCAACATCCACCGCGTGGTGGAAGCGACCGAAGACGACCTGGTGGCGCAGGCGCGCCAGACCCGCGAGCTGCAGCGCGACCTGCTGCGCACCCGCATGGTGGAGTTCGAGGGCATCTCGGACCGCCTGTACCGCGTGGTGCGCCTGGCGGCCAAGGAAAGCGCCAAGCAGGTGAAGCTGGACATCCTGGGCGGCTCCATCGAGATGGACCGCGGCGTGCTGGACCGCATGACGGCTGCCTTCGAGCACCTGCTGCGCAACTGCGTGGCGCACGGGGTCGAAACGCCGGACGTGCGCACGGCCGCCGGCAAGGACCCGTCGGGCACGATCGTCATCCACGTGCGCCAGGAAGGCAACGACGTCTCGGTGGAATTCCAGGACGACGGCGCCGGCCTCAACATCGCGCGCATCCGCGACAAGGCGCTGCAGCAGGGGCTGATCACGCCGCAGCAGCAGATCTCCGACCAGGAAGCCGCCAACCTGATCTTCCTGCCCGGTTTCTCCACCGCGCAGCAGGTGACCGAACTCGCCGGCCGCGGCATCGGCATGGACGTGGTCCGCTCCGAAGTCAACGCGCTTGGCGGCCGCATCGAGACGACGACACAGCCGGGCAAGGGCACGAGCTTCAAGCTGGTGCTGCCCCTCACGACCGCGGTGACGCAGGTGGTGATGCTGCGCTCGGGCAAGCTGTCGATCGGCGTGCCGGCCAACCTGGTGGAACTGGTGCGCCGCGCCAGCCAGAAGGAAGTCCAGCAGGCCTACAACACCGGCAGCTTCGAGTTCGGCGGCGAGTGGCTGCCCTTCTTCTGGTCGGGTGCGCTGCTGCAGTCCTCCGCGCGCAGCCTGGAGCCGCAGGGCAAGACGCTGCCGGTGGTGGTGTTCCGCTCGGCCGCCCAGCGCGTCGCCGTGCACGTCGACGAAATCCTGGGCAACCAGGAAGTGGTGGTGAAGAACCTCGGCCCGCAGCTCTCGCGGCTGCCCGGCCTGGCCGGCATGACCGTGCTGGCCTCCGGTGCCGTGGTGCTGATCTACAACCCGGTGGCGCTGACGCAGGTGTACGGCGAACAGGCCCGGGCGCTGAGCGCGGACAGCGCGCAGCCCGAGGTGATGGAACAGAACGCCAAGCCGGTGAAGCCGCTGCCCGCCGCTGCCCCGGCGGTGCCGCTGGTCCTGGTGGTGGACGACTCGATCACGGTGCGCCGCGTGACGCAGCGCCTGCTGACGCGCGAAGGCTACCGCGTGGCGCTCGCCGCCGACGGCCTGCAGGCGCTGGAGAAGCTCGCCGAGGAACTGCCGGCGGTGGTGCTGTCGGACATCGAGATGCCCCGCATGGACGGCTTCGACCTGGCCCGCAACATCCGCGGCGACGCGCGCCTGAAGGCCCTGCCGATCGTGATGATCACCTCGCGCATCGCCGAGAAGCACCGCGAGCACGCCAAGGAACTGGGCGTGAACCACTACCTGGGCAAGCCGTACTCGGAAGAGGAACTGATGAGCCTGGTGAGGCACTACTGCGCGCAGGCGGTGGCGGCCTGAGCGGCGCCCAACCCGCGCATGCATGAGCGGCCCTGCGGGGCCGCTTTCTTTTTGTCTCCTGGTGCGTAACCGGCGTCCCGCGCGCGCCGAATAGCACACGAGGCCGGCGTCCTGCCGGCCCGTCCACCAAGGAGCACCGATGAAGCCCGCGTACCCGCACCTGTCCGCCGCAGCCCTCGCCATTGCGCTCGGCACCGCCTTCGCGGCGATGCCTGCCGCCGCCCAGCAGCCGGAGAAGGAGAAATGCTTCGGCGTCGCCATGAAGGGCAAGAACGACTGCGCGGCCGGCGCCGGCACCACCTGCGCGGGCACCGCGAAGGTGGATTACCAAGGCAACGCCTGGGCCTACGTCCCCAAGGGCACCTGCGAGAAGACGATGTCGAAGTCCTCGCCCACCGGCTACGGGCAGCTGAAGGAATTCCAGGAGAAGAAGGCCTGATGGCCGCCGCCGGCCTGCCCGCGCGCTGCGGCGTCGGCCTGAAGCCGCGCCATGTCCCCGAGTTGCTGCGGGACGCGCGTGGGCCGGCCTTCGTCGAGGTGCACGCGGAGAACTACATGGTCGCCGGCGGCCCCCTGCACGCGCAGCTGCGCGCGGTGCGCGAGCGCTGCGCGCTCTCCCTGCATGGCGTGGCCTTCGGCCTGGGCGGCGAGTCGCCGCCGGACCGCGCGCACCTCGATCGCCTGCGCGAACTGGTGCGGCGCTATGCACCCGGCGCCTTTTCCGAGCACCTGGCCTGGTCCAGCCATGGCGGCGTGTTCCTCGGCGACCTGCTGCCCGTGCCGTATGACGACGCAACGCTCGCGCGCGTGTGCCTGAATGTCGGCATGGCGCAGGACCACCTCGGCGTGCACCTGCTGCTGGAGAACCCCTCCACCTACCTGGAGTTCGCCGCGTCCACGATGGACGAAGCGCAATTCCTGTCCGAGGTCGTGCGGCGCACCGGCTGCGGGCTGCTGCTGGACCTCACGAACGTGCAGGTGTCGTGCACGAACCGCGGCGCGGATGCGCGCGCGTATCTCGATGCGCTGCCGCTGGATGCCGTCGGCGAGATCCACCTCGCGGGATTCGCGCGCGACGCGTCGGCGGGTGCGCCGCTGCTGATCGACGACCACGGCAGCGGTGTCGATGAAGCCGTGTGGTCCCTGTACGAGGACGTCCTCGCGCGCACGGGCCCGCTGCCCACGCTCATCGAATGGGACAACCGCGTGCCGGAGTGGCCCGTGCTGCAGGCCGAGGCGCAGCGCGCGCAGGTGGTCCTCGATCGGCAGGAAGTCCTCGCATGACTGCGCATGCCGCCCCGGCGCAAGGCGCGTTCGCCGCCGCGCTGCTGGATCCCGCGCTGCCCTGTCCAGCGGGGCTGCGCGCGCGGGCGGGGGCCGCCGTCGCCCGCCGTTTCGACGTCCACCGCAACAACGTGATCGCCTCGCTGGTGGATGCGGTGGCGGATACCTTCCCGGTGGTGCGTGCGCTGGTCGGCGAGGCGTTCTTCCGCGCGATGGCGGTGGCGTTCGTGCGCAGCCATCCGCCGCGCAGCCCGGTGCTGCATGCTTACGGCGACGCCTTCCCCCTCTTCGTCGCAGGCTTCGCGCCGGCGGCGGCGCTGCCCTACCTGGCGGACGTCGCGCGGCTGGAGTGGGCGCGGATGGAGGCCTGCCACGCCGCGGATGCGCAGCCGCTCACCCGCGCCCCGGCGGCCGGCGGCCGGATCGGCGAGTTGTTGCCGGTGCTGCACCCGGCAACGCGCCTGGTGCGCTCGCCGCATGCCATCGTGGCCTTGTGGGCCGCCCACCAGCAGGACGCCGCACCGGAGCACCTCGACGCCAGCCCGGCCGAGAATGCATTGGTCGTGCGGCCCGCGCACGAAGTGCTGGTGGTGCGCTGCGACGATGGAACCGCGGCCTTCCTGCGCGCGGCGCAGGAGGGGCGCACCCTCGGCGAGTGCGCCACGGCGGGCCTCGCGTGCGCCGGCTTCGATCTCGCCGCCTGCCTGTCGCTGCTGCTGGTGCACGGCGCGCTGGCAGCGCTGCACCTGCCGCACGGGACGGCCGCATGAACATCGCCGCACTGGCCGCGCGCGTGCCCTACAGCTTCGTGGCGCTGCTCGCGCGCTTTTCGATCGCCGCGGTTTTCTGGTCCTCGGGGCAGACCAAGGTGACGGGCTTCGCCCTGGACTTCGTCCGCGGGGAGTTCGCGCCCGGCTGGCCGCGCCTGTCCGACAACGCCGTGGCCCTGTTCCGCGACGAATACCGGCTGCCGCTGCTGGCGCCGGAGTGGGGCGCGCTCATGGCGGCGGTGGGCGAGCACGTGCTCCCGGTGCTCTTGCTCGCCGGGCTGGCCACGCGCTTGTCGGCGCTTGCGTTGCTTGCCATGACGCTGGTCATCCAGCTCTTCGTGTATCCCGGCGCCTATGCGACGCACGGCACCTGGGCGGCCCTGCTGCTGATGCTGGTGGCGCAGGGTGCCGGGGCCTTCTCGCTGGACCACTGGCTCGCGCGCGGAGGCCGCCCTTGGCCGCGGTGATGCCGGCATGCACAATGGGCCCGCCCCTGCCGACCGGACCGGCCGCGCGGGGGCGTCCCGCCATGGCGACTCCGGATCCCGCCGACTCCACCGAAGCGCGCCTGCGCGGCCAGTTCCTGGCGGCGCAGGCCGGGGACGCCGTCGCGTACCGGCAGTTCCTCGACGCGTTGAGCCGGCACCTGCGGGCGTTCCTGCGTCGCCGCATGGCCGCCTGGCCCGACGACGTGGAAGACCTCGTGCAGGAGACGCTGCTGGCCATCCATCACGGCCGCCACACCTACCGTCCCGAGCAGCCCCTGACGGCGTGGGTGCACACCATCGCGCGCTACAAGCTGGTGGATTTCCTGCGCGCGCGCTCGCGCCACGAGGCCCTGAACGACCCGCTGGACGAGGAGGACGCGATCTTCGCGTCGGCCGATGGCCAGGCCGCGGAGACGAGGCGCGACCTCGAGCAGATCCTGCAGACCTTGCCCGAGCGGCAGCGTGTCGCCCTGGTCATGGTGAAGCTCGCGGGCGCATCCGTTGCCGAGACGGCGCAGGCCACGGGCCTCTCGGAAGCCTCGGTCAAGGTCGGCGTGCACCGCACGCTCAAGGCGCTGGTGGCGCGATTCCGGAGTGACGCATGAAGACCGACGATCTCGTCGCCGCCCTCGCGGCCGCGGCCGTGCCCGTGGACCCGGTTCGCGCCGATCGCCGCTTCCTGCTGCGGCTCTCGCTGGGCGTGCTGCTGGCGCTGGGACTGATGCTGCTGTTCCTGGGGCCGCGTCCCGACCTCGCCGCAGCGGCCACGCTGCCCATGTTCTGGGTGAAGCTCGGCTTGCCGGCCGCGGTCGCCGGTGCGGCGTGGCTGCTGCTGCTCCGCCTGGCGCACCCCGGCATGCGGACGAAGGGCGCCGGGGCCGCGGCGGTGCTGCCGCTGGCCCTGATGTCGGCCGCAGGTGCGCTGGTGCTGCTGCAAGCGCCCGGCAGCGAGCGGCTGGCGCTGGTGCTGGGCGACACCTGGCGCGAGTGCCTCCTCAACATCGGCCTGCTCTCGCTGCCCGTGCTGCTGCTGGCGCTGGTCGCCGTGCGCGGCCTGGCCCCGACCCGGCTGCGCCTCACGGGTGCGGCCGCCGGACTCTTCGCCGGGGCCGCGGCTGCGTTCGCCTATGCCTTCCATTGCCCCGAGCTGGCGCCCCCCTTCCTCGGCGCCTGGTACGTGACCGGGATCCTCATCCCATGCGCCCTGGGCGCGGCGCTCGGGCGCCGGGCGCTGCGCTGGTAGGCCCAGCGCTGCCCGCGCGCAGGAAGCGCTCGTAGGCCAGCGCGGTCTCGCGCGGCGCTTCCATCATCGGCAGGTGGCCCAGGCCGGGCAGCACCTGCACGTCGGCGGACGGCAGCCGGCGCCGCAGCAGTTCGGCTCCGGAGACGTCGAACACCTGGTCCGCGCCGCCCCACAGCACCAGCGTGCGTGCGCGCAGGGTGTCCACGCGCGCATCCAGCAGGTGGCGATGCGCGAGCTGCTGGTTCCAGATCCTCTGGTTGGACTCCGCCTGCGCCAGCGCGGCAGCGCGGCTCGCCTGCAGCACGGGCCAGGGCAGGAAGGGGCGCCGCGCGAACACGAGGTCCAGCATCGCCTCGAACTGCTGCGGCGTGCGCACCACCAGCGGTGCCTGTCCTGCATCGATCATGCGGTCCATCGCGCTCGGGTGCGGCGAGCGGATGCCGTGCGGCGACCCGATGAGGGCGACACTCGCCACGCGCTGCGGGTACTGCTGCGCGAACAGCACGGCGAGGGTGCCTCCCATCGAGTTGCCGGCCAGGTGGACCCGCTCCAGGCCGAGCGCATCCAGCAGGGCGCGCAGCCTCTGCACCTGCGCGGGATAGTCGTAAACCTCGCTCTCGTTGCGCCCGCTCTCGCCGAAACCGGGCAGGTCGGGCGCGATCACGCGCCAGCTGCCGGTGAGGGGCCGCGCGAAATCCACCCAGTGGTCCTTCTCCGCGAAGATGCCGTGCAGCAGCACGACGGTCTCGCCTTCGCCCCCGGCGAGATAGTGGATGTCGTGGCCGGCGGCGGCAACGGTATGCTCGGCCAGGCCAGAGAGGCTGCGGTTGGCCGCCAGCAGCGGGGCGAGGAACAGCTGCGGCAGCGCGTACCAGGCGCCGGCCAGGGCCAGGAGGAGCGCGGCGAGGGCCGCGGCAAGGCGTTTCTTCATTGTTCGTCGGTGTTCGGGTCGGTGGCGCGCACTTTAGCGCCGCGGCGATCACGCGGCCCGACGGCTACGCGCCGCGCCCCTTCACCACCGCATACCGCCGCAGGGTCTCCTCCCGCGCCTGCGCGTGGTCCACGATCGGCAGCGGATAATCGCGCCCCAGCTCCAATCCCGCGGCGGCCAGGTCCACGGGCTTCGCGGTCCAGGGCGCATGGATCACCGCTTTCGGCAGCCGCGCGAGCTGCGGCAGGTAACGCGCCACGAACTTCCCTTCGGGATCGAAGCGCCCGCCCTGGCTCACCGGGTTGAAGATGCGGAAGTAAGGCTGCGCGTCGCAGCCCGAGGAGCTCGCCCACTGCCAGCCGCCGTTGTTGGAGGCCAGCTCGTAGTCGTTCAGCCGGTCCGCGAAGTAGCGCTCGCCGTGCCGCCAGTCGATGCCGAGGTCCTTGCAGAGGAAACTGGCCGTCACCATGCGCAGGCGGTTGTGCATGTAGCCGGTCTGGTTCAGCTGGGCCATGGCGGCGTCCACAAGCGGGTAGCCGGTGCGGCCCTCGCTCCAGGCGGTGAAGCGCACCTCGGCCAGCGGCCCGGTTTCCCAGGCGATGCGGTCGTACTCGGGGCGGAAGCTGCGGCCTTCGCCCACCTGCGGGAAGTTGGCGAGCACCTGCGCGTAGAAATCGCGCCAGGCCAGTTCCTTCAACCACGTGGCCGCGCCGCTGCTCGCGTTCCGGCGCGCCATCGCCGCCAGCCTGCGGATGGACACGGTGCCGAAGCGCAGGTGAACGCCGAGGTAGCTGGGGCCTTTCACCGCGGGTGCATCGCGCAGCGCGTCGTAGCGATCGATGCGCCCGGCGAAATCGTTCACCAGCGCCTCGGCACCTTCCGTGCCGGGGCGGATGCCGAGCGCCCGCAGGTTGGTGCGCTCGAAACCCAGCGTTTCCAGCTCGGGCACGACCGGCGCGGGGGCGGAAGCGAGCCGCTGCGCGTAGCGCTCCACCGGATAGGCCTTCAGGTAGAAATCGTCCAGCTTCCCGTGCCACGCCCGGCTGTACGGCGTGAACACGGAATAGGGCTTGCCAGCCTGCGTCTGGATCTCCTCCCGTTCGAAGACGACGTGGTCCTTGAAGGTGTGCAGGGCGATGCCGGCCCCAGCGAGGCGGTCGCGCACCGCGGCGTCGCGGGCCAGCGCCGACGGCTCATCGTCGTGGTTGGCGAACACCGCCTGGACACCCAACCGTCGCGCCAGGGCCGGCAGTTCGTCGGCGGCGACGCCGTGCAGGGCATGCAGCCCCCCACCGCCGAGCGCGCGCAGGGTACCGTCCAGCGCCGCGACGCTGTCGCGGATGAACTCCACGCGGCGATCCTGCCTCGGCAGCGGATCCAGCAGGGCCGTGTCGAAGACGAAGGCGCAGTGCACCGTCCGCGCGGCCTTGAGGGCCTGGTACAGGGCCGCGTGATCGGTGCAGCGCAAGTCACGCCGGAACCAAACCAGCGCGGACGCATAGGGGGTGTCCATCCAACTAAAATCTACCCCATGGCAGACGACGCCGATTCGATGAACCTGACGCACCACTTCCTGATAGCCATGCCGGGGCTGCAGGACGCGTCGTTCGCACGCTCGGTGGTCTACCTGTGCGAGCACAGCCCCCGCGGCGCCCTGGGCCTGGTGATCAACAAGCCCACGGACATCAACCTGCAGAACCTGTTCGAGAAGGTCGACCTGCCGCTGGGCCGCGACGAGCTCGCGCGCACGCCCGTGCTGCAGGGCGGACCGGTGCAGACGGAACGCGGGTTCGTGCTGCACGAGGCCGTGCACGCCGAAGGGGCGGACGCGAACGAATCGGTCTACGCCTCCACCATGACGATCCCGGGCGGCCTGGAGATGACGACCTCCAAGGACGTGCTGGAAGCGATCGCCACCGGCGCCGGGCCGCGCAAGCTGCTGGTGACGCTGGGCTACTCGGCCTGGGGCGAGGGCCAGCTCGAGTCGGAGCTGGCCGAGAACAGCTGGCTCACCGTCGGCGCCGACCCCAGCGTGATCTTCGACACCCCGATCGAGGAACGCTACGAGAAGGCGCTGTCGCTGCTGGGCCTGCAGTCGTGGATGCTGTCTCCCGGGGCGGGGCACGCGTGACCACCGCGGCGCCCGAAGTCCCTCCGCAGTTCCAGACCTTCCTCGCTTTCGATTACGGCCTCAGGCGCACCGGCGTGGCGGTGGGCAACCGCATGCTGCGCACGGCGACGCCGCAACCCACCATCCGCGCGGATTCCACCGAGGCACGCCTCGCCGCCGCCGAGGCGCGGGTGCGCGAATGGCAGCCCGACGCGCTGGTGGTGGGGGTGCCCTTCCACCCGGATGGCGCCAGCCACGACAATACGGCCCGCGCGCGCAAGTTCGCGCGGCAACTGCGCGGCCGCTGCGGCAAGCCGGTGTACGAGGTGGACGAGCGCTACAGCACCACCGAGGCCCTGTCTTCCGGCGCCCGCGACGCCGACGCGGGCGCGGCCTGCGTCATCCTGGAACAGTTCTTGAGGAGCCTGCCTTGAACCCCGACTCTTCCAACGGCGTGCTGGCGCTGGACGCCGAGGGCGTGTACCGCGAGCTCGCGCGCGGCGTGAAGCAGCTGCTGCGCCCCGATTCCCGCCTGGTCGGCATCACCTCCGGCGGCGCCTGGCTGGCCGAGCGCCTGCAGAAGGACCTGGGCCTGCCCGGCGAAGCCGGTGTGATCTCCTCGGCGATGCATCGCGACGACTACGCGAGCCGCGGGCTGGCCGCGAGCGCGCAGACCCAGCTCGACTTCGACGTCAACGGCGCCCACATCCTGCTGCTCGACGACGTGCTCTACACCGGCCGCACCATCCGTGCGGTGCTCAACGAGCTGTTCGATTACGGGCGGCCGGCGGCGGTGCAGCTCGCGGTGCTGGTGGACCGCGGCGGCCGCGAGCTGCCGGTGCAGGCCGACTTCGCCGCCGCGCGCGTGACCTTGCCGGCCGACCAGGCGCTGGAGCTGGCACGCGACCCCGCCGGGCTCTTCAGCTTCCAGCTCGAGCGCGCGAACTGACCCGAACATGCTCTACAAACGCAACCCGCAACTGAACAAGAACGGAGAGCTGGTCCACCTGCTCTCCATCGAGGGACTGCCGCGCGACATCCTCACGCACATCCTCGACACCGCCTCCAACTTCGTGAGCGTGAGCGACCGCGAGGTGAAGAAGGTCCCGCTGCTGCGCGGCAAGAGCGTATTCAACCTGTTCTTCGAGAACAGCACGCGCACGCGAACCACCTTCGAGATCGCGGCCACGCGCCTGTCGGCCGACGTGATCAACCTCGACATCGCGCGCTCCTCCGCGAGCAAGGGCGAGTCGCTGCTGGACACCATCGCCAACCTGTCGGCGATGGCCGCCGACATCTTCGTGGTGCGCCACAGCGAATCGGGCGCGCCCTACCTGATCGCCCAGCACGTCGCGCCGCACGTGCACGTGGTCAATGCGGGCGACGGCCGCCATGCGCACCCCACGCAGGGGCTGCTGGACATGTACACCATCCGTCACTACAAGAAGGACTTCAGCAACCTCACCGTGGCGATCGTGGGCGACGTGCTGCATTCGCGCGTGGCGCGTTCCGACATCCACGCGCTCACCACGCTGGGCTGCGCCGAGGTGCGCGTGGTCGGGCCCAAGACGCTCGTGCCCGCCGACATGAAGGAGATGGGCGTGCGCGTGTGCCACTCGCTGGAAGAGGGCATCAAGGGCTGCGACGTCATCATCATGCTGCGGCTGCAGAACGAGCGCATGAGCGGCGCGCTGCTGCCCTCGTCGCAGGAGTTCTTCAAGCGCTACGGCCTCACGCCCGAGCGCCTCACGCTCGCCAAGCCCGATTGCATCGTCATGCACCCGGGGCCGATCAACCGCGGGGTGGAGATCGACTCGGCGGTGGTGGACGGCCGGCAGAGCGTGATCCTGCCGCAGGTGACCTTCGGCATCGCCGTGCGCATGGCGGTGATGGGCATCGTGGCCGGACACAGCGGAGGCGCCGCATGAAGATCCTGATCCGCAACGGCCGGGTGATCGACCCGGCGCGCAACTTCGACGAGATCTGCGACGTCGCCCTGGCCGCCGGCCGCGTGATCGGCGTCGGCCAGGTGCCCGAGGGCTTCGCGCCCAACCGCACGATCGACGCCCGCGGCTGCATCGTGGCGCCGGGGCTGGTGGACCTCGCCGCGCGGCTGCGCGAGCCCGGCCACGAACACGAGGGCATGCTGGAAAGCGAGATGGGCGCGGCGGTTGCCGGTGGCGTCACCAGCCTGGTCTGCCCGCCGGACACCGATCCGGTGCTCGACGAACCCGGCCTCGTCGACATGCTCAAGTTCCGCGCCGAGAAGCTGCACCAGGCGCGCGTGTTCCCGCTGGGCGCGCTCACGCGCAACCTGGCCGGCGAGGTGCTCACCGAGATGGCCGAACTCACCGAGTCCGGCTGCGTGGGCTTCAGCCAGGCCGAGGTGCCGCTGCAGAACACGCAGGTGCTGCAGCGCGCGCTGCAGTACGCGTCGACCTTCGGCTACACCGTGTGGCTGCGGCCCCAGGATTACTACCTGGGCAAGGGCGTCGCCGCCAGCGGCCCGCTCGCCACGCGCCTCGGCCTGTCCGGCGTGCCGGTGGCCGCCGAGACCATCGCGCTGCACACGATCTTCGAGCTGGTGCGCTCCACCGGCGCCCGCGTGCACCTGTGCCGCATCAGCAGCGCCAAGGGCGTGGAGCTCGTGCGGGTGGCCAAGCAGGAAGGACTGCCGGTCACCTGCGACGTGAGCATCAACTCGCTGCACCTCACCGACGTGGACATCGGCTACTTCGACAGCCGCATGCGCCTGTCGCCGCCGCTGCGCCAGCAGCGCGACCGCGACGCGCTGCGCGAGGGGCTGGCCGACGGCACCATCGACGCGCTGGTGTCCGACCACACGCCCGTGGACGAGGATGCCAAGACGCTGCCCTTCGCCGAAGCGGAGCCCGGCGCGACGGGACTGGAGCTGCTGCTGGGCCTGGCGCTGCGCTGGGGCCAGGAAAGCGGCGTGGGCCTGGTGCGCGCGCTCGCCGTGCTCACCTGCGAACCGGCGCGCGTGCTGGGTGGCGCGCTGGGCACGCTGCAGGCGAGCGCGGGGCAGCTGGTGGACGGCGGCGTGGCCGACGTCTGCATCTTCGACCCGCAGGACGCCTGGACGGTCTCCCCCGCGGCGCTGCGCAGCCAGGGCCGCAACACGCCGTTCGCCGGGCACGAGCTGCCGGGTCGCGTGCGCTGCACGATCGTCGGCGGCGCCGTGGCCTACGAGTCCGCCGGCGAGTGAGGCCGCTGCTCGCGATCTGGAGGGTGCTGCGCACCCTGGTGCACATCCTCGCCGGGTGGCTGACGATCCGGCTGCTGTTCCCGCGCTGGAACCTGCAGCGCCGCGACGCGACCGTGCAGTCGTGGGCGCAGCGCATGCTGCGCATCCTGGGCATCCCGCTGCACGTGCACGGGACCGTGCCGGTGCAGGGCCCCGTGCTCCTGGTCGCGAACCACCTCTCGTGGCTGGACATCCTGGTGCTGCATGCGGCGCGGCATTGCCGCTTCGTGTCCAAGGCGGACGTGAAGCACTGGCCGCTGATCGGCACGCTCGCCACCGGCGGCGGCACGCTCTTCATCGAGCGCGAGAAGCGGCGCGACGCGATGCGCGTGGTGCACCACATGGCCGAGAGCCTGCGCGCCGGTGACGTCGTCGCCGTGTTTCCCGAGGGGACCACGGGGGACGGCAGCGCGCTCCTGCCCTTCCACGCCAACCTGCTGCAGGCGGCGATCTCCACCGGCGCGCCGGTGCAGCCGGTGGCCCTGCGCTACCTGGATCGCCGCACCAAGCGGGACAGCGAGGGGCCGCTGTACCTGGGCGACGACACGCTGGTGGGCTCGTTGTGGCGCACGCTGGCGGGACGGCCTTTCGTGGCGCATGTGCGCTTCGGGGAGGCGCAGCAGGCGCAGGGGCGCGACCGCAGGCAATGGGCGGAGGACCTGCGCGAATCGGTGGACGCGCTGCGGCGTTCGTAGGGCGGGGTGAGCGCGCGTAGCGCCGAACCCCGCCGCGCACGCGCACGTGGCGTCGGGGTTCGCCTGCGGGCTCACCCCGACCTACACGGCTTCGTCATCCCCGCGTAGGCGGGGACCCAGAGCGTTCACGCCGCGCGGAGCGCGGTTCCGCGTCCCGAAGCCCTGGATTCCCGCCTGCGCGGGAATGACGGATTCAGACCGGGAAAGAAGCCATCGGCGCCGCCGCCGCCCCACCTTCGCGCGGGAAGGTGACCACGTGGTCCACCTGCGTGCGGATGCCGATCCACTCGCCGACCTTGTGGTCGTGGTGGCTGGGCACGTGGGCCAGCAGCGTCTCGCCGGTCTTCAGGCGCAGCGTGTAGAGGAACTCCGAGCCGCGGAAGGCCTTGCGCAGGATCTCCGCCTTCACCGGCGCGTCGTCGTCGTGGATGATGTCGTCGGCGCGCAGCAGCACCTCGCACTGCGCGGAGTTGAAGGCGCTGGGCAGCGGGCACTCGGAGCCGTCGGTCAGCGCGCCTAGCGCGGTGTGCACCACCACGTTGTTGCCGATGCGGCGCAGCGTCGCGGGCGCGAACACGCCGTGGCCGATGAAATCCGCCACGAAGCGCGTGGCCGGGCGGTGGTACAGCGTGTATGCGTCGTCCCACTGGTGCAGCCGGCCCTCGTGCATCACGCCGATCACGTCGCCGATGGCGAAGGCCTCCAGCTGGTCGTGCGTGACGAACAGCGCGGTAGCCTGCGCCGCCTTGAGGATGCCGCGGATCTCGTGCGCCAGGCGCTCGCGCAGGTCCACGTCCAGGTTGGAGAAGGGTTCGTCCAGCAGCAGCAGCTGCGGCCCCGGTGCCAGCGCGCGCGCCAGCGCCACGCGCTGCTGCTGGCCGCCGGAGAGTTCGTGCGGCATGCGCTTCTCGGAGCCTTCCAGGCCCACCAGCGCCAGCACTTCGGCCACCCGCGCACGGCGTGCGGCGCCGGCCATGCGGCGTTCGAGCCCGAAGGCCACGTTGCGCTCGACGTCCAGGTGCGGGAACAGCGCATAGTCCTGGAACACCATGCCGATCTCGCGGCGTTCGGGCGGCACGTGCGTGCCCTTGCCTTCCACCCGCTGGCCCGAGACGAGGATCTCGCCGGCGCTGGCGGGCTCCAGACCGGCGACCGCGCGCAGCAGCGTGGTCTTGCCGCAGCCGGAGGGGCCGATCAGCACGCCGATCTCGCCGGCGCGCAGGCCCAAGGACACCGCATCGACCGCGGCGCGCGGGCGGCCCGGATAGTGAACGGAGAGCTGGCGGAGCTCCAGATGCATGGACCCATTCTAGATGCATACAATTCTCATTCACTTGACCCAAGACAATCGCCCCTCCTCGCCGGCCCGCTCGCTCCTGCGGCGGCTGCAGGATCTTCCGCTCCTCCTGCTCGCCGGCGTGCTGGTGTTGCCGGTGCTGGCCGTGTTCGGCTCCTGGTTCTCGTGGGATGCCGCCAGCGCGCAGATCCTGCGCGAGATGGGCGCCACGGTGCTGCCGGAGTACGCGCTCACGAGCGTGGTGCTGTGCCTGGCCGTGGCCTTCGGCGCGGCGGTCGTGGGGACGGCGGGGGCCGCGGCGGTGACCCTGTTCGACTTTCCGGGCCGGCGCACCTTCGAATGGGCGCTGCTGCTGCCGCTGGCCGTGCCGGCCTACGTGGTGGCTTATGCGTACACGGACTTCCTGCAGTTCAGCGGCCCGCTGCAAGTGTGGATGCGCGCCAGCTTCGGCCTCGAAGGCCGCGTGATCCCCGAGGTGCGCAGCCTGCCGGGCGCGGTGCTGGTGTTCGTCTTTACGCTCTATCCCTACGTGTACCTGCTGGTGCGCACTGCCTTCGCCGAGCGCGCCGCGCAGCTGATGGAGGCCGCGCGGCTGCTGGGTGCGCCCCTGGCCCGCCGCATCCGCACCGTGGCGCTGCCGCTCGCGCGCCCGGCGATCATGGCCGGCGTGGCGCTCGCGCTGATGGAGACGCTGGCGGACTTCGGCGTGGCCAGCTACTTCGGCATCCAGACTTTCAGCACCGGGATCTACAAGGCCTGGCTGGCCATGGACAACCGCACGGCCGCCGCGCAGCTCGCCACCATGCTCCTGGCCGTCGTGGCGGTGCTGCTGGCGCTGGAGGCGCGCGCGCAGCGGCGCATGCGCTTCGCCGGCAGCCGGGCGCGCGGCGGCGCGGAAGCGCAGCCCGTGCGCCTGCGCGGCGCGGCTGCGTTCGCGGCCTGGTGCGTGTGCGTGATTCCCGTGCTCCTGGGCTTCGTGCTGCCGGTGCTGTTCATGCTGCGGCCGCTGGCGGCGGACTGGTCCGTGCTGCCCTGGGACCGCTTCCTCGAGTGGTCGTTCAACAGCCTGCGCCTGGGCGCGATCAGCGCGGCGCTCTCGGTTGCCGCCGCGCTGCTGCTCGCCTACCGCCTGCGGCGTTCACCGGGCGGGTTCACGCGTGGCGTGGTCCAGCTCGCGAGCCTGGGCTACGCGGTGCCGGGTGCGGTGCTGGTGGTGGGGCTGCTGCTGCCGGTGGGATGGCTGCAGGCGGCGTGGCCGCAGACCGGCGTCGGCTACTGGATGACCGCCACCGCCCTCGGCATCGTCTGGGCCTACCTGGTGCGCTTCGTCTCGGTGGCCCTGCAGTCGGTGCAAAGCGGCTATGCGCGCATCCCGGCCAGCCTGGACGATTCGGCCCGCATGCTGGGCACGGGGGGCGCAGCGCTGCTCGGGCGCGTGCACTGGCCGCTGCTCAAGCGCTCCGCCGCGGCGGCTGGCTTGCTGGTGTTCGTCGACGTGATGAAGGAACTGCCCGCGACGCTGGTGTTGCGGCCCTTCGACAGCGACACGCTGGCCGTGGTGGCCTACCAGCTCGCGCGCGACGAGCGGCTGGGCGAGGCTGCGCTGCCGTCGCTCGCGCTGGTGCTGGTGGGGCTGGTGCCGGTGATCCTGCTCAGCCGGGCGTTGCGGGCGAAAGACTGACTGCCGGGGTTCCCTGCGCTCACCGCCAGCCTACAGGTCCTCGCCGGCCCACTCGGAGCGCTGCGGCGGCTTGCGGAACACGACTTCCCCCGTGGGCACGTGCACCACGCGGATCTCGCTGTCGCTGCGGAAGCTCTTCGCCGCGAGGCTCACGGCGAGACCGCGATCGTGGACAGCCAGCTGCCTCGAGCCCGAACCGGCCGAGAACCGGCCGGCCAGGGGTTGGCTGCTTTCGATGCGGTAGGGGGCGGATGTCATCGGGACCTCTCTCCTGCGGGGGCGTGTGCTGCCTTTTCTCCATGCTAGGTGCGCCCCATGACATCGCCATGACGCCATTGCAAGTCGTGGGTCACACTGGTAACGGGCGGCAATGGTGCGACGCACAAGCTTCACCGGCGCGGGGCCGCTGTCTGTAGGAGAACTTCGGGTCCGCTTTCGGGGAGTTCCTGCCGCCAGACGCGCTAATGGAAAGCCCTTGCCCGGCGTGCGCTGCCGGGACCGTAGCATCCGCCGTCCAACGACAGGAGAGAGAAGTGATGAAGATCCGCCTCGCATGCGCCACCGTCGCCCTGGTCCTCGCCGGCTGCGCGCAGACGCCGCCGCAGCCGACCGTTTCCGCCGCCGCGCAGCCGGTGCCCGCCAACGTGCCCGCATGGCAGCAGGGCCGCACGCCCGACCAGGCCGCCTCGCGCCTCGCGCCGCACGCGGGCCGCCTCACGGCGGTGCCCGCCGCCGAGATCCCGGTGAGCAACCTCCGCCTGCCGCCCGGCTTCAAGGCGGAGCTGTGGGCGAGCGGCATGCCGGGCATCCGGGCGATGTCGCGCACCGAGAGCGGCAAGATCTACGCCGGCACGCGCGGCATCGGCCGCGTCTACGAGATCACCGACAGCGGCGGCCAGCGCACCAGCCGCGTGCTGGTCGACAAGCTGAACCAGCCGGCCGTGACTTACCACAACGGCGCGCTGTATGTCGCCGCGATCGACAAGGTGCTGCGCTATGACGGCATCGACCGCAATCCCAACGCGCAGCCGGTGGACCTCACCGCGCGCTTCGCGCTGCCGCCCGAGCAGCACCACAACTGGAAGTACATCGCCTTCGGCCCGGACGGCAAGCTGTACGTGCCCTTCGGCGCCCCATGCAACATCTGCATGCCCGCCGAGCCGTACGCGCAGATCCGCCGCTACAACGCCGACGGCACCGGCATGGAAGTGGTGGCGCGCGGCGTGCGCAACACGCAGGGCTTCGCCTGGCACCCGGTCACGCGCGAGATGTGGTTCACCGACCATGGCCGCGACTGGATGGGCGACGACGCGCCGGAAGACGAACTCAATCGCATGACCCGCACCGGCCAGAACTTCGGCTTCCCGTATTGCCATGCCGGCGGCGTCGCGGACCGCGACGTCCAGCGGCCGCGCGCGTGCGACGGCGTGACGCTGCCGGTGACGACCATGGGCCCGCACGCCGCGGCGATGGGCGTGCACTTCTACACCGGCACCATGTTCCCCGCCGAGTACCGCAACACGCTGCTGGTGGCACGCAAGGGATCGTGGAACCGCAGCAAGAAGTTCGGCTACGACGTCGTCGCCGTGCGCACCGATGCCAGCGGCGGCAATGCGCGCGTGACGCCCTTCGTCACCGGCTTCCTGGATCCGGCCACCGACAACTTCTGGGGCCGCCCGGTCTACATGCTGCAGATGCCCGACGGGTCGCTGCTGCTGTCCGATGAACAGATGGGCGCGATCTACCGAATCTCCTATGGCAGTTGAAGCAGTGCGGCGGCCCTGGCGGGCCGCCGTGGGCGCGTTGTTCCTCCTGGCCGCGGGCCTCGCCCACCCGCAACAGCCTCCCGCTCCTGCCCGCACGCAGGCCTGCATGGCCTGCCACGGCGCGCAGGGCAACTCCGCCGATCCCAACATCCCGTCGCTGGCCGGGCAGCCGCGCCTGTTCATCGAGAACCAGCTCGTGCTGATCCGCGAGGGACTGCGCGACGTACCCGCGATGAAGGGGCTGCTCGATGGCGTGCCGGACGCCGAGATCGTGGCGATGGCCGGCTACTTCGCCGCGCAGAAGCCGCTGCCGGCGGCCGGAAGGCCCGTGGACGCGGCGGCCGTCGAGCGCGGCAAGGCACTCGCGGCGCGGGGCCTCTGCGGCAGCTGCCACCTTCCCGACTATTCCGGGCGACAGCAGATCCCGCGCCTGGCCGGCCAGCACGAAGCCTTCCTGCTGGCGTCGATGAAGCAGTTCCGCGACCACCCGGGGCCGGGACGCGACACCATCATGGCCGCGTCGCTGTACGGCTTCAAGGACGCCGAGCTGGCGGACCTCGCGCACTACCTGGCGCACTTCAGGTAGGCCGGCCGTCTACACGGCCGCGTGCACTCTGCGCGCGACCTGCGCCACGGCGCCGTTGCGCGCCGCTTCCGGCGCCTCGCTCTGCGTGAGGTACACCGCCACGACCACGGGCGGGCGGCCCGGCGGCCAGTAGATGCCGACGTCGTTGGTGGTGCCGCGCGCGCCCGTGCCCGTCTTGCTGCCCATGCGCCAGCCTGGCGGCAGGCCCGCGCGCAGCCGCTGGCCATTGGTGCTCGTGGCTTCCAGCCACTGCGCCAGCTGCGTGCGGCTGCGGGGCGAGAGGGCGTCGCCGACCAAGGTCGCGTGCAGCAGGCGCGCCATGGCGCGCGGCGAAGTCGTGTCGCGCGGATCGCCCGGGCGGGCTTCGTTGAGTTCCGTTTCCCAGCGGTCGAGGCGGGTGACCTCGTCACCGAGGCCGCGGGCGTAGCGGGTCAGGCCCGCGGGGCCGCCGAAGCTGGCGAGGATCAGGTTGCCCGCTGCGTTGTCGCTGATGGTGATGGTGGCGTGGCACAGCTCCGCGAGCGTCATCCCGTCGCCGACGTGGCGCTCGGTGACCGGCGAATGCGGCAGCAGCACCTCGCGGCCGTAGCGGATGCGGCGATCGAGGCGCTCCTCGCCGCGGTCCACGCGGTGCAGCACGTGCGCGGCCGCCAGCCACTTGAAGGTGCTGCACATCGGGAAGCGCTCGTCGAGGCGATGGCCGTCGATGCGGCCGTCGGCCTGCATCACGGCGACGCCCAGGCGCCCTCCGGACGAGCGCTCGATGGCGGCCCAGGCGTCGTCGCGCATGGCCGGGATTTTCTGTTGCGCGCACCCCGGCGCGGCGGCGAGTGCCGCGAGGCCGGCGGCGAGCTGGAGGTGGAACTGGCGTCTTTGCATGCTGGAAGTTTCTCCTGTGGAAGCGGGCGCAACGATAGCCAGCGCGCCGCGGGCGCACAAACTGTCATTTCGCGGGGGAGATGCCAGAAAATCTGGGGCATGAGCCTGCCACTGAACGCATTGCGCGCCTTCGAGGCCTCGGCCCGCCACCTGAGCTTCACCCGCGCGGGACTCGAGCTGAGCGTCACGCAAACCGCGGTCGCCGCGCAGGTGAAGAACCTCGAGGAGCGCCTGGGCACGCGCTTGTTCCGCCGCCTGCCGCGCGGCCTCGCGCTCACCGACGAGGGGCAGGCCCTGCTGCCGCTGCTGTCGGATTCCTTCGAGCGCATCACCGCCGTCCTCGAGCAGTTCCAGGGCGGCCGCTACCGCGAGCGGCTCACGGTGGGCGCGGTGGGCACCTTCGCGGTGGGCTGGCTGCTGCCGCGCCTCGAGGCCTTCCAGCGGGACCACCCCTTCGTCGACCTGCGCCTGCTCACGCACAACAACCGCGTGGACCTCGCCGGCGAGGGGCTGGACTATGCGATCCGCTTCGGCGGTGGGGCGTGGCACGGCACCGACGCCGAGCCGCTGCTGGATGCGCCGCTATCGCCGATGTGCACGCCGGAGCTGGCGCGCCAGCTGCACGCGCCCGCGGACCTTGCACGCCATGTGCTCCTGCGCTCCTATCGCAGCGACGAGTGGAGCCGCTGGTTCGCGGCTGCGGGGGTGCCGGAGGTCCCGCTGCTGCGCGGGCCGGTATTCGATTCGTCGCTCGCGCTCGCGTCGGCGGCGGCCCAGGGTGCGGGGATTGCGCTGTTGCCGGCGGGGCTGTTCGGCAGCGAACTGCGGCACCAGCGCCTGGCGCAGCCGTTCACGATCGAACTCGATGCGGGGCGCTATTGGCTCACGCGCCTGCAGTCACGGGCGGTGTCGGCGGCGATGCAGGAGTTCCGGGTCTGGCTGCTGCGCGAGGCGGCAGGGGAGGGCTGAAGGCCGGAGGTGGCGCCCCCGACAGGAATCAAAACTGACTCTAGAGGGAAACGGCGGAATTCGGCAGCGTCCGAGCGACCGCGGCCCCTTTGGACACGCTGCCGACACCCGCTGAACTCGGGGGCTCGTGTCCAGGATTCTGTCCCGCGTTACATCCGCTGCGTCAGAAGGACGAGGGCGTATCCGGCTGCGAGGACAGGCGCGCCGATGTCGATTACCAGCCAGCGCAAGTTCTGACTGCGTAGGAATATTGCAAACCAGTTGTCGAACCTGCTCAGGGACTCGGGTACTCGGCCACTCTGCACAACCTCGACCGCCGTTCTGACACTACCTTCGACGTGCGTGAGGCGATCACGCGTTTCCCGTATGGCAGTGACAATACTGGCGGCATCGGCCTGAACCTGCGGTTCTGCGGCAAGTGTGGACCTCATCGCGCTCGAGACCTGCTGCTCCAGAGTTGCGAGGCGAGACTCGAACCCCTTAAGGTGGTCTGTCACAACCCCAAATTGGGGCGCATGATCGGTCCACCATCTGTATAGGCTTGACTGGCGCGGGTCGTCGGGGTAGTCCGCGTGGTTGCTGCCCCACTTAGATCCAGTCGTAAATGCCAGCCGCGTTCCCGTAATGCGGACTCTCCATTCCAAGAACGAGTCTGCAGCAGCCCAAAGAAAGTGCGCCAACAGGTAGACAACGATGGCGATCAAGCTGTTCGTGAGTACGGCATCGGACAGCCCTCTGAACTTCAGGCCGAAGATCTGTGAGTCCGGCTCGATGTGCAGGTCGCCGAATACGACTGCGATGCTGATCAAGGAGATGATTACCAGATTGGTTCTGATCTTCCATGTGTTCTCCGGGAACTCGATGAAAACAGGCTCACCCAGTGCCTTCTGAACGGCTTCTTCCGGACTGATAGTCTCCATCTTTATGTCCTCTCCGAGCGCGTAGGAAGTTATCGAGCTTCCGCCTTTCCACCCGCGCGTCCTGTTCGTCGATCCGCCTACTGTGGACTCGATAGAACATCTCCAGCGCGTTTCCCATCTGCCTTGCACCCCATGCCGCATTGGGGGCAGCGTGGAGGCATAGTGTGGCGTGTCTGACGGGCGTCGCGCACGTAGATTAGACAGATAGGGCAGGCATTCCAGAATGCGTGAAGCGGGCCCGTCAGTAATGGTGTACAGCTTCATCCAAACCGACAAGTACAGCGTTGCTGCGATCTTTCGTCAGTGCCCTTTTCTTCACAGCGACCAATCGCCTCACAACTCCTGCGCCGTCACGAGCGGCCTTTGCCCCATGGAACCGACCGGCTGGCTAACCTGTCGTTTACATGCGTCTCTCGTTTGTCCCTAGCAATTCAAGCCCTTGTTTTTATCAACCGTTCACCTACAGTGAAGTCGGTGTTAGGCCTACAGGGCAAATCGGGGTCCCGAAGAGGCGATGCTGCATACTCTCGCAGGACGACGCGCCGATGTATCGTCAGTTTCGTCCTACGGACAATCGGAAAAAGAAAAGAGAAAGCCCCTCAAGTGCTACCAACACGAGAGGGGCTGTGGTCAGGTGAAGCGGGTTTGACCTACCGCCCAACCAGTCTTGTGGAAGACAGCCGCAGTTTAGTGCTGCGGTGACGGTTTGGGCAACAACAACCCGGTAACACTGATGCTGGGAAGTCCAAATTGACCAAAAATGGCAACGACGAAGGCGGCAGGTGGGTCTACACGACGTACATCCGATTAAGGGATGGACGCGTGATTTACCCCCGCAACGGCCGCGTATTCCGCTTCTGGGTTAAGAACTAGCCCCACGCCGGAAAGCTGCCCGGCCTCGGCTGGTATGGGCGGTGGCTGCGAGCCACCGTGTGCAAGGGTCCCTGCTTCAAGCAAGGACCTTTCTTCTTTGAACGCGCAGGGTTCGCGTTTGGCCGGAGTATGTCCCGTGCACGTCCCACGGACGGCACTTCCCGAGCGAGATCAACCAGTTGCTGGTGCCTCCGACAGGAATCGAACCTGTATCTAGCGCTTAGGAGGCGCTCGTTCTATCCATTGAACTACGGCGGCGGGGCCCGCCATTGTATGGCGGGGCCCGCCGCCTTGCGGCCGAATGGGGGCTCCCTATCCCCCTGCCCCTTCCCCTCCAAGAGGGGAAGGGGGTTCGTGGGCGCATTGGGGGCGGCTCTCGTGCAGGCTGGTTCGGCGACGGGCTTGTAGGCTGGGTTCCGCGACCAGCGGACCCAGCCCTCCAGGGCGTGGCATGAAGCTGGGGTCGGCTGGTCGTCGAACCCAGCCTACTTGGACAGCAGCCGCATCGCCTCTTCGAGGCCCTTGATCGTCAGCGGGTACATACGCTGGTTCATCAGCTGCTGGATCACGCTGATGCTCTGGCGGTACTGCCAGACGCCCTGGGGCTCGGGGTTGATCCAGGCGAACTTGGGGAAGGCGTTGGTGAGGCGCTGCAGCCATTCGGCGCCGGCTTCCTCGTTGTTGTATTCCACGCTGCCGCCCGGCTGCAGGATCTCGTAGGGGCTCATCGTCGCGTCGCCGACGAAGACCAGCTTGTAGTCCTTGTTGTACTTGCGGATGATGTCCCAGGTCGGGAACTTCTCGCTGAAGCGCCGGCGGTTGTTCTTCCACATGAAGTCGTAGACGCAGTTGTGGAAGTAGTAGAACTCCAGGTGCTTGAACTCCGCCTTCGCCGCGGAGAACATCTCCTCGACGCGGTGGATGTGTTCGTCCATCGTGCCGCCCACGTCCATGAGCAGCAGCACCTTCACGTTGTTGTGCCGCTCCGGCACCATCTTGATGTCCAGCCAGCCCGCATTGGCCGCGGTGGAGCGGATGGTGTCGTCCAGGTCCAGTTCCTCCGCGCTGCCTTCGCGCGCGAACTTGCGCAGGCGCCGCAGCGCCACCTTGATGTTGCGCGTGCCCAGTTCCTGGGTGTCGTCGTAATCCTTGTACGCCCGCTGGTCCCACACCTTCACGGCGCTCTTGTTGCGGCCCTTGTCCTGCCCGATGCGGATGCCCTGCGGGTTGAAGCCGTAGGCGCCGAAGGGCGAAGTGCCGCCCGTGCCTATCATCTTGCTGCCGCCTTCGTGCCGCTCCTTCTGCTCCTCGAAGCGCTTCTTCAGCGTCTCCATGAGCTCGTCCCAGCCCATCTTCTCGATCTTCGCCTTCTCCTCGGGCGAGAGCTCGAGCTCGAGGTTCTTGCGCAGCCACTCGAGCGGGACGTCCTTGGTGAAGTCGGCCAGCAGCTCCACGCCCTTGAAGTAGGCCGCGAAGGCGCGGTCGAACTTGTCGTAGTGCTTCTCATCCTTCACCAGCGCCGTGCGCGAGAGGTAGTAGAAGTCGTCGATGCTGTAGGCACCATCGCTCTCGGGCCCCACCACGCCCTCCTTGATGGCTTCCAGGAGGGTGAGGTATTCCTTGACGGAGACCGGCAGCTTGGCGCTGCGCAGGGTGTAGAAGAAGTCGATGAGCATCGCGTGCCCTCCTTCAGCCGCGCGGGCGCGCGAGCTGGTACTGCAGGTGCGCCTTCACCTCGGGCCACTCGGCGGCGGCGAGGCTGTACATCACGGTGTCGCGCACCGTGCCGTCGCGCCGCGGCGCGTGGTGGCGCAGCACGCCGTCCTTGCGCGCGCCCAGGCGCTCGATGGCGCGCTGGCTGGCGAAGTTGAAGTTGTCGGTGCGCCAGCCCACCAGCTGCGCGCCCAGGGTCTCGAACGCATGCTGCAGCAACAGCAGCTTGCAGGTGGTGTTGACGTGGGTGCGCTGCCAGGACCGGCCGTACCAGGTGTAGCCGATCTCCAGCCGTTCGATGGGCCGCACGATGTCGTGGTAGCGGGTGCTGCCGATCACGCGGCCGCTCGCCGCGTCCACCACCACGAAGGGCAGCATGTGGCCGCTCTCCTGGCCCTGCAGCGCCGCGTCCACGTAGGCCGCGGTCTCGCCGGGCGCCGGGACGGAGGTCACCCGCAGGTTCCACAGCTCGCCGTCGCGCGCCGCGGCTGCGAGTCCCGCGACGTGGCCGGCGGCAAGCGGCTCCAGCCGCACCGCACCGAGCGTGAGCGTGACCGGCTCCGGCTTCTCCACGCTGGGCTCCTCAGCCGCCCTTGTGGTGGGTGGCGGTGGAGGTGGTGCCACCCCAGCCGTCGGCCTGGAAGGTGACGTTCACCGGAACCTCCGTACCGCAGGCGTGGAAGTTCCAGAGCTCGGACCAGGTGCCATTCACCAGGTAGGAGTCGGCCACCAGCTTGCCCTTGAGCGGCAGGTAGGCCGCGCCCTCGACGTCGCCGGAGCTGAGGGACTTCAGTTCCACGCTGGCGCAGGACTGGCCGCCCTTTTGCTCCTTGAAGGCCGCCGTGGCGGTGGCCGCCGCATTGCGGTAGGCCTCGAGGAAGGAACGCGCGGACGCCTTGGTGGGGCCGGTGCGGGCGATCACGTCGGCCTCGCGGGCGAAGCGGTCGATGATCTCGTTCTTCTCGCCATTGCGCGCCAGCAGGGCCGCAATGGCGCCCATGCGCGAGACGTTGCGCGGGGCTACCGTGTCGTGGAAGTAGTTCGCCAGCAGCATGCCGGCCGCCGGGTGGTTCCGGCCGGCCGCGAAGCCGAGGCCCTCGATCGCCTCGATCTGCTCGGCGCGCTCGAAGCCGTTGCGCGCGGCGAGCCGCTGGTAGACCTGCGCATCGACCTTGCCGTCGCGCACCGCCCGGTACGCGGGGTCCTGCAGGTACACGAGGTACAGCATCAGGCCACCGGAGGGCTCGCCCGCCTTGTGGGCCGCGCGCGCCAGCATGCGCGCCTCGCCGATGCGGTCCTGCACGGGCAGCACGCCGGCCAGGATGCATTCGGCCCGGCGCGCCATTTCGCGGGCGTCCGCCGGATGCATGGACACCGTTTCGCACAGGCGGCGCAGTTCCTCGCCCGCGTTCGGCTTCGCCGGTGCGGCGGGCGCCGCCGCTGGTTGCGCGTGCACGGAAGCGGCCAGCGCGAGGCCGGCCAGCAGGAGGGGGTGGAACGAAAGACGCATGGCGATCACCGGTTGTGGCGCTGCATGAACACGAGCTTCTCGAACAGGGTCACGTCCTGTTCGTTCTTCAGCAGGGCGCCCACCAGCGGCGGCACGGCCACCTTCTCGTCCTTGCTTTGCAGCGCTTCGACCGGGATGTCCTCGGCGACCAGCAGCTTGAGCCAGTCCAGCAGCTCGGAGGTGCTGGGCTTCTTCTTCAGGCCCGGCAGGTTGCGCACGTCGTAGAAGGTCTTCAGCGCGGTGGCCAGGAGTTCCTTCTTCAGGCCGGGGAAGTGCACGTCCACGATCTGCCGCATGGTGTCGGCGTCGGGGAACTTGATGTAGTGGAAGAAGCAGCGGCGCAGGAAGGCGTCGGGCAGCTCCTTCTCGTTGTTGGAGGTGATGAACACCAGCGGGCGGTGCTTTGCCTTGACCAGCTCGCGCGTCTCGTAGACGTAGAACTCCATCCGGTCCAGCTCGCGCAGCAGGTCGTTGGGGAATTCGATGTCGGCCTTGTCGATCTCGTCGATCAGCAGCGCGACGGGCTGGTCCGCCGTGAAGGCCTGCCACAGCACGCCCTTGACGATGTAGTTGTGGATGTCCTTGACCTTCTCGTCGCCGAGCTGCGAATCGCGCAGCCGGCTGACCGCGTCGTACTCGTACAGGCCCTGCTGCGCCTTGGTGGTGGACTTCACGTGCCACTGCAGCAGCGGCATCTGCAGCGCCTGCGCCACCTCCTCGGCCAGCATCGTCTTGCCGGTGCCCGGCTCGCCCTTGACCAGCAGGGGCCGCCTGAGCGTGATGGCAGCGTTGACGGCCAGCATCAGGTCCTGCGTGGCGACGTAATTCTCGGAGCCTTGGAACTTCATGGGAGGGGGGCTAAAGGACGGGTCCGACAGGGCCCATATAATCGCGGGTTGATCGAAAGAAACTGACCTTCGTCAGATTGTGCGCGCAAAATGAACAAGTTGCTGTCTACGCTTTTTGCCCTCTCTGTCGCTTGTGCGACCGGTCTGGCCATGGCTCAAACCTCGCCCGCGACGGCTCCCGTGCAGGCATCCCCGCGGGAGGCTGGGCAGGCTGCGCCGAAGTCCCTGCAGGCCAAGGTCGCCATGTGCATCGGCTGCCACGGCATCGTGGGCTACAAGTCCAGCTTCCCCGAGGTGTACCGCGTGCCGCAGATCGCCGGCCAGAGCGCCAAGTACATCTCCGCGGCATTGAACGCGTACAAGACCGGCGACCGCAAGCACCCGACGATGCGCGGTATCGCGGAGTCGCTGACCGAGCAGGACGTCGCCGATATCTCCACCTATTACCAGGACCTGGGCAAGGGCCAGCGCAAGGCGGCCGGCGCCAAGCCGAGCCGCGAACCGAGCCCCCAGGTCGCCGCCCTGCTGCAGAAGGCGGCCTGCGCCTCCTGCCACGGCGCCAACATGTCGACGCCCATCGACCCCAGCTACCCGAAGATCGCCGGCCAGTACGCCGACTATCTGTTCGTGGCGCTGAAGGCCTACAAAACCGAGAACAACCCCGCCGTCGGCCGCAACAACGGCGTGATGGGCGCGATCGCCAAGCAGTTCTCCAACAACGAGCTCAAGGCCCTGTCCGAGTACGTGGGTTCGCTGGAAGGCGAGATGGCCACGGTGCCGGAGCCGCGTTTCCATCGCAGCAACGACTGACAGCCCGTCATCCCCGCGCAGGCGGGGACCCAGGGCATCGAAGAAAGCGGCCGACGGCCGCTTTTTGCTTTCTGGACGCCCTGGATTCCCGCCTGCGCGGGAATGACAGGGAGGGGCCGGGAATGACGGTCAGCCCGTCGCCCGCCGCTGCACGCACTCCACGTAGGCCTGCCCGTCCGGCGGCCGGCCGGCGCGCTGGCTCTCCCACAGCATCTGCCCCAGGCATTCCATCGCCTCGTGGTGCGCGTCGTGGAGCGAGTTGCGGCGTGCCGCCAGCAGCTCCACGGCCTGGCGGATGCCGCGCGGCTGGTCGATGGAGCACTGTTCGCTGATCGACAGGTGCATGGACAGGTGCAGGAAAGGATTCGACGCGCCGCCGCTGCCGTCGTAGACGCGCGCCACCGCCACTTCGGCATCCTCGAGATGCGGGTCGTATTCCGGGTGCTCCTTCAGCCACTCGCTCGCGAGCGTTTCCAGCGCGTCCAGCAACTGGCCGGACCGCGCCTTCGCATGCACGCCGCAGAAGAAGCGGCGCACGTCTTCCTGGGACGGATTGAACATGGCGCTCAGGTTAACAAATCCGCCCCGCCCCCCGGAAGGAGTTGGCATGCCAACGATGAACTGCTGGAAATCCAGTAGTTACCTGCAGGCCCTGCGCTGACAGAATGGTCCCCGCCCCGGGGCCGGCTGGCCCGACGGGAGTGCTTTCTTCCAAGGAGAAAAGACATGAAGTCGATCAAGACCGTCCTGCTGGGCCTGGCCATCGGCCTGGGCCTGGCCCTGCCTGCCCACGCGCAGAACATTTCCATCGCCACCGGCGGCACCGGCGGCGTGTACTACCCCATGGGCGGCGGCCTCGCGGCGGCGCTGTCCAGGCACGTGCCCGGCATGCAGGCCACGGCGGAGGTCACCGGCGGCTCGGTGGACAACCTCAAGCTGATCGGCACCGGCAAGCCCTACGTCGGCTTCAGCATGAGCGATGCCGCGCTGGACGCCTACGAAGGCGAGGACAAGTTCAAGGGCAACAAGGTGCCGCTGCGCACGTTGGCCGTGCTGTACCCCAACCGCATGCACGTGGTGAGCGTCGAAGGGAAGGGCATCAACAAGTTCTCGGACCTCAAGGGCAAGCGCGTCTCCACCGGCTCGCCCGGCAGCGCCACCGAAGTGATGGCCTTCCGCCTGATCGAGGCCGCCGGCATGGACAAGGACAAGGACCTCAAGCGCGAGCGCCTGGGCGTCGCCGAATCCGTCAACGCCCTCAAAGACGGCAAGATCGACGCGTTCTTCTGGGTCGGCGGCCTGCCCACCGCGGCCGTTTCCGACCTGGCCAACACGCCCGGCAACAAGATCAAGATGGTCGACCACGCCGAGCTCGTGCCCGCCATGAACAAGAAGTACGGCAACCTGTACGTGCAGGACACCATCGGCAAGGACATCTACAAGGGCATGGACGCCGACAACAAGCAGGCCACCGTGATGAACATCCTGGTCGCGCACCAGAACATGGACGACAAGACGGCCTACAACATCGTCAAGACCATCTTCGAGAAGAAGGACGAACTGGTGGCCGTGCACAAGGAGGCCGTCAACTTCAAGCTCGAGAACCAGAAGAACGACGCCAGCCCCGTCCCCTTCCACCCCGGCGCGGTCAAGTACTTCGCTGAAAAGGGCATCAAGCTGAAGTAAGCGCGGAATGACGGAACACCAGCACCAGGCGGAACGGGCCCAGCTCAGCGCCGACATCGAAGCAGCGGCGCTGCAGAAGGCCGAAGAGTTCATCGAGCAGGAGGAGGGCGCGTCCAACAAGCTGAAAGGCTGGCTGGCCGCCTTCGTCACGCTGGTCGCGGTGGGGATGTCGGGGTACCACCTGTACTCCGCGTACTCCATCGTGCCGGCGCAGGTCCTGCGCGCCACGCACCTCGCCTTCGTCCTCTTCCTGTGCTTCCTGGTGTTCCCGGTGGCGCGGCGTTACCGCCACCGTGTGATGTGGTGGGATTGGGTCGCCGCGCTGCTCGCCGTGGCGATGACGTACTACCTGATCCAGGGCGGCGACGACCTCACCGACCGCAACACGACGCCGCTGGCCTGGGACATCTTCTGGGGCATCACGATGATCGTGCTGGTGCTGGAGGCCATGCGCCGCACCTCCGGCTGGATCATGCCCTTCGTGTGCCTGCTGTTCGTCTCCTACGCGCTGGCCGGCCCGTGGCTGCCCGCACCCTGGACGCACAAGGGCTACGAGGTGGGCCGCCTCATCGGCGTGATGTACATGACGCTGGAAGGCGTGTTCGGCGTGGCGCTGGACGTCTCCTCCACCCTCATCATCCTGTTCACCATTTTCGGCGCCTTCCTGCAGTACTCGGGCGCCGGCAAGTTCTATCTCGATTTCTCGTTCTCCGCGATGGGCGGCAAGCCGACCGGCGCCGGGCGCACGGTGGTGCTCGCGTCGTTCCTGCTGGGCGGGCCGTCCGGTTCGGGCGTGGCGACCACCGTCACGCTGGGCTCGGTGGCCTACCCGATGCTGGCGAAGGCCGGGTACGAGCGCAATGCGGCCGGCGGCCTGCTCTCGGCGGGCGGACTCGGCGCGATCATCTCGCCGCCGGTGCTCGGCGCCGCCGCTTTCCTGATCGCCGAGTTCCTGAAGATCTCCTACCTCGACGTGCTGCTGATGGCGGTGATCCCGACCATCCTCTTCTATTTCGCGCTGTTCCTGATGGTGGAGATCGACGCGCGCAAGTACGGCATGCACGAGGCCGTGTTCGAGAAGGTCGAATCGGTCTGGAGCCTCACGCGCAAGTACTGGTTCCACTTCCTGTCGCTGATCTCCATCGTCGTGTTCATGCTCATGGGTTTCTCGCCCGTGATGTCGGTGTTCTGGGCGACGGTGACCTCGCTGGTCACCAGCATGCTGCGCCGCGACACCGCGCTCGTTCCCTGGGACCTGTTCTCCGGCCGCGGCTTCTGGAAGCGCGTGGGGAGCGCGCCGCTCGTCAAGGCCATGGAAGGCGGCTCGATCGGCGTGCTCAACGTCGCGGCCACCTGCGCCGGCGCCGGCATCATCGTCGGCGTGGTCACGCTTACCGGCCTGGGGCTGAAGTTCAGCTCCATCGTGGTCGACTACGCCGGCGGCTCGCTGCTGCTGACGGCCATCTTCACCGCGCTCGTGGTGTGGGTCGTCGGGCTCGCGGTGCCGGTGACGGCCTCCTACATCATCTGCGCGGTGGTGGCTGCGCCCGCGCTCATCAAGCTGGGCGTGCCGGAATTCGCCGCCCACATGTTCATCTTCTATTACGCCGTGCTGTCGGAGGTGTCGCCCCCCACGGCGCTGTCGCCCTTCGCCGCCGCGGCGATCACCGGCGGCGAGCCGTACCGCACCACGCTGCAATGCTGGAAGTACTGCATGCCGGCGTTCCTGGTGCCCTTCATGTTCGTGCTCGACGCCGACGGCCTGGGGCTGCTGCTGATGGGGTCGACCAAGGCGCTGGCGACGGCCAACTGGTGGTCCATCCTGGAGGTGACCGTCACCGGGGCGATCGGCATCGCCGCGCTGGCCGCCGGCTTCCAGGGCTGGGCGCTGCGCCGTACCAACGTGGCGGAGCGCTGGCTGCTGATAGCCGCCGGCTTCGCGCTCGCGTACCCGAGCTGGATGAGCGACCTGGCGGGGCTCGCCGTCGTCGTCGCCGTGCTGGTGGCGCAATACCTGCGCAAGCAGCCTGAGACAATCTCGGCATGAAACAACTAGCCGCGTCCGCCAAGGGCGTCTACCTCATCACCGTCACTCCCTTCACCGACGGCGGCGCGCTGGACCTCGCCAGCACCGACCGCATGGTGGACTTCCTGCTCGAGAAGGGCGTCACCGGCCTCACCGTGCTGGGCATCATGGGCGAGGCCACCAAGCTCACCATGGAGGAGTCGCGCAGCTTCGTGAAGCAGGTGCTGGCCCGCGTCGGCGGCAAGGTGCCCGTCGTGGTCGGCGCTTCCGCGCCCGGCTTCGCGGCGATGAAGGAACTGACGGATTCCGTGATGGACCTGGGCGCATCCGGCGTGATGGTGGCGCCGCCGCCCAGCGTGCGCACCGACGACCAGATCGTCTCGTACTTCCAGATGGTCGACGAGACGCTGGGCGCGAAGGTGCCCTGGGTGCTGCAGGACCACCCGGTGTCCACCACCGTGCAGATGTCCACCTCGGTCATCCTGCGCATCCTGAAGAACTCGTCCACCTGCGTGATGCTCAAGCACGAGGACTGGCCCGGCCTGGCGAAGCTGTCCGCCATCCGCGCCGCGAGCGACAAGGGGGACGTCAAGCGCGTGTCCATCCTCACCGGCAACGGTGGCGGCCTGTTCCTGCCCGAAGAGCTCACGCGCGGTGCCGACGGCGCGATGACCGGCTTCGCCTATCCCGAGATGATGGTCGACGTGGTCGCGGCGCACGCGCGCGGCGACCGCGAACGCGCGCATGACCTGTTCGACGCCTACCTGCCGCTGGCCAAGTACGAGCAGCAGGCCGGCGTGGGCCTCGCCGTGCGCAAGTTCCTCTTCAAGGAGCGCGGCGTGATCGCCTCGGACTTCGTGCGCAAGCCGGGGCCGAAGCTGTCGGCGCAGGATGTGGATGACATCCGGTTCCTGGTGCGGCGGCAGGAGAAGCGGCTGCGCGAGATCGGGTGATCGCACGTCGGGGTTCGCCTGCGGGCTCACCCCGACCTACGGGAGCCACCGAGCGTAGGTCGGGGTAAGCGCGCGCAGCGCCGAACCCCGACATCCGCGTCGCTCAAGCCCCCGCCAACCGCCGTGAAATTTCCTGCGCTGCTTCCCGCAGCGGCTCGAGCATCGTCTCCTGCATCACGCGCGGGGAAGTGCGGTTCACCTGGCCGCTGATGTTGATCGAGGCGATGATGCGACCCGCGCGGTTCACCACCGGCGCCGCCATCGAGACCAGCCCTTCCTCCAGTTCCTGGTTCACCAGGCACCAGCCCTGGCGGCGCGCCTGCTGCACCTTGGCCAGCACCGCCTGCGGGTCGACCAGCGTGTGGCGCGTGCGCGGCTCGAGGGGCGCTTCCCGGAGCAGGCGCAGCACCTCTTCGTCGGACAGCCCCGCCAGCAGCATGCGGCCCATCGACGTGCAATACGCCGGTAGGCGAGAGCCGATGCCCAGCGTGTTGCGCATGATCTTGCGGGTGGACACGCGCAGCACGTAGACGATGTCCGCGCCTTCCAGCACGGCGGCGGAACAGGACTCCTTCACCTGTTCGACCAGCGTCTCCATGACCGGCTCGGCCACGTTCCACATCGGCATGGACGACAGGTAGGCGAAGCCCAGGTCGAGGATGCGCGGCGTGAGCGTGAACAGCTTGCCGTCGCTCTCCACGTAGCCCAGCGTCTGCAGCGTGAGCAGGATGCGGCGCGCGCCCGCGCGGGTGAGGCCCGTGCGGCCCGCCACTTCGGTGAGCGTCTGGTGCGGCGCCGCCGCGCTGAACGAGCGGATCACTTCCAGCCCGCGGGCGAACGACTGCACGTAGGCATCGCCGGGGCGAAGGTCGGCAGTAGGGGCTTGGGCTGGCCGGGGCGTGGTCACGGTAGAATTCATTATACGAACACTTGTTCGGTATTCGAACAAGCCTGGAAGGATTCCGGCATGATCAACAAGATCGCGTCTTCCGTCGCGGAGGCGCTCAAGGACGTGAAGGACGGCTCCACCGTCCTCATCGGCGGCTTCGGCACGGCGGGCATCCCCGCCGAACTGATCGACGGCCTTATCGAACAGGGCGCGAAGGACCTCACCGTCGTCAACAACAACGCGGGCAATGCGGACTACGGCCTCGCCGCGCTGCTGAAGGCCGGCCGCGTGCGCAAGATCATCTGCAGCTTCCCGCGCCAGGTGGACAGCTACGTGTTCGACGAGCTGTACCGCAGCGGCAAGCTCGAACTCGAACTGGTGCCGCAGGGCAACCTGGCCGAACGCATCCGCGCGGCAGGCGCCGGCATCGGCGCCTTCTTCTGCCCCACCGCGTATGGCACCGAACTGGCCAAGGGCAAGGAAACGCGCGAGATCGGCGGCAAGCACTACGTGCTCGAGTACCCGATCCACGGCGACGTGGCGCTGATCAAGGCGGAGGCGGGCGACCGGTGGGGCAACCTCGTCTATCGCATGTCCGCGCGCAACTTCGGCCCGGTGATGGCCACGGCGGCGAAGCACACCGTCGCCACGGTGCACGCGATCAGGGAGCTGGGCGAACTGGACCCGGAAGCCGTGGTCACGCCCGGCATCTACGTCAGCAAGATCGTGAAGATCGCTCGCGTCGCCACCCAGGCCGGCGGATTCAAGAAGGCAGCCTGACATGAGCTACCAGAAACGCACCAAGGACCAGCTGGCCGCGCGCGTGGCGCAGGACATCCACGATGGCGCCTACGTGAACCTCGGCATCGGGCAGCCGACGGCCGTGGCCAACCACATCCCGGCCGGCCGCGAGGTCATCCTGCAAAGCGAGAACGGCATCCTGGGCATGGGCCCGGCGCCTGCCGCGGGCGAGGAAGACTACGACCTGATCAACGCCGGCAAGCAGCCCGTGTCGCTGCTCCGCGGCGGCGCGTACTTCCACCACGCCGACTCGTTCGCGATGATGCGCGGCGGCCACCTCGACATCTGCGTGCTCGGCGCGTTCCAGGTCTCGGCCAAGGGCGACCTGGCCAACTGGAGCACGGGCGAGCCCGGCGCCATCCCCGCCGTGGGCGGCGCGATGGACCTCGCCATCGGCGCCAAGCAGACCTGGGTGATGATGGACCTGCTCACCAAGAAGGGCGAGAGCAAGATCGTGGAGCGCTGCACCTATCCCCTCACGGGCATCGCCTGCGTGAAGCGCATCTACACCGACCTGTGCACGCTGGAGTGCACGCCGCAGGGGCTGAAGCTGGTCGACAAGGTCGACGGCCTGGCGCACGCGGAACTCGAACAACTCATCGGCCTGCCGATCGCGGCCTGACAACCTGGAGACGACCATGACCCGCCAAGCCTTCATCTGCGACGCGATCCGCACGCCCTTCGGCCGCTACGGCGGCGCGTTGTCGTCGGTGCGCACCGACGACCTCGGCGCCATCCCGCTCAAGGCGCTGATGGCACGCAACCCCAAGGTGGACTGGGCCGCGCTGACCGACGTCCTGTACGGCTGCGCCAACCAGGCCGGCGAGGACAACCGCAACGTCGCCCGCATGGCGAGCCTGCTGGCCGGCCTGCCCATCGACGTGCCCGGGGCGACCATCAACCGCCTCTGCGGCTCGGGCCTGGACGCCGTGGGCACCGCCGCGCGCGCGATCAAGTCGGGCGAAGCGACGCTGATGATCGCGGGCGGCGTGGAGAGCATGAGCCGCGCGCCCTTCGTGATGCCCAAGGCCGAAACGGCCTTCAGCCGCGCGAATGCCGTGTACGACACCACCATCGGCTGGCGCTTCGTCAACAAGCTGATGAAGGAGATGTATGGCGTCGACGCCATGCCCGAGACCGCCGAGAACGTCGCGGTGGACTACAAGATCGAGCGCGAGGCGCAGGACCGCATGGCGCTGGCCTCCCAGCTGAAGGCGGTGGCGGCGCAGAAGCGCGGCTTCTTCGATGCGGAGATCACGCCCGTGACCATCCCGCAGAAGAAGGGCGAAGCGGTGGTCGTGAAGCAGGACGAGCATCCGCGCGAGACCTCGCTGGAGGCGCTCGCCAAGCTCAAGGGCGTGGTCAAGCCCGACGGCACGGTGACGGCGGGCAACGCCAGCGGCGTCAACGACGGCGCCTGCGCCCTGCTGCTGGCGGACGAGGCGACGGCGGCGAAGAACGGCCTGACGCCGCGCGCGCGCATCGTGGGCATGGCCACGGCCGGCGTGGCGCCGCGCGTGATGGGCATCGGCCCCGCGCCGGCCACGCAGAAGGTGCTGGCGCTCACCGGCATCACGCTGGAGCAGATCGACGTGATCGAGCTGAACGAGGCCTTCGCCGCGCAGGGCCTGGCGGTGCTGCGCATGCTGGGGCTGAAGGACGACGACGCGCGCGTGAACCCGAACGGCGGCGCGATCGCGCTGGGCCATCCGCTCGGCGCCTCGGGCGCGCGCCTGGCCACCACGGCGGTGAACCAGCTGCATGCGGGCGGTGGCCGTTATGCGCTGTGCACGATGTGCATCGGCGTGGGGCAGGGCATCGCGGTGATCCTCGAGCGCGTATAGCGCCTGCGGCGATCCTGGGTCCCCGCCTGCGCGGGGACGACGGCTCCCTTCCGTCATTCCCGCGCAGCGGAAATCCAGGGCTCCCTCGTCATTCCCGCGCAGGCGGGAATCCAGGGCATCGAAGTAGCGGCCGCCAGGCCGCGCAGTTCCCCCCTTCCCATGAGCAAGCAACAAGCCACCCTCGTCACCGGCGCCAGTGCCGGCATCGGCCGCGCCATCGCGGAGGCGCTGTTCGCGCAAGGCCGGCACGTCGTGAACATCGACTACCGCCTGCCCGACTGGTCGCACCCGCAGCTGTCCTCCTTCCAGGCCGACCTCACGAAGGCGGAGGAGACGCAGGCCGCCGGCGCGCAGGCCGCCCGCGAGTTCGACATCACCGCGCTCGTCAACAACGCCGGCGCCACGCGCCCCGGCACGATAGACACGCAGACCGCCGCCGACCTGGCGTACGTCAATGCGCTCACGCTGCAGGCGACGATGCTGCTCACGCAGGCCTGCCTGCCTTCGCTGCGCGCCTGCGGGCGCGGGCGCATCGTCAACATGGCTTCGCGCGCGGCGCTCGGCAAGACCGAGCGCATCGCCTACTCCGCCGCCAAGGCGGGGCTCGTCGGCATGACGCGCACCATGGCCATGGAACTGGGCGGCGACGGCATCACGGTGAACGCGATCGCCCCCGGGCCTATCGCCACCGAGCTGTTCCGCCAGAGCAATCCCGAGGGCGCGCCGCGCACGCAGCGCATCCTCGACAGCATCGTCGTCAAGCGCATGGGCACGCCCGAGGACGTGGCGCGCGCCGCGCTCTTCTTCCTGCACCCCGACAACGGTTTCGTCACGGGCCAGGTGCTGTACGTCTGTGGCGGCACCACCCTGGGCCTCGCGCCCGTTTGAAGTTCTCCCCCTGAAAGCAGTAGCAACATGAAAGATTCCAAGATCCTCACCCGGCGCGGCTTCACCCTGGCGCTGGCCGCCGGCGTCGCGGCCGGCAGCTTCGCGGCGCTGCCCGCCGCCGCGCAGGCGAACTATCCCGCCAAGCCGATCACCATCGTCGTGCCCTTCGCGGCCGGCGGCACCACGGACATCCTCGCCCGCGTGATCGGCGAGGCGCTGAAGAAGGAGCTGGGCCAGCCGGTCGTGATCGACAACCGCGCCGGCGCGGGCGGCAACATCGGCGGCGCGTTGGCAGCGAAGGCTGCCGCCGACGGCTACACGCTGTTCATGGGCACGGTGGGCACGCACGCGATCAACGCGTCGCTGTACAAGAAGATGCCTTTCGACCCGATCAAGGACTTCGCCCCGCTGACGCGCGTGGCCATGGTGCCCAACCTGCTGGTGGCCCATCCGACGCGCCCGTACAAGACGGTGCAGGAACTGGTGGCCTATGCCAAGGCCAACCCGGGCAAGGTGACCTTCGGCTCGTCCGGCAACGGCAGCTCCATCCACCTCTCCGGCGAGCTGTTCGACAGCATGGCCAAGGTGGACATGATCCACGTGCCGTACAAGGGCAGCGCCCCGGCCGTGTCCGACCTGATCGGCGGCCAGATCGACATCATGTTCGACAACATGCCCTCGGCCATCCAGCACGTGCGCAGCGGCCGCCTGAAGGCCATCGCGGTGACCACCGCCAAGCGCTCGCCCGAGCTGCCGAACGTGCCGACCATCGCCGAAGCCGGCGTGCCCGGCTACGAAGCGACTTCGTGGTTCGGCATGTTCGCGCCCGCCGCGACGCCGGCGCCCATCGTCACGCGCCTGAACACCGCGCTGGTGAAGGTGTTGAGCGACGCCGACGTGAAGAAGAAGCTGGCCGAGCAGGGCGCCGAGCCCTATGCCGAGAAGCCGGAGCAGTTCGCCGAGTTCATCCGCAAGGAGACGGCGAAGTGGAGCCAGGTGGTGAAGGCCTCGGGCGCGAGCGTGGACTGATCGCCGTCGTCCCCGCGCAGGCGGGGACCCAGGGCATTCCGGGAAGGCGGCCATCGGCCGCCTTTTTCTTTGGGCGCCCTGGATTCCCGCCTGCGCGCGAATGACGGAGTGCGGGGTTTTTCCGCCGCCGGAAAACTGAATTCCGGCTCCGCCCCTTCCCATCCCCGGAAGCCGCGCCCACACTGCGCCGGACCTGATAACAGGAAGGATCCCCAGGAATGGCGACGCGCATCGGATGGATCGGCCTCGGACGCATGGGCGAGGCGATGGTCAAGCGGCTGCTGAAGGCGGGCCACGCGGTCAGCGTGTGGAACCGCACCCGCAGCAAGGCCGAGCCGCTGGCGGAGTACGGTGCCGGGATCGCCCGCAGCAAACTCGACCTGGCGGCCTGCGACGTGGTGTTCACGATGGTGTCCACCACCGACGACCTGAAGGAAGTGCTGTTCGCCGAGGGCGGGCTCGTCACGGGCGAGAGGAAGCCACAGGTCGTGGTGGACAGTTCCTCGATCTCGCAGGAAGGCTCCGCCGAGATCCGCGAGCGCCTGGAGGCGCTGGGTGTCGCCTACCTGTGTGCGCCGGTGTCGGGCAACGCGAAGGTCGCCAAGGCGGGCAAGCTGCTCATCGTCGCTTCCGGCCCGAAGGACCTGTACGAGAAGGCCCAGCCCTACCTGCAGGCGATGGGCCGCAAGGCGATGTGGGTGGGCGAGGGCGAGCTGGCCCGCATCTGGAAGATCGCCCACAACACGATGTTCGGCGTCGTCATCCAGAACCTGTGCGAGATCACCGTGCTGGCCGAGAAGGCCGGCATCCCGCGCCACGTGTTCCTCGAGAGCATCAACGACTCGGTGCTCGGCTCCATGTACACGAAGTACAAGACGCCGATGCTCACCAACCTCACGTTCGACCAGGTGACCTTCACGCCGAAGCTGCTGCTCAAGGACATGGACCTGGGCATGGGCGCGGCACGCGCCTACGGCGTCGCCATGCCGGCGGCCGCCGCCACCCGCGAATCGGTTTCACGCCTGGTCGGCCGCGGCCACGACCACATCGACTTCGCCGTCCTGCTGGTGGAAATGGCGAAGGACGCCGGCCTCGAACTCACGCCCGACAACGTGCCCATGGCCGACGGCCTGGAATCGTAGGCTGGGTGGCCCGCAGGGCACCCCAGCGTTTTGTGTCCCGAACAACGCACCAGGAGACATAGACATGAAGCGCCTCGCCACCTTCCTCGCCGCCACCCTGCTGGCCGCTGCCGCAGCGGCCCAGGGATTCCCTTCCAAGCCGATCAGGCTGGTCGTGCCGTTCACCGCCGGCAGCGGCACCGACATCATCGCCCGCACCGTCGGCGAGGTCATGGGTCGCAACCTGGGCCAGCCCGTGATCGTGGAGAACAAGCCCGGCGCGGGCGGCACCATAGGCGCGGCACAGGTGGCCAAGAGCGAGCCCGACGGGCACACCATCCTGATCCACTCCTCCGGCCACGCGCTGAATCCGGCCATCTACACCAACCTGCCGTACGACACCGTCAAGGACCTCACGGGCGTGACGCCGCTCGTTGCGCTGCCGAACGTGCTGGTGGTCGCACCGGCGAAGGGCTGGAAGTCGGTGGGCGACATGGTCACGGCCGCGCGGGCGAAGCCGGGCCAGATGAACTTCGCCTCCGCCGGCATGGGGAGCGCGACGCACATGAACGCCGAGAAGTTCAAGCTGCGAGCGGGCTTCGATGCGCAGCACGTTCCCTTCAAGGGTACGCCGGAAGCGATCAGCGACGTGATCGGCGGGCGCAACGATTTCTTCTTCGCGCCGCTGTCGTCCGCACTGCCGCTGATCAAGGACGGCAGGCTGCAGGCCCTCGCCGTGAGCACGGCGCAGCGTTCGCCCGCGCTGCCGGAGGTGCCGACCACCGTGGAAGCCGGGGTGCCCGGATCCGACTACACCTTCTGGGTCGGAATGATCGTGCCGTCGGCGACGCCGGCGCCCGTGGTCAAGCGGCTGCACGAGGAGGCACTCAAGGCCCTGGCCACCCCCGAGGTGAAGGAGCGGCTGGTGAAGCTGGGGGCCGAGGCCTTCACCATGGAGCCCGCGGCTTTCAACGCGTACATCCGCACCGAGATGGACTCTGCCGCGCAGATCGCGAAGGCGGCGAACCTGAAGGCGCAGTGAGGGGCAGGCCCGGCCAGCCTAAAGTAGCGGCTGCGAACCCGGGGAGCGAAGCTTGAAGGATTTCATCTACATCGGCCGGCCGGCACGCGTCCTCTTCGGCGCCGGCACGCTGCGCCAGCTGCCGGCGGAGCTGGACCGGCTGCGCGTGCACAAGGCGCTGGTGCTCTCGACGCCGGAACAGCGGGCCTCGGCGGAGCAGGTCGCCGCGCTGCTTGGCGAGCGCGCGGCCGGCGTGTTCGACCGCGCGGTGATGCACGTCCCGATCGAGACGGCGCGCGAGGCGCGGGAGCATGCCGCGCGCATAGGCGCGGACTGCGCCGTGGCGATCGGTGGCGGCTCCACCATCGGTTTGGGCAAGGCGATCGCGCTCGAGTCGTCGCTGCCCATCGTCGCGATCCCGACCACCTATGCGGGCTCGGAGATGACGACGATCTACGGGATCACCGAAGGCGGGATGAAGAAGACCGGCCGCGAAGACCGGGTGCTGCCGCGCACGGTGGTCTACGACCCCGAGCTGACGCTGGGGCTGCCGGTGACGATGAGCATCACCAGCGGGATGAACGCGATCGCGCATGCGGCCGAGGGCCTCTACTCCGCCAGCACGAATCCCATCATCGACCTGATGGCGGAAGAAGGCATCCGTGCCCTGGGCCTGGCGCTGCCCCGGTTGCGCGCGCAGCCGCGCGACCTGGAGGTGCGCGGCAATGCGCTGTATGGGGCGTGGCTGTGCGGCACGGTGCTGGCTTCCGTGGACATGGCCCTGCACCACAAGCTGTGCCACACGCTGGGCGGGACCTTCAACCTGCCGCACGCCGAGACGCACACCATCGTGCTGCCGCATGCGCTGGCCTACAACGGGCAAGCCGCGCCCGAAGCCATGCGCCGCGTGGCCCGCGCGCTGCAGGCGAAGAGCGCGCCGCAGGCCGTGTTCGACCTGGCCCGCGACAACGGCGCGCCGGTCGCGCTGCGCGACGTCGGCATGAAGGCGCAGGACCTCGACCGCGCCTGCGACATCGCGCTGCAGAACCAGTACCCGAATCCGCGGCCGCTGGAGCGCGCGGCGATCCGGCAATTGCTGCAGGATGCGTTCGAGGGGAATCGGCCGGTCCATTGACGTCTTCCCCGCGCAGGCGGGGACCCAGGGCATCCGGACTTCCTGAACGCCCTGGATTCCCGCCTGCGCGGGAATGACGGCATTGGTAGGCTGGCGGTGAGCGCGAAGCCGAACCCCAGCGGTCTGCGAAGCGCCAGTGCTCTCTCCGCACCTCTCCTAGCCGCCGCGCGCGCGGCGCAGCACGCGCTCCGCATCCTCCGCCTCGCTGCCGCGCCAGGCCACGATCTGGTCCGGCCGGATCAGCGCGAGCGGCGCTTCGTACAGCTCGCGCAGCGCAGGATCCGGATGGTGCACCACTTTCAGGTCCATGCCCATGGCCTGCGAGCTGCGGATGAAAGGCGCGACGTCCGGCGGCTCGGGACCCAGCGCCAGCAGCGTCCACTCCACATGGAAGGTATCGAAGAGCGAGCGCCCGTCCGCCAGCCACGCGTGCGGGGGGCGTCCGCCGGGGCAGGCGGTCGGCACGTAGTCGTTGGCCGCGTCCGGCGGCGGCGCGTTTCCGTCCGGCACGATGACTGGCGAGCCGTCGTAGCGCCCGCCGAACGTCACGCCGGGAATGTTGAACTCCAGCCGTACGTGGGCGTTGAGGTGCTCCGAAGCCGCCGCGCGCTCCTGCGCGCCCGCCGCACTGCCTTCCTCCAGCACGGGCCGCGCCGGGTACAAGCCGACCGAATCGGCGAACTGGCGCGCATAGCCGGTGTTGCGCACGGCGAGGGGCTGCCGCTCGGGCTCATAGCTGTCCAGCAGCGACGGCGGGGCGGCCCCGCGCAGCACGCTCGCGAGCTTCCACCCGAGGTTCACCGCATCCTCGACCGCCGTGTTGTAGCCCAGCCCGCCCGTGGGCGTGAAAAGGTGCGCCGCGTCGCCCGCGATGAAGACGCGCCCGCGCTGGAACGACTGCGCCACCAGCGAGTGCCCGGCCGTCCAGGTGCCGCAGGAGAGCACCTCGATGTCGATCTCGCGCCCCAGTGCCTGCGCGAACACGCGTCGCGCATCGGCCTCGCCCCAGGCATCCGCGTCCTCCCCTTCGTGCACCGCGGCGTGGAAGGCGAACTCGGCGCGGCCGTCCACCGAAGCCATGAAGGCGCGCCGCTGCGCATTGAAGGACACGTACATCCACGCCCGCGCGTGCGGGAACACCTCGTAGAAGCCGGGAGCGCGCAGGTACACGGCGAACATCTGCCCACCCATGAAGTCGCGCCGCACGCCGCTGGCGCCGGCCCACGGAATGCCCAGCGTGCGCCGCACCAGGCTGCGCGGACCGTCGGCGCCCACGAGGTATCGCGCGCGCACTTCCTGCACCGGCCCGCCCGCCGTGGGCTGCACGCGCGCCACGATGTCTTCGCCGGTGTCCCGGAACTCCAGCAGCTGCCAGCCGTAACGGACGTCGTTGCCCGCGTGCGCCTCCGCGTGGCGGCGCAGCACGGCCTCCACGAACTTCTGCGACACGCGGTGCGGCAGTTCCGCCGCGCTCCACGAGCCGGTCATGCCGCGCACGTTGCGCACCGCTTGTTCCGCGGTGGGCAGGGACAGGCGCGCGAGCTCGTACCCCGTGTACCGCGTGAAGTAGGCGATGTCGGTGGGATGGTCGGCGGGCAGGCCTTGCGCGCGTACCTCCTGGGCGAAGCCGAGGCGCCGGAAGTGCTCCATGGTGCGCGCCTGCGTCGCGTTGGCCTGGGGGTTGAAGGCGGTGCCGGGCTTCATGTCGACCAGCAGCGTGCGGATGCCGCGGCGGCCAAGCTCGTTGGCCAGCATCAGTCCGCACGGACCGCCGCCGGCGATGAGGACCTCCGTGCTCAGAACCCGAAGCGAGTCGTCCACTTGCGTTCGTACTCCATGCGGCCGAAATGTTCGGCCATGAAATCGATGAAGGTGCGCACCTTGGCCGTCAGGTGCTTGCGGCTGGGATACGCCAGGTTCACGGTCAGGCGCGGCAGGTCCCAAGCGTCGAGCACGGGCACCAGCCGGCCGGCCACGATGTCGTCGTAGACCACGTAGGTGGGCTGCACCAGGATGCCCAGGCCTTCCAGCGCGGCGGCGCGTATCACCTGGCCGTCGTTGGATTCCAGCACGCCCTTGATGGAGACCGCGGTCGACTCGCCGTCGCGCGTGAAGCGCAGCTCGTGTGGGTTGTTGGCGTAGGTGTAGACCAGCAGCGCATGCCGCGCCAGGTCGTCGAGCGTGCGCGGCGTGCCCGCGCGACCGAGATAGCCGGGCGAGGCGGCCAGGATGCGCCGCGTCTCGGCGAGCCGGCGGATCGTGATGTTCGAGTCCGGCTCGAACTCGCGCGTGCGGATCGCCACGTCGATGTTGTTGTCGATCAGGTCCAGGTAGCGGTTGGCCGTCTCGACGTGCACCGTCACGTTGGGATAGCGCCGCGTGTACTCCGGCAGCAGCGGTGCGATGTGCCGCATGGCGAAGGACATGGAGGCGGTGACGCGCAGCGTGCCCGTGGGATTGAGCGTGGACGCATTGACGGCCGACTCGGCGTCCTTCAGCTCCGCCAGGATCGCCTTGCTGCGGCGCAGGAACTCCTGCCCCGGCTCGGTGAGGTACAGCCGCCGCGTGTTGCGCTCCACCAGCCGCGCGCCCAGCCGCTCCTCCAGCGCCGAGAGGTGGCGGCTCGCGGCGGCATTGGACAGACCCAGTTCCTCCGCCGCACGGCTCAGGCTGCCGCTCTCGGCCACCTGCACGAACAACGCCATCTCGGTCCAGCGATCCAAGGGTAGGTCTCCTGCCGGGGATTGTCGCTCGGCTTTCTTTCGCCCCGCGGAAAACTCATTTGCCGCGCCGCGCTTTCGCGTGCCGGGGGCGGGCCCTAGAGTGGCGCCAGGAGATCCCACCCGCATGCGCAACCTCACCCAGGACAACATCACGCAGGCCGTCATCGCCCGCATGGCCGAGACACCCGACCCGCGGCTGAAGGAGATCATGACCAGCCTCGTGCAGCACCTGCACGCGTTCGCGCGCGAGGTGAAGCTGACCGAGGCCGAATGGTTCCGGGGCATCGAGTTCCTCACCCGCGTCGGCCACAAGACCGACGACCAGCGCCAGGAGTTCATCCTGCTGTCGGACACGCTGGGCCTGTCCATGCTGACGGTGGCGATGAACAACGACAAGCCGGCGGGCTGCACCGAATCCACCGTGTTCGGCCCCTTCTACGTGGAGGGCGCGCCGAACTTCGACCTCGGCGAGGACGTGGCGCAAGGCGCGGCCGGCGTGCCGTGCCAGGTGCGGGGCACGGTGCGCGGCCTCGACGGCGAGCCGGTTCCCGGCGCGGAGATCCACGTCTGGCAGGCCGATGCCGAGGGCAAGTACGACGTGCAGCGCGATGGGCTGCCGGGCCACCAGGCGCGCGGCGTGCTGCACGCCAACGGCCGGGGCGAGTATCACTTCAAGTCCATCCTGGCCGAGGCCTATCCCATCCCGGACGACGGCCCCGTCGGCGACATGCTGCGTGCGATGAAGCGCCACCCGTGGCGGCCGGCACACCTGCACTTCATGATCAAGGCGCCGGGCTACGAGACGCTGATCACGCACGTGTTCCGCGACGGCGATGCCTATCTCGACTCGGACGCCGTGTTCGGCGTGCGCCAGTCCCTCGTCGCCGACTGGAAGAAGCAGGCGGACGGCAACTACCTGGTGGAATACGACTTCGTGCTGAACCGCGCGCAGGAGCCGCGTTGATCCGCCACATCGTGATGTGGAACGTGCGGGGCGAGACGCCGGACGAAAAGGCGGCGAATGTGGCGCGCCTGAAGCGCAGTTTCGACAGCCTGCGCGGCCGCGTGCCCGGCCTGCTGCACCTGGAGATCGGCGTGGACACCAGCCGTGCCGACTACGCGTGCGACGTGGTCCTGTTCAGCGTGTTCGAGTCGCAGGCGGCGCTGGATGCCTACGCCGCGCATCCCGAGCATTTGCGCGTGAAGCAGGAACTCGGCGACATGCGGATCGCGCGCTACCAAGTGGACTATCCAGCGGGAGACTGACCATGCCCAACACGCTGATCCGCAACGCCACCATCGTCACGATGGACAGCCAGGGCGACCTCCCGGTGGGCGACCTCCTGGTGCACCAGGACCGCATCGAGGCGATCGCGCCCGCGATCGACGCCGACGACGCGGAAGTGGTGGATGCCACCGGCTGCATCGTCATCCCCGGCCTGGTCAATGCGCACATGCACACCTGGCAGACCGCGCTGCGCGGCGTGGCGGCCAACTGGACGCTGCTGGAATACTTCCAGAAGATGCACGCCGGCCTGGCCACGGCGTTCGCGCCGGAGGACCTGTTCATCGCCACGCGCATGGGCGCCCTGAACCAGCTGAACTGCGGCACCACCACGCTGGCGGACTGGTGCCACAACAACCCGACGCCGGGCCACAACGACGCGGCGATCGAGGGCCTGCTCTCCACCGGCATCCGCGCCGCGTTCTTCCACGGCACGCCCAAGCCCGATCCGAAGCCGGGGCAGGTGCCGTTCTGGGAGGTGCCGCATCCGCGCAAGGAGGTCGAGCGGCTGCTCGCGGCGCACCAGGGCAAGGCACTGCTGTCCATCCAGGCCGCCGTGCTGGGCCCGCACTACTCCACGCTGGACGTGGCGATGCACGACTTCCGCATGGCGCGCGAGCTGGGGCTGATCGCCAGCCTGCACCAGGGCGGCGGCGCCGCGCGCACGCCCGATGGCTGGGAACGGCTGGAGGCTGCGGGCCTGCTCGGGCCCAACATCAACATCGTGCATGGCCATGCGCTCAGCGACGCGCAGCTCGAGCGCTTCTGCGGCCTGGGCATGAGCTTCTCGGCCGCCGCCGAAAGCGAGATGTCGCAGGGCCACGGCCATCCGCTGACGGGCCGGCTGCTCCGCTTCGGCCGTGCGCCGTCGCTGGGCGTGGACCTGGAAAGCGTGCTCTCGGGCGACATGCTCACGCAGGCGCGCGTTGCGCTGGGCATCCAGCGCAGCCTGGACAACGTCGCCTACCGCGAGCAGCACGGCACCATTCCGCCCACTTCCACCATCACCACGCGCGAAGCGCTGGCGTGGGTGACCGTGGAGGGCGCCCGCATGCTGCGGCAGCTGGATCGCATCGGCACGCTGGCGCCGGGCAAGCAGGCCGACCTGGTGCTGGTGCGGGCGAGCGACCTCAACATGCAGCCGGTGCACGACCCGGTGAGCAGCGTGGTGTTCCAGGCGTCGCTCGCCAACATCGACAGCGTGATGGTGGCGGGCCAATGGAGGAAGCGCGCGGGGGAGCTGCTGGCCGGCGACCTGCGCGCCGACCTGCAGAAGCTGCGCGCCTCGGGGCTGAAGATCACCCGGGCGATGGGCCTCGCCGCCTAGGAGGCTGCCCCCAGCGGCGCCCCGCGCTCAGGGAAACGCGGGGATGTCCGGCTCGGTGCCTTCGAGGTGCGCTTCGGGGTGCCGCGCGCGCAGGCGCGCTTCCACCGCCTCGACGCGCGACAGCGGCACGTCGACCATCATCAGGATCTGCCCCTCCTCGATCTGCGGAGCGAAGCGCCGCAGCCGCTTGCTGGGCGTGGAGACGCCGATCATGGTGGACGTCCAGGTGCCGAAGACGGCCCCCGCGACGGCCAGCAGTGCCGCGATGCCCCATTGCGGGTCGTCGCCGACGATCGGATAGTTCACCGCGACCAGGGCGCCCAGCAGGCCGCCCACCCCAGCGCCCACGATGAGGCCCATCTCGGCGGAGCGCACGACGTCCGAGGTCTGCAGCACGTTGGCGGCGTTCAGCCCCGACATGTCGCTGCCCTCGCGCGCCACGAAGTGGATGTGCCGCACCTCGATGCCGGCGAGCAGCAGGTCGTCCATCGCGGCCCACGCGCTCTCCTTGTTTGGCAGCAGCCAGTAGATTCGTCGGCTCATGGTCAACTCCTTGGGGCATGGCCCCACGACAAGAATGCGGTCAATGCGCCGCCGGCTGTTCGCTCGCCGGAGCGAAGAAAGTGCCGCGCGACAGGAACGTGTAGTCGGCCTCCAGTGCGCCTATGCCCACCAGGGTGATCAGCAGCAGGGGAGGCACCAGGATCGCGTAGACCAGCGCCAGCCGTTCCCACAGCATGTGCATGAAGACGGCCACGATCAACCCCGCCTTCAGCAGCATGAAGACGATGATCAGCGACCAGCGCAGCAGGCCTTCCACGTGGAAGTAGTCGACCATGTACGAGGCCGCGCTGAGCACGAACAGCAGGGCCCAGATCTTGAAGTAGATGCCCAGCGGGTGCTGCTGGCCCGCTTCGTGCGGAACCGGCGGCGCATCGTGTTGTTCGGCATGTTCCATGGCGGGCTCCCTCACCAGAGGTAGAAGAACGCGAAGATGAAGACCCAGACGAGGTCCACGAAGTGCCAGTACAGGCCCATGATCTCGACGATCTCGTAGTTGCCCCTGCGTCCGGTCAGGAAGCCGGGCCGCTGCTGGTCGAGGTCCCCGCGCAGCACCTTCACGGCGACGATGGCCAGGAAGATCACCCCTATCGTCACGTGCGTGCCGTGGAACCCGGTGATCATGAAGAAGGAGGACCCGAACTGCGCCGCCCCCCAGGGGTTGCCCCAGGGCCGCACGCCTTCGGAGATCAGCTTGTACCACTCGAAGGCCTGCATGCCGACGAAGGTGGCGCCCAGCGCCGCCGTCGCGAGCAGCAGCCAGAAGGTCGTCCTGCGATCGCGTCGGTAGCCGTAGTTCACCGCCAGGGCCATGGTGCCGCTGCTGGTGATCAGCACGAAGGTCATGATCGCGATCAGCAGCAGGGGCACGTTGCGGCCGAACATCTCGAGCGAGAACACCTGGCTCGGGTTGGGCCACGCTACGGTCGTCGACATCCTCACCGTCATGTACGAGATCAGGAAGCTGCCGAAGATGAAGGTGTCGCTCAGCAGGAAGATCCACATCATCGGCTTGCCCCAGGGCACGCCCTTGAAGGCGCGCTGGTCCGAGGCGACGTCGTCGACGGCGCCGCGCCAGCCTTCGCGCGGGGCGAGCGTCCCGGGGCCTGCGGCAGCTGCGTGGTTTCCCATGGCCCGGTCTCCTCACAAGGGGGCCGACGAACAGATCGCCAGCCCGAGTTCGCTCGACACGATCAGCGCGTACAGCCCCACCCACACGGCGAGCAGGTAGTGCCAGTAGGTCGCGCACAGCTCCACGCCGAGCCGGACGCGTGCAGGGTCGTCGCCGCGCCGCAGCCGCAGCACGGCGCGCAGCCACGCCACCAGCCCGCCGAGCACGTGCAGGCCGTGCACGGCCGTGAACAGGTAGAAGAAGGACGTGGCGGCGCTGGTGGCCACGAGGTAGCCCGCGACGTTCAGCTGCTTCCAGACGTACAGCTGGCCGGCGAGGAAACCGAGCGTGAGCACGCCGCTGGCCGCGAGCCCGCGCTGCACCCGCGGGGCGTCGGCCTCGCGCGCGGCCCGCACCGTCCACTGCATGGCCAAGCTTGCGCCGACCAGCAGCGCGGTGTTCAGCACCAGCAGCCGCGGCCGGGGCAGCGGGCTCCAGTCCGCGAGGCCCAGCCGCATCGCATAGGCGCTGACGAACAGCACGAACAGCGAGGTGGCGACACCGAGGAACACCCACAGCGCCGTGCGCGCGGCCGGCCGCGGCGCGGTGGCGACTGCGGAGCCCTCGGACAGCGCGGCCTGCGCCTCCCATGGCTGCACGTGGAGCGTCTGCCGGAACAGCCACCCCACGATGACGGCCATCGCGACGGTGAGGAAAACCAGGCCGATCGTCATGCGGCTACCCGTCGGCGTGGTGCGGTTCGCGCGCCCAGGCTTCGGCGGCGACTTCCGAGGGCGGCACGTTCTGCGGGATGAAGTCGGCCTTCACGCCGGGGACGCCATAGTCGTAGGCCCAGCGATAGACCACCGGCAGCTCCTTGCCGAAGTTGCCGTGCCTGGGCGGTGTCTCCGATGTCTGCCATTCCAGCGTGGTGGCGTGCCAGGGGTTGCCCCCAGCCGGCTTGCCGCGCAACCAGCTCACCGCGAGGTTGTAGAGGAACAGCATCTGCGCTGCGCCGACCACGAAGGCCGCGATGGAGATCCATGCGTTGAGCATGTGCGCCGAGTCCGGGATGAAGTTCGTGCCGCCTATGGCGTAGTAGCGGCGCGGGATGCCCATGAAACCCAGGTAGTGCATGGGATAGAAGATCGCGTAGGTGCCGAGGAAGGTGACCCAGAAGTGCACCTTGCCCAGCGTGTCGTCCAGCATGCGCCCCGTGATCTTGGGGTACCAGTGGTAGATGGCGCCGAACACCACCAGCACCGGCGCGATGCCCATCACCATGTGGAAGTGCGCGACGACGAACATCGTGTCCGACAGCGGCATGTCCACGACCACGTTGCCCAGGAACAGGCCCGACAGGCCGCCGTTGACGAAGGTGAAGATGAAGGCGATGGCGAACAGCATCGGCACGGTCAGCCGGATGTTGCCTTTCCACAGCGTGAGCACCCAGTTGTAGACCTTGATCGCCGTGGGCACGGCGATGATCAGCGTGGTGGTGGCGAAGAAGAAGCCGAAGTACGGGTTCATGCCGCTCACGTACATGTGGTGGGCCCACACGATGAAGCTCAGGCCGCCGATGATGAGGATGGCCCACACCATCATGCGGTAGCCGAAGATGTTCTTGCGCGCGTGCGTGCTGACCAGGTCGGAAACGATGCCGAACGCAGGCAGCGCCACGATGTACACCTCGGGGTGGCCGAAGAACCAGAACAGGTGCTGGAACAGCAGCGGGTTGCCGCCCGTGTAGTCCAGCGACTGTCCCCTGGAGACCAGCGCCGGCATGAAGAAGCTGGTGCCCAGCGTCTGGTCCAGGAACATCATGATCGCGCTCACGAACAGCGCCGGGAAGGCGAGCAGCGCCAGGATGGTCGCCATGAAGATGCCCCACACCGTGAGCGGCAGCCGCATCATCGTCATGCCGCGGGTGCGGGCCTGCAGCACGGTCACCACGTAGTTGAGGCCGCCCATGGTGAAGCCGATGACGAACACGCCCAGCGAGATGAGCATCAGCAGGATGCCCCAGCTCGCCCCGGGCGTGCCGTCCAGGATCGCCTGCGGCGGGTAGAGCGTCCAGCCCGCGCCGGTGGGGCCGCCGGGCACGAAGAAGCTCGCCACCAGCAGGATCACCGCGAGCAGGTAGATCCAGTAGCTGAGCATGTTGACGTAGGGGAACACCATGTCGCGCGCCCCCACCATCAGCGGGATCAGGTAGTTGCCGAAGCCGCCCAGGAACAGCGCCGTCAGCAGGTAGATCACCATGATCATCCCGTGCATGCTCACCAGCTGCAGGTAGACCTTGGGATCGACGAAGGCGACGCTGCCGGGAAACCCGAGCTGCAGCCGCATCAGCCAGGAGAACACCAGGGCCACGAGCCCGATGGCGATGGCGGTGAGCGCGTACTGGATCGCGATGACCTTCGCGTCCTGGCTCCAGATGTACTTTCCGATGAAGGTGCGGGGGTGGTACAGCGGCACTTCGGCGACTTCCGCCGGCGGCGCGAAGTCGGATTCGTCGTGCGCAACATGCGTAGCCATCGAGCCACCCCTTTCCGGGATCAACGCGAGTTGATGTAGGCCAGGATGTCGCCGATCGAAGCATCGTCGGAGAGCATCCCGGCGACCAGCGCCATCTGGGAGCCGTAGGCGTCCTGCGCGTGCGCGCCGCGGATGCCGTCCCTGAAATTCTTCAGCTGCCTGGCCATGTACCAGTCGCTCATGCCCTGGAGGCGCGGCGCGTTGGTCGCCGCGATTCCCGCGCCCTGCGCCCCGTGGCACGCCGCGCAGGTGGCATAGCGGCGCCTGCCGCTGTCCACGTCCCCCTGGATCGTCTGTGCGGCCGGCGTGTCCGGCAGGCTCGCCACGTAGGCCACGACGTCCGCCATCGCCTGGTCGTTGGCGAGCGTCGCCGCCATCGGCGCCATCATCTTGCCGAAGACGTCCTTGTCGTGCGTGCCGCGCGCGCCCCCCTTGAACAGGTGCAGCTGGCGCTCGAGATACCACGCGCCGTGCCCGCTGAGTTTCGGGGCGTTCAGCGCCACGTTCCCCTCGCCGTTGGCGCCGTGGCACGCCGCGCACGTCGCGTACAGGGCCTGGCCGGCCACCGCATTGCCCGCGGGACGGGCCTGCGATTGCGCGAAGGTCGGCTGGCGCTGCAGCCAGGCGTCGTGCGCCGCAGGCTCCTCCACCACCAGGCGGCCGCGCATCGCGAAGTGGCCAACGCCGCAGAGTTCCTCGCAGAGCAGGTCGAATGCGCCGGCGCGCGTGGGCGTGAACCACGTGTAGGTGACGATGCCGGGCACCAGGTCCATCTTCACGCGCAGCTGCGCGATGGAGAAGTTGTGCAGCACGTCCTTGGAGCGCAGCAGCAGCTTCACCGGCTTGCCCAGCGGCAGGCGCAGCTCCGGGCTCGCGAGCAGCACGTCGTCGCGCCCGTTCTGATCGGCGGGATTCATGCCGAACGGATTGCTGTCGCTGACGAAGCGGGAGTGCACGGTCCCCAGCTTGCCGTCCTGACCGGGCAGGCGGTAGGTCCAGTGCCACTGCTGCGCCAGCGCCTCCACCACGTGGGCCTCGGGCGGCACGCGCACGATATCGGCCCACACCAGCAGCCCGGGCGCGAGCATCGCAGCCACGCCGCCGCCCGTGACCACCAGCAGCCACCATTCAAGTTTCTTGTTCTCGGGTTGGTAGGTCGCGCGCGAGCCGGCGCGATGCCGGTAGCGGACCAGCGCCCACGCCATGAAGATGCTGACGGCGACGAACACGATCCCCGTCACCCAGAAGGTGATGGTGATCGTGGTGTCGATCGCGTGCCAGTTGGACGCGATCGGCGTGAAATACCAGGGGCTCAGGAAGTGGAACAGCACCGAGCCGAGCGCGAGCAGGATCAATGCGGCCGCGATCGCCATGGCTAGTGCTCCGTGCCCGTCCTCTTGAGTCTTCGGTACAGAAGGGCCGCCACGATCCCGAAGACCACGTGGGCAGCCATGGTTTCACCGCCGCGCAATGTCGCGAGCCAGGTGAAGACGAAGCGTGGCAGGACGTCGAAATTGATGAGGTAGAGGACCGCGCCGAGGAACGCGCCCGCCGCGAGCGCGTGGCCGGGTGTGGCATCCAGGCGGAGCTGGTCCATCACCGCGGCGAGGGCGAGGCCGAACAGCATTCCGAGCACGTAGTGCGTCGCCAGCGCGACGCTGACCACGCCCACGCTGAAGGCGTAACCCGATGCCTTCAAGGTGTCGGTGCCGAGGAAGATGGGCGCGATCATGTGGGAGGTGCGCCAGGGACCGTGGGCGTTGAAGATGCTCGACCATAAAAGGTCCAGCACCATCAATACCGCGCCGGCGGCAAGGCCGGCAACCGCTGCTGCGGTCCAGTCGGTGGCACGCCAGTGCCACGTCCGCAAGCCCAGGAGAGTGTCCATGGTGGCCTCCCTATCGCGCGGGGCGCCCGGCAAGGCCGGGACCAGTCCCGCGCTTCTTGTACACCTGCTAGCGCGGCATTGCAAGCAGGCGGACCGGCGGTTGCCGGCCCTGCTGCGAGCTACTTCGCCTCCTTGGCTTCCTTTCCTTCCTGGATCATCTTCGCCTGCGCGCGCGTGTGCTTCAGCGCGCGCTCGAGGTAGTCGTGGATGGCGAACTCCGCGGCGCGGATGCCCTCGGGCAACAGCTTCGCCACGATGGCGTCGTGCCCGTCACCCAGGATGTCGGCGAGCTTCTCCTCGTCCGCCGGCAGGTGCTGCGCGATCACGTTGACCATGGCCCCGAGCACGGCGCGCCGCAGCTCCTGCAGCGGCAGCAGCGAGGGTTCGCCCCGCCCGTTGGCGGCCTTGCCGTAGTGCGGCTTGAGCAGCTGGGCCAGCCCCGGCGAACCATCGCCCGACGAAAGCAGCTCGTCCACGATCTCGGCCATCGCGCCCGGGCCCCAGTGGCGCGTCACCGCGTCTTCGGCCAGGCGGCCGATGGACTGCAGGGGATCCCACGGGCAGGGGTGCGGCTGCGGCAGCTCGAATTCGAGCATCTCGAAGTCGAAGCGCGCCAGCGCCGCCTGCAGCACGGGCCAGCAGTTGCGCCGGTTGCGTGGCGCGAGCCAGCGCACCGTGTTGAGGAAGTAGCGCTGGATCTTCTCGTACTCCGGCGTCGGGTTGCCCGCCACGTACAGCCCCGTGCGCGCCGTCATCGTCGTGTCCGGCGTCGCGCCCGCGCCGTTGAGGTTGATGTTGACGAAGTGGTGCCAGGTCGCGTCGCACACGATGCGCCCCACGCGCGCCGCGTCGCCGTCGTAGGCCGAGATGGCGCCGAAGCTGTGCGGCCGCACCGGCGGCTTGCCGAGGTCCGTGATGAAGCGGCCGGCCGACACCGTGACGCCCACGACCACCGGCGCGATGCGCGCGCCGCCGCCGATGGGCGTGGGCCACTGCTCCACGCCGGCGAAGTTGCCGGCGCCCGGCACCGGCGCGAGGCACTCGCTCTCGTGCGGATGGTCGGGCAGGCAATCGACGGCGCCGGCAGGATGCCGCAGCACCGGGTGCACGCTCCAGCTTGCCGCGGCCGTATCGGGGCCGCCGTTGGAGAAGAACACCGGGTACATCGGCTGCGCGATGGTGTCGGCCTGGTCGTCGAACTGCTTGATCGCATCCGCGCCGGGATTGAGCACCGTGTCGTGCCGCTCGGGATCGAACATCGGCACGCTGGACCAGTTGCGCATCGCGTTCACGCGCGGGATGTTGGCGCCCATGCCCGCGCCTATCGTGGCGTGGTCGCCGGTGGCGAACAGGCCGCCGCCGGACTGCATGAAGCCGGCGATCACCGAGCGCTCGTCGACATTGATCGCCGCCGTGCTGAAGCCGAAGATCCAGACCTGGTCGTAGTTGGCCGTCGTCACCGGCGTGGCGGCCGTGGAGAAGTTGAAGCTGCCGGGAATGCTGGCGCTGCCGCCGCCGTTGCGGCGCGCGGTGGAGACCGTGTGGCCCGCGCCCTGCACGATGCCCACGAACTCGGAGAGGCCGAAGCCGCCGGTGCCGAAGTCCAGCGAGCCGTCGGTGACCATCAGCACCCTTTGCGGGCACGGGAAGCGCAACAGGATCTCGGCGAGTAGCTGCGGCGCGCCGTGTGTGGCAAGCTCGCGCGCATGGGGAGCCTCCATCCGCTGCAGTCCACGCGCGCCGGCGTGCTCGACGTCGCCTGGTACGGGTGCGGTCCCGCGGACGGGCCGCCCGTGTTCCTGATGCACGGCTTTCCGTACGACATCCACGCCTATGCGGAAGTGGCGCCGCGGCTGGCGCAGGCCGGCTGCCGGGTGATCGTTCCCTACCTGCGCGGCTTCGGGGCGACGCGCTTCCTGCACGCCGACACGCCCAGGTCGGGCGAGCAGGCGGCGCTGGGCGCGGACCTGCTGGCGCTGATGGATGCGTTGCAGGTGCCACGCGCCGTACTGGCGGGTTACGACTGGGGTGGGCGCGCCGCGTGCGTGGTGGCGGCGCTCTGGCCGGAGCGCTGCGGCGGCCTGGTCTCGTACAACGGCTACAACATCCAGGACATCGCGCGCGCCATCGAACCCGATACGCCGCTGCAGGAGTCCAGGTACTGGTACCAGTACTACTTCCATGGCGAGCGCGGGCGCGCCGGGCTGGCGAAGAACCGCCGCGCGTTGTGCCGGTTGCTGTGGGAGCTCTGGTCGCCGACCTGGCGGTTCGATGACACGACGTTCGAGCGCTCCGCGGCCGCGTTCGACAACGACGATTTCGTGGACGTGGTGATCCACTCGTACCGCCACCGCTACGGCCTCGTGCCCGGCGATCCCGCGTATGCGGCCATCGAAGCGCGGCTCGCGCTGCAGCCCGCGATCGCGGTGCCGACGATCACCTTCGACGGCGCGGACGACGGCGTGTACGGGCCGCGGCCGACCGAGGCGCACGCGCACCGCTTCACCGGCCCGCGCTCGCACCGCATCGTGCCGGGCGTGGGCCACGACATGCCGCAGGAGGCGCCGGAGATCTTTGCCGCCGCCGTGCTGGAACTGGTGCGCGCGCAAGCCGCCTCCTCCAGTTGAAGGAGGCCGCTGCGGGTTTGCCCTTGTTCCTTCCGGCAGAGGCGGGCCGCACGATGCGGCGAAGCGCACTGTCCAGCAGGCCACCGAAGCCGCGGGCATGCCGGTCGTACACACAGGGAGGGCTCCATGGCCATGTTGCCGGGCGGCACGCAGTTGCCGCATGCACTGCTGCGGA
>SEAY01000187.1 GCA_004144865.1 Comamonadaceae bacterium
GACCCGGACGCCACGGCCAACGCCAATCTCGCGGCGCGGCTGCCCTACCTGTTCGCCTGCAACCGCTTTGCGCACTACCTCAAGTGCATCGTGCGCGACAAGGTTGGCAGCTTCAAGGAGCGCGACGATATGCAGCGCTGGCTCAACAAATGGATCATGAACTACGTCGACGGCGATCCGGCGAACTCGTCCGAGGAAACCAAGGCCCGCCGCCCGCTGGCCGCCGCCGAGGTGGTGGTCGAGGAAGTCGAAGGCAACCCCGGCTACTACACCTCCAAGTTCTTCCTGCGCCCGCACTACCAGCTGGAAGGCCTCACCGTCTCGTTGCGCCTGGTGTCGAAGCTGCCGTCCGCCAAGGGCGGCAAATAAGTTGACCGGGGCTTTGAAAAATCGAAGCCCCGGGTCGTTCTCCTCATAGCTGCCGGGCACTGGCGCCGCAACAAGGCCGACAACCCCGACAGCCCACTCTTTATTGGCAGCACAACTGAAAGGTGACCATCATGGCAGTAGACATGTTTTTGAAGTTGGACGGCATTGACGGCGAATCGCAGGACGACAAGCATCCCAAGGAAATCGACGTCCTGGCCTGGAGCTGGGGCGCCGCGCAGAGCGGCACCGGCCACGTCGGTGGCGGTTCGGGCGGCGGCAAGGTGTCGGTGCAGGACCTGTCCATCACCAAATACATCGACGCTTCCTCGCACCTGTTGCTGCTGCGCTGCTGCGACCTCAAGCCCATCCCGAAGGGGACGCTGGTGGTGCGCAAGTCCGGCGGGGCCAAGATCGAATACATCAAGCTCTCGCTGGAGAACGTGGTGATCACCCATGTCTCCACCGGCGGCAGCGGCGGCGAAGACCGGCTCACCGAGAACATCACGCTGAACTTCACCAAATTCACCTACGAGTACACGCCGCAGAAGGCCGACGGCAGCGGCGACGCGCCCAAGACCACGACCTGGGACATCGCCAAGAGCAAGGATTCCTGACAGCGGCTTCGGAGGCGCAGGCGGCGCCGTGGTGCCGCCCGCCTCAGGTCGTTGCCGGCACCGTGTCCGGCAACAGCTGCGTGGCGTCGTCGTCCGCATGCAGCCAGATCGCCAGCGCCGTGTAGTTGTCGTGACCCGGCTTGGCACGCGCCTTGACGGCGACGTCCAGCTGTTCGATCCACTGGCTGGGGTTGCGCGAGGCCTGCAGGGTTGCACGCAGGCCCTCGTCGCCCAGCACCTCCCACACCCCATCGCTGCACAGCAGCAGCACGTCGCCCGGCGCCAGCGGCATGGGGGCCGAGACGGCGATCTCGGGCATCTCGTCGGCCGACCCCAGCGCGGACAACAGCATGTTGCGCTGCGGATGCAGGCGCGCACCCTCCTCGTCGATCATGCCGCCCGCCACCATCTGCTGTACCAGGCTGTGGTCCACCGTGCGTGTCACCAGCGCGCCCTCGCGGAACAGGTACGCCCGACTGTCGCCCGTGTGCGCCCACGCGAACTGGTTGTCGTGCAGATCGATCGCGGCCAGCACCACGGTGGAACGCATCGCCGCGAGCTTGCCGCCCTCGGCCTGGCGCGCGACCACGTCGCGGTTGGCCTGCTCGATCAGATGGCGCAGCGTCCGTCCGTCCAGCGCCGGCGCGGCGGCAAAGCCGCCCAGCACGCTGCTGCGCGCGGTGGCGGCCGCGACATCGCCGCCGCCATGTCCGCCGGCACCGTCGGCCACCAGGCAGGCGACGTAGCGTTCGTCGTGCCAGTGACCGTGCACGTCTTCGTTGTAGCTGCGGCCGCCCTGACGGGACAGCGTGACGATTTCGATTTCCACCCCGGGTGCCTCTTGTTCTTTCATTGGCCTGACTTGAGGCGTTCCATCTGCTCTTCGTAGGCTTGCAGAAACGCCTTGCCGAAGAGGCTGTGAAAGTCGTCTTCGGCTTCGGTGGCGATGCTGCCATAGAGCGCCACGAACTGGTCCCACAGCTTGGCCTTGCGGTTGGCCGCGAACAGGCTGTCGAGCGCGGACTTGGCAGCGATCTTCTTCTCGAGTTCGTCCGGTGCGAAGCGCGCGATCACGTGGGCCAGCGCGGCCCGCATGCCGACCATCACGCCGAACTGGTGCGAGCGCAGGTCGTTGTACGCGTCCTTCATCGCGGCCTCGGGCGGCATGAATCCGCGCACGCCCGGCCCCAGCAGGTGGGCCAGCGCAACCTCGACGGTGGGCGAGAACTTCAGCGGGTTGTTGGCCTGCGACGCGATCATCGTGACCTCGGCCCGGACTTCGCGCTTGAACTCCTGGCGCGTCAGCAGCAGTTGCAGCGTGCCTTCGGTCGAGGCCCGCAGCATCTGCCCCACGCGCTCCATGAGGCCCGGCGTGAGCGCCTCGGGCGGCTGGTGCTGGCTGCCGAGCCCACGCAGGAAGGCGGCGAGCAATTCGGCCTCGGAACCCGAGCTGGCGGTGGCCGCGCCGGCGCTCTGTGCCGGTGCCGCACGTGCCACATGTGCCACGGGCGGCGACGGGGGCGGTGGTGGCGGCACTGCCGCGGCGGGCATCAGATCGGCGAACGGATCGTCGACCGCGGGCGCGCTGCCCGCGCCGATTGGCAAGCCGGTCTCGTCGTCGAACACATGCAACGGGGCCGCCGGCGTGAGCGCCTTCGGCGGCACATAGCCGAATTGTCCGACCGGCAGGTGATCGCTGCGCGGCGCGGCAGCAGGCCGCGCCGCGCCTTGCAGCGCTGCGAACGGGTCGGCATGGGCCGCGGTGTTGGGCTGCAGCAGCGGGTCGGCGAGGGGCGACAACGCGAGCGGGTCGCCACCGATGCCGCCGGTGCCGCCTGTGCCGCCAAACAGGTCGTCGATCGAAGTGGCCTTGCCTGCCGCAGGAATGCCAAGATCCGAAAAATCGTCCGCGGCGAGCGGGGCGCGTTCCGGCACTCCGGACGCGGGACCCAGCAGATCCGCAAAAGGATCTGCCGGCACAGTGGGCCGATGGCCGGCGCCTGCCTCGAGTGGATTCGGAAACAGCAGTGGATCGGCAG
>SEAY01000095.1 GCA_004144865.1 Comamonadaceae bacterium
ACCAGCGTGGCCACGTCCGGCACCTTCACGCCCGCGCCGCGCTTGGCCGGTTCGCTGACCTTCAGGGTCTTCAGGCGCGGCTTGACGTCCACGCCCAGCTCCTCGGGCTTCACGATGTCCAGCTGCTTCTTCTTGGCCTTCATGATGTTGGGCAGCGTCACGTAGCGCGGCTCGTTCAGGCGCAAGTCGGTGGTCACCACCGCGGGCAGCGTCACTTCGAGCGTCTCCAGGCCGCCGTCCACTTCGCGCGTGACCTTGGCCTTGCCGTCGGCCACTTCCACCTTCGAGGCGAAGGTGGCCTGCGGCAGGTCGGCCAGCGCGGCCAGCATCTGGCCGGTCTGGTTGCAGTCGTCGTCGATCGCCTGCTTGCCCAGGATCACCAGGCCGGGCTGTTCCTTGTCGACCAGCGCCTTCAGCAGCTTGGCCACGGCCAGCGGCTGCAGTTCCTCGTCGGTCTGCACGAGGATCGCGCGGTCCGCGCCGATCGCCATCGCCGTGCGCAGGGTCTCCTGGCACTGCTGCACGCCGCACGACACGGCGATCACTTCGGTGGCCACGCCCTTTTCCTTCAGGCGCACGGCTTCCTCCACGGCGATCTCGTCGAAGGGGTTCATGCTCATCTTGACGTTCGCGATGTCCACACCCGTGTTGTCCGACTTGACGCGGACCTTCACGTTGTAGTCCACCACCCGCTTCACCGGGACCAGGACCTTCATGCTGGGCACTCCTAGAGTTGTCGAATTGACGTGTACGTAAACGGAAATTCTATGCGGCGCAGGGGCGCGCCCCGGGCCGCGGAGGGGGTCGCGGCAAAAAAGAACGACCGTTCGTTTTTGGATTATAGGGCGATGGCACGCCCGCGCTGCGGGCAGGGGACCCGCGAATGTCACGCGCCCGACATTCACGCCCGCACCCATGCGGGTAACTCATGAAGGTCCCGTGCATACCCCCGGCTTACATTGCACCGCACATCACACAAGGAGTTCGTTGGCATGCGTCGCTCCCTCTCCCTCCTGTCCTTCGCCGCCTTCGCCTGCTGCGCCACCGTCCCGGCCGGCGCGCAGACCGTCCTCACCACGTCGAGCTGGGTGCCGCCCACGCACGCGCTCACCATGGCCCAGAAGGAATGGTGCGACCTCGTCGAGAAGAACGCCAAGGGCAAGATCCGCTGCAACCACCTGCCGCGCGCGGTGGCGGCGCCGCCCGGCACCTTCGACGCCGTGAAGAACGGCCTGGCCGACGTGTCCTTCACCGTGCACGGCTACACGCCCGGGCGCTTCGTCACCACGCAGATGGCCGAGTTCCCCTTCCTCGGCGACGCCGCCGAGCCGCTGTCGGTGGCCTTTAACAAGGTGGCGATGAAGCATCCCGCCTTCGTGCAGGAGCACCAGGGCGTGAAGGTGCTGGCCTTCTTCACGCACGGACCCGGCATCGTGTTCAACACCAAGCGCCCGGTCACCAAGCTCGAGGACCTGCAGGGCCTGAAGTGGCGCGTGGGCGGCGGCATGGTCAACGAGATCTCCAAGGTGCTGGCCATGAACGTCACGCTCAAGCCAGCGCCGGAGTCCTACGAACTGCTGTCCGGCGGCGTCATGGACGGCACCCTGTTCCCGGCCGAGTCCATCGAGTCGTTCAAGATCGACAAGGTCATCCGCCACGCGACCACCTTCCCCGGCGGCCTGTACAACACCAGCTTCGTCTTCATGATGAACCAGGCCAAGTACGACAAGCTCGGGCCCGAGGAGAAGAAGGCGGTCGACGCCGCTTCCGGCGAGGTGGCCGCGCGCATCATCGGCCGCCACTGGGACAAGGTGGACCGCCGCGCCTACGGCCTCATGCAGGCGCACAACGTGCAGGTGGTGAAGGCCGACGCCAAGTTCGTCGCCGACATCAAGGGCAAGACCTCCACGCTGGAACAGAAGTGGGTGCAGGACGCCGAGGCCAAGGGCCTGAAGGACGCCGCCAAGGTGCTCGCCGAGTTCCGCGCCGAGATCGCGAAGCAGTCGAAGTAAGCCCCGCGGTTTGAACAAGCTGCTGGAGCTCCTGTGCGGGCTGCTGTCCGGGGTCGCGCTGTTCGCGATCATGGCGCTGACCTTCTTCGACGTGATAGGCCGCAAGGCGCTGTCGAATTCCATCCCCGGCTCGCTCGAGCTCACCGAGCTGCTGATGGTGGTGGTGATCTTCGGCGCCCTGCCCCTGGTCTCGCTGCGCGGCGAGCACGTGGAGTTCGATTCGCTCGATCCCTTCCTGCCGATGTGGCTGCGGCGCGCGCAGTGGGTGCTGGTGCACCTGCTGTGCGCCGGCGTCCTGCTGGGGCTGGGCTGGCTCATGTGGCAGGCCGGCGGCCAGTTCGCCGAATCCGGTGAAACGACGGCGCAACTGCGCATCCTGAAGGCGCCCTTCCTCTACGGCATGGGGGTACTGTGCGGCCTGACCGGGCTGGTGCACCTCGCGCTGCTGCGGGAGAAGCCGCACGACCGCTTCGAGACGGAAGGGGTCGCCCTGTGACCGAAGCCCTGCTCGGCTTCGGCGCCATCTTCCTGCTCGCCCTCCTGCGGATCCCGCTCGCCTTCGCGATGGGGCTCGTCGGCTTCGCCGGCATCGGCCTCACGCGCGGCTGGATGCCGGCGCTGGCCAGCACGTCCCAGGTCGTGTACGAGACCGGCTTCGCCTACACGCTGTCGGTGATCCCGCTGTTCGTGCTGATGGGCAACTTCGTGGCACGCGCCGGGCTTGCCCACGAGCTGTTCCAGGCGGCGTACGCCTTCATCGGCCACGTGCGCGGCGGGCTGGCGCACGCCACCATCGCGGCCTGCGCCGGCTTCGGCGCGATCTGCGGCTCGTCGATAGCGACGGCGGCCACCATGAGCAAGGTCGCCTATCCGTCCATGCGCAAGCTGGGCTACAGCGACTCGCTCTCCACCGGCGTGATGGCCGCGGGCGGCACGCTGGGCATCATGATCCCGCCGTCCACCATCATGGTGATCTACGGCATCGTCACCGAGACGCACATCGGCAAGCTGTTCGCCGCCGGCGTGATCCCGGGGCTCCTCACGGCCACCCTCCTGATGCTGGCCGTGGTGGTGATCACCTCGCGCGACCCCGAGCACGCGCCGCCCGGCGAGAAGGCCTCGTGGCCCGAACGCTGGCGTGCCTTGCGCGGCATCTGGGGCGTGCTGGTGCTGGTGGTGCTGGTGCTGGGCGGCATCTACGGCGGCTTCTTCACGGCCACCGAAGGCGCGGGCTTCGGCGCGGCCGGGGCGTTCCTGTTCGCCCTCCTGCGCCGACGCCTCTCCTGGCGCAGCCTGTTCGAGGTGCTGGTGGAATCGGCGCGCACCACGGCCATGCTGTTCACGCTGCTGATCGCGGCCACGCTCTTCGCCAACTTCGTGAACTTCACGACGCTGCCGATGGACCTGAAGGACTGGATCACCCACCTGGGCCTGTCGCCCACCATGATCGTCGTGGCGATGATGGCGATCTACGTGCTGCTCGGCACGGTGATGGAGGAGCTCACCATGGTCCTGCTCACCATCCCGCTGTTCTTCCCCATCGTCACCGGGCTCGGCTTCGATCCGATCTGGTTCGGCGTGCTGATCGTGATGATCGTGCAGATCGGCCTGATCTCCCCGCCGGTGGGGATGAACCTGTTCGTGATCAACGCGCTGCTGCCGGGCGTGGGCCTGGGCCAGATCTTCCGCGGCTGCTGGCCCCTGGTGCTGGTGATGGTGGCGATGCTGGGCATCCTCATCGCCTTCCCGCAGCTCAGCCTGTGGCTGCCGTCCCTGATGGAGTAGCCGGCGCCGGCGCGATCATCGTCGCGTCGAAAGGCGCCGCGGCGGGCGCCTGCTTCACGTGCAGCACCCGCTGGGGGTACGGGATGTCGACGCCAGCCTGCCGCAACGCGCGCAGCACGCGGAGGTTCACGTCGGAACGCACGTTGAGCTGGCCGTTCTGCGGATCGTCGATCCAGTAAAGCACCCGGAACTCGAGGCCGTCCGCGCCGAAGGCCACCAGCCGGGCGGACGGCGCCGGGTCGGCCAGCACCCGCTGCGTGCCCAGCGCGGCCTCTTCCAGCAATCGCTGCACGTGCTGCGGATCGCTGTCGTAGCCGACGGACACATCGGTGGTGAGCAGCATGCGGGGATCGGCCAGCGACAGGTTCTCCACCCGCTCCGTGATCAGCTTCTCGTTGGGGACGATCGACGCCCGCCCGTCGCCTGCGCGGATGAGGGTGTAGCGCGTCTTGATGTCCGCCACGATGCCCTCGAAGCCCTCCACGCGGACCGTGTCGCCGATGCGCACGCTGCGCTCGGCCAGGATCACGAAGCCGCTCACGTAGTTGGCGGCCAGCTTCTGCAGGCCGAAGCCGATGCCCACGCCGACGGCGCCACCCAGCACCGACAGCGCGGTGAGGTCCACGCCCGCCGCGGACAGCGCGAACAGGAAGCCGACCAGCAGCAGCAGGGCCCGCACGGCGTTGCCCGCCGCCTTTCGCAGCGACAGGTCCGACACGGCGTCGGGCAGCACCTTGCGCTCCACCGTGGCCGAAAGCCACAGCGCGAGCACCAGCAGCAGGCCGGACGACAGCACGCCCTGCACGATCCCCAGCAGGCTGACCCTGGTCTTGCCGATGGTGAAGCGGATCGCTTCCATCTCCGCCATCACGGGCGCGAGCAGCCCCAGGATCCACAGCACCACCGCGAGCCAGGCGAGCCACGAGAACACGCGCTCCGTCGCCCGGGCCATCGCGGACGCCGGGAACACCATCGTCAGCACGCGGGCCAGCAGGCGGATGCCGGCGAGCGACAGCAGCACCGGCGCCGCGATCCGCAGCAGCGGCACGCGGTGGTAGTCGTCCAGCACGATGCGGGCGGCGTAGACCAGCACCAGGGCCAGCAGCGGGAACAGCAGGCCATCGAGCAGCACGCGGCCGAACCACACCGAATCGGCGGGCCGCTTGCGTCCCGCCAGCCAGCAGATGGCATAGGCCACGAGCAGGCAGCCCACCAGGCCGCCGACGTCCCAGGCGAGGTTGCCTTCCGCGAGGTTGCCCAGCAGCCGGTCGAGGGGGGTTATTCCGAGCGCGTCCAGTTCGGCTTCCTTTTTTCGGTGAATGCGGTGACGCCCTCCAGGGCGCACCCTTCCATCATGTTGGCGGCCATGGTCTGGCCCGCCAGCTGGTAGGCGGCTTCGAGCCCCATTTCCTGCTGGCGGTAGAAGAGTTCCTTGCCCATGGCCAGCGCGATCCGCGGCTTGGCCACGATGCTGGCGACGAGGCGTTCGATCTCGGCATCCAGTTGCCCGGGCGCGACCGCGTGGTTCACCAGGCCGCGCTCCCGGGCCTGGGCGGCATCGACGAAGTCGCCGGTCACCAGCATCTCCATGGCCTGCTTGACCGGCACGTTGCGCAGCAGCGGCACGCTGGGCGTGGAACAGAACAGCCCGAAGTTGATGCCGCTGACGGCGAAGCGGGCCTCGGTGGAAGCCACCGCCAGGTCGCATTGCGCCACCAGTTGGCAGCCCGCGGCCGTGGCGATGCCCTGCACCCGCGCGATCACCGGCACCGGCAGCGCGCGGATCGCCAGCATCATGCGGCTGCAGCGCGCGAAGAGCGCCTGGTAATAGGCGAGCTCCGGCTGCGCGATCATCTGCTTGAGGTCGTGCCCGGCGCAGAAGGCCTTGCCTTCGGCGGCCAGCACCACGGCGCGCACCGATTCGTCGGGAGCCAGCCGCTGCAACGCGCCCTGCAGCGCATCCAGCATCTCCTCCGACAGCGCGTTGAAGCTGCGGGGGCGGTTCATGGTCAGCGTGACCACGCCGCGCGCATCCCGCCGTTCGACCACCGGCTGATCCATCACCGTCCTCCTCTCGCCCTCTCTTTGCTCTCTTGCTCTCAGACGTCGGCCAGGGCCCGCACGTGCGCCTCCACGCTGCGGCCCAGCGCATCGAGGTTGTAGCCGCCCTCCAGGCAGGAAACGATGCGCCCCTTCGCGTGCTTGCGCGCCAGCGCGCGGATCTGCTGCGTGATCCAGGCGTAGTCCGCCTCCACCAGACCGAGCTGGCCGAGGTCGTCCTCGCGGTGCGCGTCGAAGCCGGCGCTCACGAAGATCATCTCCGGCCGGAAGTCGTCCAGGGCCGGCAGCCAGTGCTTCTCGATCAGTTCGCGGATCGCGGGGCCCTTGGTGTACGCGGGCACCGGCAGGTTGACCATGTTGTCGCCGCGCGGACTCGCCCCGCTGTACGGATAGAACGGATGCTGGAACAAGCCCACCATCAGCACGCGGGAGTCACCGGCAAGGATGTCCTCGGTGCCATTGCCGTGGTGCACGTCGAAGTCGACGACCGCCACCCGGCTGAGGCCATGGCGTTCCAGCGCGTAGCGCGCCGCGACCGCCACGTTGTTGATGATGCAGAACCCCATCGCCCGGTCGCGGCAGGCATGGTGCCCGGGCGGCCGCGTGGCGCAGAAGGCGTTCTCCAGTTCCCCCGCCATCACCGCGTCGGTGGCGGCGAGCGCCGCTCCGGCGGCGCGCAGCACCGCCGTCCAGGTGTGGCGGTTCATGGCGGTGTCGGGATCGATGAAGACCAGGCCATCCCCGCCCGCGCGCTCCTCGTCGCTCGCCTCCTCCGCCAGGCCGCGCATCGCGGCCACGTGCATGTGGTCGTGCGCCAGTTCCAGCATCTCGGGGCTGGCCAGCGGCGCCTCGCGGCGTTCGACGACATCGAGGAGGCGCGAGGCCAGCATGCGGTCCTCGATCGCATCGAGGCGCCCGGGGCATTCGGGGTGGCCCCGCCCCATGTCGTGTCTGCGGCAATCCGGGTGCGTGAAATAGCCGGTCTTGTGCATTGCTCGCCTCGGCCTCGGGAAGAATTCGGATATGGTCGTGCTTCATGCAAGCACGACAGAAACTCAAAACGCTGCTCGACCAGCTTAACACGGTGATCGTCGGGAAGCCGGCACAGGTGCGCGATTGCGTCGCCTGCCTGCTGGCGGGCGGACACCTCCTGATCGAGGATGTCCCCGGGGTCGGCAAGACCACCCTGGCGCACGCCCTGGCGCGCGCCTTCGGCCTCCAGTTCTCGCGCGTGCAATTCACCGCGGACCTCATGCCCAGCGACCTGTCCGGCGTGTCGGTCTACGACCGCGGCCGCGAGAGCTTCATCTTCCACCCGGGCCCGGTGTTCGCCCAGGTGCTGCTGGCCGACGAGATCAACCGCGCCAGTCCCAAGACCCAGAGCGCGCTGCTGGAAGCGATGGAGGAAAAGCAGGTGACGGTGGAAGGCGAGACCCGCGCGCTGCCCTCGCCCTTCTTCGTGATCGCCACCCAGAACCCGCACGACCAGCTGGGCACCTTCGCCCTGCCGGAGTCACAGCTGGACCGCTTCCTGATGCGCATCTCCCTCGGCTACCCCGACCGCGCCGCCGAACGCGCGCTCTTCTCCGGCGCCGACCGCCGCGACATGGTGGAGCACCTGGGCAACACGCTGTCGCCCATCGAGCTGCAAGCGCTGCAGCAGCAGGTGCTGGAGATCCATGCGGCCGACCCGCTGCTCGATTACGTGCAGGACCTCGTGGCGGCCACGCGCTCGGGCCGCTGGTTCCTCCAGGGACTGAGCCCGCGCGCGGGCATCGCGGTGATCCGGGCAGCCAAGGCGCAGGCGCTGTTGTCCGGCCGCGACTACGTGGCGCCCGACGACGTGCAGGCTGTCTTCCCGCAGACGGTGGCGCATCGCATGGTGCCGGTGGGCGACGCAGGGCGCGGACCCGTGGAGCAGGTCCGTGCCATGCTGGAGGCCGTGCCCCTGCCGTGAGGATTGCTTGAACCTCGCCGCCCTGCATCCCTTCGCCCTCGCCCGCCGCCGCTTTCGCCAATGGTGGCAGGCGCGCCTGCCCCTCGCCGACACGCTGGTGCTCACCCAGCGCAACGTCTACATCCTGCCCACGCGCCCCGGCTTCATGCTGGCCGCCACCCTGCTGGTGCTGCTGGTCGGATCGATCAACTACCAGCTCAATCTCGGCTACCTGCTCACCTTCCTGCTGGCGGGCAGCGCCGTGGCCGGCATGTACGTCTGCCACGCGACGCTGCGCGGCCTGAGCCTCGCCCTGACGCAGCCGCCCCCGCAGTTCGCGGGTGCGAGCGCCAACCTGTCCGTGGTGCTCGGGAACGCCCGCCCTTCGGTGCGCCACGGCATCGGCCTGGCGGTGCTGGACGCCATCCACGCGGACCGCTGGAGCTGGACGGACGTCCCGGCCCAGGGCAGCTGCACGGTGCAGGTTGCCTTCCGGCCCGACCGGCGCGGGCTGCACCGGGTGCCGCCGCTCACCGCGGAAACGCGCTTCCCGCTCGGCACCTTCCGGGTGTGGACGGTCTGGCGGCCCGCCGCGCAGGTGCTGGTCTATCCGCAGCCCGAGGCGAACCCGCCGCCGCTGCCGCCGGGCGAACCACGCTCGGGCGGGGCCGCCGTCGCACGCGCGAACAGCAGCGGCGAGTTCGAGGGCGTGCGCGGTTACCGCCGGGGCGACCCGCTGAAGCTGGTGGTGTGGAAGAAAGCCGCCAAGTCCGATGAACTCGTGAGCCGCGACACCATGCAGGCGCAGAAGCTGGAGCTGTGGCTCGATTTCGGGCAGGCCGAGCTGCCCGAACGCGAAGCCCGCCTGTCCCGCCTCGCCGCGTGGGTGCTGCAGGCCGACAAGCTGGGGCAGGACTACGGCCTGCGCCTGCCCGGCATGCAGGTCGCGCCGGGCAACGGCGAGGCGCACAAGCGGCGCTGCCTGGAGGCACTGGCGCTGTGCTGAAACCCTTCGCCCGCATCGCATCCCTGCCGCGCGAAGGCCGCGACACGCTGTTCCTGCTGTTCGTGATCGGCTGGGTGATCCTGCCGCACGTGGCCAACCTGCCGCTCTGGTGTTCCCTGCTCGCCGCCCTGCTGCTGGGGTGGCGCGGCACGCTGGCCCTCCAGGGGAAGCCGCTGCCGGGCCGGTGGTGGCTCGCCGCGCTCCTCGCCCTCACCCTGGGGGCCACCTGGGCCAGCCACGGCACGCTGCTGGGCCGGGACGCGGGCGTGACCCTCATCGTGGCGCTGCTGGCCCTCAAGACGATGGAGCTGCGCGCGCGCCGCGATGCCTTCGTCGTCTTCTTCCTCGGCTTCTTCACGATGCTGACGAACTTCTTCTTCTCGCAGTCGCTGCCGGTGGCCGCCGCCATGCTGGTGGGGTTGCTGGGGCTGCTCACCGCGCTGGTCAATGCGCACATGCCGGTGGGGCGGCCGCCGCTGGCGCAGGCGGCGCGCATCGCCGGCCGGATGGCGCTGCTCGGCGCGCCCATCATGGCGGTGCTGTTCGTCCTGTTCCCGCGCTTCGCGCCCCTCTGGGGGATCCCCGCCGACGCCATGAGCGGCCGCAACGGGCTGTCGTCGCAGATGCAGGTGGGCGCGATAGCCAGCCTGGCGCTGGACGACACCATTGCCTTCCGGGTGCGCTTCGACGCCAGGCCACCGGGCCAGGCCGACCTGTACTTCCGGGGCCCGGTGCTGAGCGAGTTCGACGGGCGCGAGTGGCGGCCGCTGATGGCACGGCTGGCCTCCCGCTTTCCGCCGCCGCGCGTGGGCGACCCGCAGCTGGTGGGCTTCGGCACCCCCGTGGGCTACGAGGTGACGATGGAGCCGAGCAACCGCCCCTGGCTGCTCACGCTGGATGCCGCGACGCAAGCGCCCGAGGTGCCGGGGATGCGGGTCGCCATGACCGGGGACCTGCAATGGGTGGGCTCGCGCCCGGTGGTGGACTTGCTGCGCTACCGGGCGGCGAGCCACGTCAACTTCCGCCACGGCCCGCAGCAGCGCGTGCTGGTGCCGCCGGAGTACACGCAGCTCCCCGCCGGCTTCGACCCGCGCACCATCGAGCTCGCCGCCTCGCTGGTGCGCAGGAATCCCTCGGGGGATGCGCTCTCGCTGGTGCAGGCGGCGCTGCGCCAGCTGCGCACCGGCGGGTACGAGTACACGCTGGCTCCCGGCGTGTACGGCCAGCACACCGCCGACGAGTTCTGGTTCGACCGCAAGGCGGGCTTCTGCGAGCACATCACCTCGGCCTTCGTCGTGCTGATGCGCGCGATGAACGTGCCCGCGCGCGTCGTCACCGGCTACCAGGGCGGCTCGCCGAATCCCTTCGACGGCTACTGGGTCGTCCGCCAAAGGGATGCGCACGCCTGGGCCGAGGTGTGGCTGGAAAAGCGCGGCTGGGTGCGGGTGGATCCGACCGCGGTGGTGGCGCCGGGACGCACCGCCACTCTCGAGCGCCTTGCGCAGCCGCGTGGCGCCATCGCCTCCGCCATGGAAAACGTCAGCCCGGACCTCGCGCACATGGTGCGCTCCAGCTGGGAGGCGATGAACAACGGCTGGAACCAGTGGATCCTGAACTACACCCAGAGCCGCCAGCTGAGCCTGCTGCGCAACCTGGGCTTCAGCTCGCCCAGCTGGGCGGACCTGGCGCGCGTGCTGATCATGGTGGTGGTCCTGGTGGCGCTGGGCGCGGCGTTGTGGAGCTGGTGGGACCGGATCCAGCACGATCCGTGGCTGAGGCTGATGGCGCGCGTGCGCAAGCGGCTGGGGCAGGCGGGGCTGGAAGTCGGCGCGGCCACGCCGCCGCGTGAAATAGCCAGGCTCGTCACCACACATTTCGGCCAGGATGCGCGAGGATTGGCGGATTGGCTGCTCAAGCTGGAAGCCCAGCGGTACGCGCGCGTGCCTGCAGCCTCGCTGCCCGCCCTGCGGCGCGAATTCCAACAGCTATCCTGGCCCCATTGATGACATTGCTGAAACTCCTGCTTCCCCTCGCGCTGGCCCTCGCCGGCCGCGCGGAAGCGCAGGCCGCCCCGCCCGCCACGGACACTTCGATCCAGGTCGCGCAGGCCAAGCCGGCGGCACGCACCCGCAACCGCGCGCCGCAGCGCAACGGCCCGCCCTATGCCGCCCGCGAGGACGCCATGCAGTTCGCCGACGACCTCGCGGCACGGCGCGACCTCGATCCGGCCTGGGTGCGCGGCATGGTCGGGCAGGCCCAGAACCTGTCGGTCGTCTCGCGCCTCATGCAGCCCGCGCCGGCGACGCAGCCCAAGAGCTGGGCGGTGTACCGCAGCCGCTTCATCGACCCGGTGCGCATCGCCGCCGGCCTGCGCTTCTGGCAGGACAACCTGCAGACGCTGCAGCGCGCCGAGCAGGAGTTCGGCGTGCCCGCCGAGATCATCGTCGGCATCATCGGCGTGGAAACGATCTACGGCCAGCAGCTGGGCGACTTCCGCATCCTCGACGCGCTGGCCACCCTGTCCTTCGATTTCCCGGACAGCCACCCGCGCGCGGCCGAGCGCACCCGTTACTTCCGCGGCGAGCTCGAACAGTTCCTGGCCTGGCACCACGCCAACCGCACCAGCCCGCTGCGCCCGCGCGGCAGCTACGCCGGGGCCTGGGGCATGCCGCAGTTCATGCCGACCAGCCTGGCGCGCTGGGGCGTGGACTACGACGGCGACAAGGTCATCGACCTGGCCCGCAGCACCGACGACGCGATCGGCTCGGTGGCGAACTACTTCAAGGGCTACGGCTGGAACACGGGCATGCCCACGCACTACGCCGTGGACTTCGACCGCGAAAAGCTCGATCTCGACGCCCTGCTCGCGCCCGACATCCTGCCCACCTTCAGCGTGGCGAGCTTCCAGGCCAAGGGGGCGGTGCTGCAGGGGCCCGCGCTGGAACACAAGGGGCCGCTGGCGCTGATCGAGCTGCAGAACGGCGGGGATCCGCCCACCTATGTCGCCGGCACCGAAAACTTCTACGTGATCACGCGCTACAACTGGTCCAGCTACTACGCGATGGCCGTGATCGAGCTCGGACGCGAAGTGCGCGAGGCCTTCGTGGGGCAGACCGCCAGCAACCGTTGAAGCCCGCCACGGCGGGCGCGAACTTTCGGGTGCACCGGGGGCCGAACCCCGGGCGTTACTTCCGTAACAGCGTTGCGAGTCGCCGGGGTTCGTGACTTACGCCTCACCGCGCGCGGCGCCGCTTTGGCACATTGAAGATCGCCATGGACTACGACGTCGCGATTGTCCCGAAGGCGCGCTACATGCGCGTGAAGGTCAGTGGCCGCCCCACCTTCGATGAACTGCTGTCGCTGATCCACCTGATCGGGGTGGACAGCGAAACCTGGACGAGGCAGGTGGCGCTGGTGGACCTGCGCGGCGTGCAGACGCATTTCACGATGCCCGAGCAGTTCCGCATCGGCATCGAAGCCGCCGCCAGCCTGTCGCACATGGAGAAGATCGCCTCGCTCGTGCCGCCGGAGCGCGTGACGCGCGTGAGCGAAAAGGCGGCGCGCCGCAACGGCACCAACGTGCGGGTGTTCGCCGACGAGCGCGAGGCCGTCGACTGGCTGCACGAAGGCCTGCCCCCGGCACGCCGGGCGCCCGTGCTCGTGCGGGCGCTCTCCCGGCTCAGGCCGGGATCAGGAAGTCGCGGCTGATCCGCCCGCCCAGCTCGTTCACGCGGTCGAGGAACTGCGTGAGGAAGGCATGCAGGCCGTTGGCGAGGATCTCCTCGATGTTGCCGTACTGCAGCTCGGCACGCAGCCGCCCCGCGCGCCGCAGCGTCTCGGCGGACTGGTCGTTGGCGACCATGGCCAGGTTGGACACCACCTCGTTCATGCTGGCATGCAGCGAGCGCGGCATGTCGGGACGCAGGATCAGCAGGTCGGCCACGCGCTCCGGCTTGATGACGTCGCGGTACACCTTGCGGTAGATCTCGAAGCCGGAGACGCTGCGCAGGATGGCGCTCCAGTGGTAGAAGTCGTATTCCTGGTCCTTCTCGCTGGCCGCGCCGAAGAAATCGCTCTGCACGGCGTGGAACTTCACGTCGACCAGCCGCGCGGTGTTGTCGGCGCGCTCCAGGAAGGTGCCCAGCCGCATGAAGTGCAGGGCCTCGTCCATCAGCATGGTGCCCACCGTGACGCCGCGCGAGAGATGCGAGCGGAACTTCACCCACTCGAAGAACTGGCCGGGATCGCGTTCGAAATCGCCGCTGCGCAGCATGCGATTGAGTTCCAGCCAGGTCTGGTTCTGCGTTTCCCACACCTCGGTGGTGAGCGAGCCGCGCACCGCGCGCGCGTTCTCGCGGGCGGCCCGCAGGCAGGACAGGATGGACGAGGGATTGCTCTCGTCCTTCACCATGAACTGCATCACCCGCTGCGGCGCGACCTCGCCGTGCTTGGCGTTGTAGGCGGGCATCAGCTCGCTGATCGACAGCATGCCCTGCCAGCCGACCTTGGGCATGTTCTTGTTCTCCGCCTCAGACCTCGAGGATCCACGTGTCCTTGGTGCCGCCACCCTGCGAGGAATTCACCACCAGCGAGCCCTCCTTCAGCGCCACGCGCGTGAGGCCGCCCGGCACCATCTGCACTTCCTTGCCGGACAGCACGAAGGGCCGCAGGTCGATGTGGCGCGGCGCGATGCCCTGCTCCACGAAGGTCGGGCAACTGGAGAGCGAAAGCGTCGGCTGCGCGATGTAGCCTTCGGGCCGCGCCAGGATCGCCTGCCGGAACTGCTCGATCTCTTCCTTCGAGGCGGCGGGGCCGACCAGCATGCCGTAGCCGCCCGCGCCGTGCACTTCCTTGACCACCAGGTCCTTCAGGTTCGCCAGGACGTACTTCAGGTCCTCGGGATTGCGGCACACGTAGGTCGGCACGTTCGAGAGGATCGGCTTTTCCCCCAGGTAGAACTCGATCATCTTCGGCACGTAGGGATAGATCGACTTGTCGTCGGCCACGCCGGTGCCGACGGCGTTGCACACGGTCACGTTGCCGGCGCGGTAGACGTTCAGCAGGCCCGCGCAGCCGAGCGAGGAATTGGGCCGGAAAGCCTGCGGGTCGAGGAAGTCGTCGTCGACGCGGCGGTAGATCACGTCCACCCGCCGCGGCCCGCGCGTGGTGCGCATGTAGACGAAGTTGTCGCGCACGAAGAGGTCCTGCCCCTCCACCAGCTCCACGCCCATCTGCTGCGCGAGGAAGGCGTGCTCGAAGTAGGCACTGTTGTACATGCCGGGCGTGAGCACCACGACGGTGGGGTCGTCGGTGGTGGGCGGCGCCGAGGCGCGCAGCGTCTCCAGCAGCAGGTCGGGGTAGTGCATCACCGGCGCGACCTGGTAGGCGCTGAACAGGTCCGGGAACAGCCGCATCATCATCTTGCGGTCTTCCAGCATGTAGCTCACGCCGCTGGGCACCCGCAGGTTGTCCTCCAGCACGTAGTACTCCGCCTCGCCGCCGGGGCTGGGCGCGCGCACGATGTCGATGCCTGCGATGTGCGAGTAGATGTTGTTGGGCACGTTCACGCCCACCATCTCCGGGCGGAACTGCGCGTTGGAGGTGATCTGCTCCAGGGGCACGATGCCCGCCTTCACGATCTCCTGGTCGTGGTAGGCGTCGTGGATGAAGCGGTTGAGCGCCGTGACGCGCTGCACCAGCCCCTTTTCCATCAGGCGCCATTCGGCCGCCGGGATGATGCG
>SEAY01000008.1 GCA_004144865.1 Comamonadaceae bacterium
GCCTCGCTGCCGTACACGCTCACCATGATCGGCTTCGGCGTGGGCGGCATCCTGATGGGACGGCTGGCCGACCGCTTCGGCGTGATGGCGGTGGTGATGCTGGGCGCCGTGGGGCTGGGTGCCGGCTACATCGCCGCCGGGCTGGCGCCGGGGCCGGTGCTGTTCGGGCTGGCGCAAGGGGTGCTGATCGGACTGCTGGGAACCTCCGCCAGCTTCGCGCCGCTGGTGGCCGACACTACGCGCTGGTTCGATCGCCGCCGCGGCATCGCCCTGGCCATCTGCATGAGCGGCAACTACACCGCGGGCGCCGTGTGGCCGCCGGTGATGCAGTTCTTCATCGACAGCGTGGGCTGGCGCCAGACCTACGTGGGCATGGGCGTGTTCTGCATCGTGAGCATGCTGCCGCTGGCCCTGGTGCTGCGCCGGCGCCCGCCGGTGCTGGCGCCGCAGGCCGCGGGGACCGCGCCCTCCGCGGGATTCACGACGCCCGCGCAGCGCCCCCTGGGGATGCCGCCGCAGGTGCTGCTCGGGCTGTTGTGCGTGGCGGGCGTCGCGTGCTGCGTGGCGATGTCGATGCCGCAGGTGCACATCGTGGCGTACTGCGGCGACCTGGGCTTCGGCGCGGCCCGCGGCGCCGAGATGCTCTCGCTGATGCTGGGGCTGGGCGTGGTGAGCCGGCTGGTCTCTGGCTGGATCTCCGACCGCATCGGCGGACTGCGCACGCTGCTGCTCGGCTCGGTGCTGCAGGGCGTCGCGCTGTTACTGTTCCTGCCCTCGGACGGCCTCGTGTCGCTGTACGTGGTGTCGGGCCTGTTCGGGCTGTTCCAGGGCGGCATCGTGCCGTCGTACGCGCTGATCGTGCGCGAGTACTTCCCGCCCGAGCAGGCCGGCGCCAAGGTGGGCACGGTGCTCATGGCGACGCTGCTCGGGATGGCGCTGGGCGGCTGGATGTCCGGCGCGGTGTTCGACCTGACCGGCTCGTACCGCGCGGCCTTCCTCAACGGCATCGCCTGGAACTTCCTGAACCTGTCCATCGTGGGCTTCCTGCTCTGGCGCGCGAGTGCGCTCGGGCAGGTGCGGCCCTGGCCGGCGCGTGCGCGGGGCAGCGCGGCGGCTTGATCTATAGTCGGCCGCCATGGCCGAGATGAATGCCCCCATCGCTGCCCCGTGGCCGGACGCCTCGCGCGCATGATGCGGCGGCTGTTCGCCATCGCAGTCCTCTGGCTGGGGGCGGCCGGCGCCTGGGCGCAGGTGGCCCAGCTTGACGGGGCGGACTACTTCCGCCTCGCCGAGCACGTGCAGTTCCTGGAGGACCCGACGCGCGGGCTGGAACTGCAGGACGTCCTGCAGCCGGCGCAGCAGGAGCGCTTCCGCCCGGTGCGCGACAACGGGCCCTCCGCCAACTTCGGACTCACGCGCTCGGCGACCTGGCTGCGGGTCGAACTGCGGGCTCCCGCCGGCAGCGACCCGGACTGGCTGCTGGAACTGGCGTATCCGGCGCTGGACCACCTGGAGCTGTATTCGCCGTCCGCGGCGGGCGGGTGGAGGCGGCAGGTCGGCGGCGACCTGGAGCCTTTCGCCAGTCGCGCCGTGGCGCATCGCAACCACGTGCTGCCGGTGTCGCTGCCGCCAGGGCGCACCACGGCCCTGTACCTGCGCCTCACGAGCGAAGGCGTGACCGCCGCTCCGCTGTACCTGTGGCGCCCGGCGGCCTTGTGGCGCAACGACCAGGCCGCGTATGCGGTCTTCGCCCTCTATTTCGGGCTGCTGGGCGGGCTGCTGCTCTACAACCTGCTGCTGTTCGTTTCCGTGCGCGACCCGGCCTTCCTGGTCTACGTCCTGTTCATCGCCGCCATGGGCAGCGCGCAGGGCGCGCTCACCGGCCTCGGCTCGCAGTTCCTGTGGCCGGAGCTGCCGCGGTGGAACAGCGTGGCGCCGCACGTGGGCGTGGCGTTGGCGGGCGTGTTCGGCCTGCTGTTCGCGCGACGCTACCTCGAAAGCCGCGAGGCGATGCCGAGGGTGGACCGCGTGCTGCTGCTGCAGGCCGTGCTGTGGGCGCTGGCGGCCGCGGCCGCGGCGTTCCTGCCGTACATCGTGTCCAGCCTCATGCTGACCGTCCTGGCCCCGCTCGGGGTGCTTTCCCTGCTGGCGTCCGGCGTGCTGTCGATGCGGCGCGGGCATGCAGGGGCGCGCTACTACCTGGCGGCCTGGACGGCCCTGCTGCTGGGCGTGCTGGCGCTGCAGCTGCACAACATGGGGGTGCTGCCGTCCAATCGCTGGACGGCCAACTCACTCCTGATCGGCTCGGCCATCGAGATGGTCCTGCTGTCGTTCGCCCTCGCGGATCGCATCAACGTCGCGCAGCGTTTCCGCGACCAGGCCCAGGTGCGGCTGGCGGCCGAACATGCGATGGTGGAGGCGCTGTCGGAATCGCGCCGCAAGCTGCAGACCGTGCTGGAGGAGCGCGAGATCGTGCTGGAGAACTCCATCGTGGGGATCTGCTTCCTCACGGCGGAGGGCCGGCTGCGCTGGGCCAACCGCGCCATGGTGGACATCTTCGGCGCCGGCATGGGCCAGGTGGCCAGCATGGAGCCGTTCTACCTCTCGCGCGAGGAGTACCTGCAGGTGGGCCTGGAAGTCGCGCAGGCCGTCGCGCGCGGCGAGGTGTACGAGCGCGAGATGCAGGTCCAGCGCTTCGACGGGCGCCGCATCTGGATCCTGCTGTCCGGCAAGGCGGTGAGCCGCACCGACCTCGCGCAGGGCACCGTGTGGGTGATCACGGACATCACGCGGCGCAAGGAGCTGGAGGTGCAGCTGCAACGCACGATGTCGGAGCGCGAGGCCATCCTGAACAACGCGGTGGTGGGCATCGTGCTGTCGGTCAAGCGCCGCCACGAATGGGTGAACGAGAAGTTCGCGCAGATGTTGGGGTATCCGCGCCAGGTGCTCACGGGGCAGGGCTCGGATTACCTGCATCCCGACACCGAGACCTGGCAGCGCTTCGGCGTGGAGGCCCGCGCCACGCTGGTCGAGCGCAACACCTACACCTGCGAGATGCAGCTCAGGCGCCGCACCGGCGAGCTGTTCTGGGTGGAGATGGGCGGCAGCTGCGTGCGCCCGCACGACCCGGATTCGGGCGTGATCTGGACCTTCCTGGACATCACCCGGCGCAAGCAGTCGGAGGCGGGCATGCGCGAGGCGCTGGAGCAGCAGCGCGCCCTGAACGAGCTGCGCTCGCGTTTCGTCGCGATGACCAGCCACGAGTTCCGTACGCCGCTGACGGGCATCCTGTCCTCCGTGGAACTGCTGCAGCATTACGGGGACCGCCTGCCGGCTGACGAACGCCGCGAGTCGCTGGCGGGCATAGGCGCGGCCGTGCAGCGCATGCGCCGCATGCTGGACCGGGTGCTGCTGCTCGGGCGCGCCGACGCGCAGATGCTGGAGTACCGGCCGTCGCGCGTCGACCTGCGCGTCCTGTGTCCGCAGATGGTGGACGAGGCGCAGCTGCAGCATCCGGACGGCGGCAGCCGCGTGGTGTGCGACGTGGACCCCGACCTCGCGCCGGGCCTCTACGACGAGAAGCTGCTGCGCCACATCTTCGTGAACCTGCTGTCCAACGCCATCAAGTACTCGCCGGCGGGCGGCGAGGTGCGCTTCGAGGTGCGGCGCGAGGGCGAGGACGTGGTGTTCCGCGTGCGCGACCAGGGCATCGGCATCCCCGCGCAGGAACTGCCGCACCTGTTCGCATCCTTCCACCGCGCCAGCAACGTCGGCGAGATCCAGGGCACGGGCCTGGGGCTGGCGATCGCGAAGAACGCCGTCGACATGCACGACGGGGCGATCGAGGTGGAAAGCGCGCTGGGGCAGGGCACCACCTTCACGGTGGTGCTGCCGCGGGCGCCGGCGCTGCGGGATACGTAGGTCGGGGTGAGCGCGAAGCCGAACCCCGACATAACCTGCGTTCCTAGACCACCACCTCCAGCAACCGGTCCAACCCACCCCGGTTGATCGCCACCATCGCCTGCTCGCGCACCTTCGGCTTGGCGTGGTACGCCACCGAGAGGCCGGCCTCTCCCATCATCGGCAGGTCGTTGGCGCCGTCGCCCACGGCGATGGCGTCCTTCGGGGAGATGCCGAGGCTGGCGCAGGTCTCCAGCAGCATGCGGCGCTTCTCCGCGCCGTCGCAGATGTCGCCCCAGGGCTGGTCCACCATCCGGCCGGTGAGTTCGCCGCAGTTGGGGCCGGAGCGGATCTCCAGCACGTTGGAGCGGGTGTAGTCGATGCCCAGCTTGTCGCGGATGCGGTCGGTGAAGAAAGTGAAGCCGCCGGACACCAGCAGGGTCTTGAGGCCCGCTTCCTTGCAGGCCCGCACCAGTTCTTCCGCGCCGGGATTGAGCTGCAGGCGCTCGGTGTAGACCTGTTCCATGTCGGCGACCGTCACGCCTTCGAGCAGCGCCACGCGCCGGCGCAGGCTCTCCTTGTAATCGGCGATCTCGCCGCGCATGGCGGCCTCGGTGATCGCGGCGACTTCTTCTTTCCTGCCGACCGCATCGGCGATCTCGTCCACGCATTCGATGTTGATCAGCGTGGAGTCCATGTCGAAGGCGATGAGCTTGAAGCCTTTCAGCCGCAGCGGCGGGGTGAAGCCCTGGATCTCCAGGCCGGGAGCGAATTCGGTGACTGCCATGGGCCCGATTGTCGCATCGGGTCGTGGCGTCAGCGGCCGCGCGCGCGGATCGCGGCCTGCATGGCGAGGGTCGCCCACGGCCGCATCAGGGCCGGGGAGTCCATCGCATCCGCCGGTGCGGCGCGGTAGCCGAGGGCATGCCGAAGTGTAGTGGCCGGGGTGCGGCGGGGTTCGGGCTGCGCCGCTCACCCCGCCCTACGGGATGCTCCGAACCGTAGGTCGGGATGAGCGCGAAGCCGAACCCCGACGGAGTCAAAGCCCCGCCAGGTACCTCGCCCCGTAGGTCGGCGTGAGCGGCGCAGCCGAACCCCGACGAACAGCCTCAACGCCCCGTCAGGTACCTCTCATCCGACCACGTCAGCAGCCATTCCGGCTTGAACGCCACGAAGATCGCCGTCAGCATGCCGGTGACGAATGCATCGCCCCACGCCATGAGCCAGCGCCCGACCAGTCCGAGTTCGCTGCTCACGCCGGGCAGCGGTGCCTCGAAGCGCTGCGCCAGCGCACTGGCGGCGAAGAGGCAGATCACCGCCCCGAGGAAGCCGCGCCCCAGCACGTAGATGAAGGGATGCGGCGGCAACCAGCGGCGCAGGGCCGCCCCGAGCAGGAGGGCGAAGGTCGCGGGCACGATGCCCTGCCACACGGCGAGCGCGAGCGCGGCCTGCAGCGACAAGGGGGAAATCGCCCACGCGAGCGCGCCCACCACCAGCAGGACCGGCACCGCCAGTGGCCACCCGAGCATCAACAGCACCAGCACCGCCCCCGACCATCGCAGCTGCAGCGGCGCGCGGTGCAGCACGGGCAGCGCCCACAGCCAAGGCAGCACGACGAGCGTTGCCAGCAGCGGGGTGGCGATCGTGGCGTGGGCAACCAGCAGCCGCCAGGCACGCAGCCACAGCGCGATGGCCAGGGCCACCAGCGCGAGGGCTGCCTCCAGGCCCGTCACGCCGGCTCCGTGACCTTCGGCTGCCCCAGCGCCCGCAGCACGTCGCGCACCATCTGCGCCCGGTCCTTCACGTCCACGAGCGACTTCTCGATGCGCAACTTGTCGTTGCCCGCCAGCTTGATGTGCTTGTTCTTCTGCACCAGCTGGATGATGGCCAGCGGTTCCACCGGCGGGTTCGGCTTGAAGGTGATGTGGATGACCGTGGGCGCCGCATCCACCTTCACCACGCCGTAGGGCCGCGCCAGCACGCGCAGGCGGTGCACGTCGATCAGCGTCTGCGCCTGCGGGGGCAGCTTGCCGAAGCGGTCGACGATCTCCTCGAGCAGGCGGTCGATCTGGTCGACGTTCTTCGCGGTGGCGAGCTTCTTGTAGAACGAAAGCCGCAGGTGCACGTCGCCGCAATAGTCGTCGGGCAGCAGGGCAGGGGCGTGCAGGTTGATCTCGGTGGTGACGGACAGCGGCGCCAGCAGGTCCGGCTCCTTGCCCGCCTTGAGCGAGCGCACGGCCTCCGACAGCATCTCGTTGTAAAGCTGGAAGCCCACCTCCAGCATGTTGCCGCTCTGGTTCTCGCCCAGCACCTCGCCAGCGCCGCGGATCTCGAGGTCGTGCATCGCGAGATAGAAGCCGGAGCCCAGTTCCTCCATCTGCTGGATCGCCTCCAGGCGCTGCGCGGCCTGCTTGGTGAGGCCCTCGATGTCGGGAACCATCAGGTAGGCATAGGCCTGGTGGTGGCTGCGGCCGACGCGCCCGCGCAGCTGGTGCAGCTGGGCGAGGCCGAACTTGTCGGCGCGCGCGATCACGATGGTGTTGGCGCTCGGCACGTCGATGCCGGTCTCGATGATGGTGGAGCACAGCAGCACGTTGAAGCGCTGCTGCACGAAGTCGCGCATCACGCGCTCCAGCTCGCGCTCGGGCATCTGGCCGTGGGCGACGGCGATGCGCGCTTCGGGCAGCAGGCGCTCCAGCGCCTCGCGCCGGTTCTGGATGGTCTCCACCTCGTTGTGCAGGAAGTAGACCTGGCCGCCGCGCTTGAGCTCGCGCAGCACCGCCTCGCGGATCACGCCGTTGCCCTCGTTGCGCACGAAGGTCTTGATGGCCAGGCGCCGCTGCGGCGCGGTGGCGATCACCGACAGGTCGCGCAGGCCCTCCAGCGCCATGCCCAGCGTGCGCGGGATCGGCGTGGCGGTGAGCGTGAGCACGTCGACCTCGGCGCGCATGGCCTTGACCGCCTCCTTGTGGCGCACGCCGAAGCGGTGTTCCTCGTCGATGATCAGCAGGCCCAGGTTCTTGAACTTCGTGGACTGCGCCAGCAGCTTGTGTGTGCCCACCACGATGTCGATGCTGCCGTCTTCCAGTCCCTTGAGGGCCGCGTTGATCTCCTTGGTGGAGCGGAAGCGGCTCATCTCGGCGATCTTCACCGGCCACTTGCCGAAGCGGTCCACCAGCGTCTGGTAGTGCTGTTCCGCCAGCAGCGTGGTCGGCGCGAGGAAAGCCACCTGCTTGCCGCCGGTGATCGCGACGAAGGCGGCGCGCAGCGCCACCTCGGTCTTGCCGAAGCCCACGTCGCCGCACACCAGGCGGTCCATCGGGCGGGGCGACACCATGTCCTGGATCACCGCGTGGATGGCCGCGTTCTGGTCGGCCGTTTCCTCGAAGCCGAAGTCGTTGGCGAAGGTCTCGTAGTCCTGCGCCGAGAAGCGGAAGGCATGGCCCTGGCGCGCCGCACGTCGTGCGTAGAGGTTCAGCAGTTCGGCGGCGGTGTCGCGCACCTGTTCGGCCGCCTTGCGCTTGGCCTTCTCCCACTGGCCGGAGCCGAGCTTGTGCAGCGGCGCCTCGTCGGCGCCCACGCCCGTGTAGCGGCTGATCAGGTGCAGCTGGCTCACCGGCACGTACAGCGTGGCCTTGTCGGCGTACTCCAGGTGCAGGAACTCGGTGTTGCCCTGGCCGAGGTCGAGGTTCACCAGGCCCTTGTAGCGGCCGATGCCGTGCGCCGCATGGACCACGGGGTCGCCGACATTCAGCTCCGACAGGTCCTTGATCAGGGCCTCGACGTCGCTCACCTGCTCCTGCTTCTTGCGCCGGCGCGCGGTGGGCGCGCTGGCGAAGAGCTCGGTCTCGGTGACCAGGTCGATCGCTTCCTCGACCCAGGAGAAGCCGCTCGCGAGCGCCGCCGTCGCGATGCCCAGCTTCTCGTCGCTCTCCATGAACTCGGCGAGCGATTCGAAGGCGGGCAGGGTCAGGTGGCTCGCGCGCAGGAAGTCCAGCAGGCTTTCGCGCCGGCCGGCGCTCTCGGCCAGCACCAGCACCTGGTTGGGCGTGCGCTGCGCGTGCGCCTTGAAGCGCGCCAGCGGATCCTCCGCCCCGCGCACCACCGACAAGTCCGGCAGCTTCTGGAAGACCGCGCTGTCCTCCACGTCCTGCGCGTTGCTGCGCAGGGCGAGCTGCGGATGCTGGTTGGCCCGCGTGTAGAACTGCTCCGCGTTCAGGAACAGCGCCTCGGGCGGCAGCACCGGCCGCTCTGGGTCGCCCTGCACCAGGCGATAGCGATCCCGCGTGTCCTGCCAGAAGCGCTGGAAGGCGGGCTCCAGTTCGCCGTGCAGCACCACCGTCGACGCGTCGCCGAGGTAGTCGAAGACGCTCGCCGTCTCCTCGAAGAACAGCGGCAGGTAGTACTCGATGCCGGCGGTGGCCACGCCGTTGCCCATGTCCTTGTAGATGCGGCTCTTGGTGGGGTCGCCCTCCAGCAGCTCGCGCCAGCGACTCCGGAAGCGCGCCCGCGCCTCGTCGTCCATCGGGAACTCGCGCCCGGGCAGCAGGCGCACCTCGGGCACGGGGTACAGGCTGCGCTGGCTGTCCGGGTCGAAGGTGCGGATGGAATCCACCTCGTCGTCGAACAGGTCGACGCGATAGGGCACCGGCGAGCCCATGGGGAAGAGGTCGATCAGGCCGCCGCGCACGGCGTACTCGCCGGGGCTCACGACCTGCGTCACGTGGTTGTAGCCGGCCAGCGTGAGCTGCGCCTTCAGCTTCGCCTCGTCCAGCTTCTGCTGCACGCGGAAGTGGAAGGTGTAGCCCGCCAGGAAGCTCGGCGGCGCGAGGCGGTACAGGGCCGTGCTCGCGGGAACCAGCACGACGTCGGCCTCGCGCTGCAGGATGCGCCACAGCGTCGCCAGGCGCTCGCTGATCAGGTCCTGGTGCGGCGAGAACGTGTCGTAGGGCAGCGTCTCCCAATCGGGGAAGAGGGCGCAGCGCAGTTGCGGGGCGAAGAAGGCGAGCTCGTCGAGCAGACGCTGCGCGTCGTTGGCGTCCGCCGTGACGATGGCGGTGAGCCGGCCTTCCTGCAGCTCCCGCTGCGCCATCCGGGCGAGCAGCAGCGCGTCGGCCGAGCCGGGCGGGCGCGGCAGGGCCATGCGGCGGCCGGTTGCAAGCTTGGGTAAGTCCATTCGGGTTCGCGGGAGCGAAAATGCAAAACACCCCGCCCGTGAAATGGGGAGGGGTGTGCTGGCATTGTAGGGTGGAACGACAGGCTTAGAATGAAAGCGACGGACATGACCCCCGCACGCTATTTCGCACTCATCCCCTGCGCGGGCAATGGCAGCCGGGCCGGCACGGCCGGGCCCAAGCAATACGAGCGCGTCGCCGGCCAGCCCATGGTGTGGCACACGCTGTCGGCCTTCGCCGGCGTCAAGCGCATCGCGCGCACGCTGGTGGTGGTCGCCCCCACCGACCGCTTCTTCGAGCGCAATCCCACCACTTCCGCTCTCGTCGTGCCCTGCGGGGGCGCAACGCGCGCCCAGAGCGTGACGAACGGCCTGCGCGAGCTGCGCCGCGCCGGCGCGGTGGACGACGACTGGGTGCTGGTGCACGACGCGGCGCGCTGCCTCATCACGCCGGATCTCATCAACCGCCTCATCGACGCCTGCGCCCACGATGCGGTGGGCGGCCTGCTGGCCCATCCGCTGGCCGACACGCTGAAGGTGGGCGAGGACGGCCGCGTGGCAGCCACGCTGGAGCGCGGCGACAAGTGGCAGGCCCAGACGCCGCAGATGTTCCGCCTGGGCATGCTGCGCCAGGCGCTGGAGGGGGCCGGCGACCAGGTCACCGACGAATCCGGCGCCATCGAGGCCATGGGGCTGAAGCCGCTGCTGGTGGCCGCCGGCGCCCAGAACTTCAAGGTGACCTACCCCGAGGACTTCGCCATGGCGGAAGCCGTGCTGCGCGGGCGAGCCCGCTGATGGACCTGCGCATCGGCGAAGGTTGGGACACGCACGCGCTCGTGCCGGGCCGCCGCCTGGTGCTGGGCGGCGTGGAGGTCCCGTTCGAGCGCGGCCTGCTCGGTCACTCCGACGCCGACGTGCTGCTGCACGCCATCACCGATGCGTTAATCGGCGCGGCGGGACTGGGCGACATCGGCCGCCATTTCCCGGACACCGACGAGCGCTTCCGCGGCGCCGATTCGGTGACGTTGCTGGCCGAGGCCGCGCGCCGCGTGCGGGCCGGGGGCTGGCGCCTCGTCAACGTGGACAGCACCGTGGTGGCGCAGGCGCCGAAGCTCGCGCCGTACATCGAGCCGATGCGCACGCGGATCGCGCAGGCGCTGGAGATCGCTTCGGCGCAGGTGAACGTGAAGGCCAAGACCGCCGAGAAGCTCGGGCCCGTGGGAATGGGCCAGAGCATCGAGGCGCGGGCGGTGGTGCTGCTCACGCGCTGAAGCATGGTGGGCACGAGTGCCCACCCTACGCTCCCTGAGGCAAGGCCGTCGTCCCCGCGGAGGCGGGGACCCAGGGCATCCGGAAAGCCCTGGATTCCCGCCTGCGCGGGAATGACGGAAACAGGTTTGTCATTGCGGGCTCGACCCGCAATCCATGCGGCGCCTGTTCGTGGATCCCGGGTCACGCCCGGGATGACAGTCCCTGGTTCAGGCCGTCGCTTCCCGCGCCACCGCCTTGCGTTCCGGCTCGAACGTTCCCCCACCCGGCACCGGCGGCATCTGGCGCGGGCGCTGCAGCTTGATGTGGGCCGCGAGGCCGCCGGACGTGGTGTTCGACAGCGCGAAGATGCCCCCCATGCGCTGCACCGTCTTGTCGACGATCGCCAGCCCCAGGCCGGCGCCGGTGGCAGCCGTGCGGGCCGCATCGCCGCGGAAGAAGGGCTTGATCAGGTTGGGCAGGGCCTCCGGCGACACGCCCATGCCGTGGTCGCGCACCTTGAGCAGTACCCACTCGTTGCGCGCGCGGGCCGTGATGTCCACCACCGCCACGCCCGTCTCCGGCGTCTTGCCGTAGCGGCGCGCGTTCTCCAGCAGGTTGGAGATCACGCGGGCCAGTTCCACCTCGTCGGCCAGCACCTGCAGGTTCTTGGGCATGTCGACGCTCACGCGGATGTCGCCGTGGTCCTCGATGGCATACATGCAGGCGTCGATCACGTCGTTCAGCACCACGGGCTTGAGCTCCGCATGGTCCGGCCGCGCGTAGTCGAGGAACTTGTCGATGATGGCGTCGAGCTGGTCGATGTCGGCGGCCATGTGTTCGCGCGCGTCGGCATCCACCACGCTCATCTCGGTTTCCAGGCGCAGGCGCGCGAGCGGCGTGCGCAGGTCGTGGGAGATGCCGGCCAGCATCACCGCGCGGTCCTGCTCGATCTTGGCGAGCTGCTGCGCCATGCGGTTGAAGCCGATGTTCACCTCGCGGATCTCGGAGGTCACCGCCTTCTCGTCGAGGCGGCTGGCGTCGAAGTCGCCGTCGCGCACGCGGCTGGCGGCGAAGGAGAGCTGCTTCAGCGGCCGGTTGATCAGGCGCGCGATGACGGCCGCGCCGGCCAGCGACAGGGCCGCCGCGGTGATCAGCCACACCAGCCAGGTCTTGCCGCCCACCTGCGAGAAGCGCTGCCGGTCCAGCAGCATCCAGTAGTCGTCCTTGTCGATCTTGAAGCCGATCCACAACCCGTCCTCGCCGTTGACGGAACTGGCCATGATCGTGCCGCTGCCCAGCCGGCGAACGAGGTCGTCGATGATGCGGCGGTCCATGGCGCTGCCCGCGAGCGGCGCGAACTTGTCGACGGGTTCGCGCGGCAGGATGCGCACGCCTTCCTGGTCCGCCAGGGTCTTGATGAGCGACACGCGCGCTATCGGGTCCGCGTGCACGAGCGCCGCCCGGCTGAGGTTCACCAGCGAGGCGATCTGCTGCGCCGTCTGCACCGCGCGGGGCTCGAATTCCAGCGCGCGGAAGGTCTGCAGCCAGGCGACGATCGAGCCGATCAGCAGCAGCGACAGCAGGAAGAAGGTGCGCCAGAAGAGGGAGAGGCCCAGCCGCGGCCGCATCTCCAGCGGCGCGGGAGCGGTTTCCAGCGGTGCCGGGCTGGTGGGTTCGGCTTGGGGCATGACGGTGCGGATCATCGGGAATGACGAATGAGGGACGACCAATGACAAACGGTGGTCATCCGTCCATTCTCGACGGCCCTCGCGGGCTTGTCATGCGTCATCAGGCGAAGCCGTGTCATTTGTCATGCGCCCGCGGCGCACGCGCGGCTCAACCAGCGCCGTCCGGCACGAACACGTAGCCCACCCCCCACACCGTCTGGATATAGCGCGGCGATGCCGGGTCGGCCTCGATCAGCTTGCGCAGGCGGGACACCTGCACGTCGAGGCTGCGGTCGAAGGGCTCGAACTCGCGGCCGCGGGCCAGCTGGGCCAGCTTCTCGCGGGACAGGGGCTGGCGCGGATGGCGCACCAGCGCCTTGAGCATGGCGAATTCGCCGGTCGTGAGCGGCAGTTCCTCGCCGTTCTTGCGCAGCGTGCGCGCGCCGAGGTCGAAGGCGAAGGGGCCGAAGGACACCACCTCGTTCTCGGAGGAGGGGGCGCCGGGCGCTTCCTGCGCCGGGCGGCGGCGCAGCACGGCGTGCACGCGCGCGAGCAACTCGCGCGGATTGAAGGGCTTGCCCAGGTAGTCGTCGGCGCCGACTTCCAGGCCGACGATGCGGTCGACGTCCTCGCCCTTGGCCGTCAGCATGATGATGGGGGTGCGGTCATTGGCGGCGCGCAGGCGGCGGCAGATCGAGAGTCCGTCCTCGCCGGGCATCATCAGGTCGAGCACGATCAGGTCGGCCGTTTCGCGCAGCATCAGGCGGTTCAGGGCCTTGCCGTCTTCGGCGAGGATCACCTCGAAGCCTTCCTGGGTCAGGTAGCGGCGGAGCAGGTCGCGGATGCGGGCGTCGTCATCCACCACCAGGATCTTGTCGGTCCGTGCTGCAGCTTGGGTCATGGTTCTCCAATGGCCAATTTGTAACAGCGCTGATTCTGAAGGCCGTAACGCCGCGTTTGCGGGTTTTCACTGGTGCTTTTTCACCGTGTTACAAATGTTGCCCCGACAGTAGGGCGTTGACATGGCGAATGTGAACCGGCGCTGGCGGCGGCCGTTTTCAGGGGCATGAGGCTCCTTCTCGTGGTGTTCCTGGCGATGGCGGCGGGCGTCGTGCACGCGGTGCCCCCGCAGCAGCAAGCCCCTTCGCCCCGCCTGCGGCTCACGCTGCAGCAATACCATCCGGACGCGACGCAGGGGCCGCGCCGGTTGAGCGCGGACGAGCGCGCCGAGTTGCGCCGCCAGATCGCCGAGACGGCCAGGCGCGCGCAACGCCGATAACCTTTTCCAACCTGGATGAACGAATGAGAACAAGAACGATCCTGGCCGGCTGGGCGCTGGCCGCCGCGAGCATGGGCCTGGGCGCGCAGACGCTCCCGCCGCCGCAGAACGTGCTGCAGCTGCAGGCCACCGGCACGGTCGAAGTGCAGCAGGACCTGCTGACGATGACCCTCACCACGGCGCGCGAGGGCACCGACCCCGCAGTGGTGCAGACCCAGTTGAAGAATGCGGTGGACGCCGCGCTCGCCGAGGCGCGCAGGAACGCGCAGCCGGGGCAGATGGACGTGCGCACCGGCAACTTCGCGCTCTATCCGCGCCACAACCGCGACGGCAAGATGAGCGGCTGGACGGGCACGGCGGAGCTGATCCTCGAGGGCCGCGATTTCCCGCGCATCACGCAGACCGCCGGGCGCATCCAGACCATGACGATGGGCGGTGTCCAGTTCGGCCTGAGCCGCGAGCAGCGCGCCCGCGTCGAGACCCAGGCGCAGGCGACGGCCATCGAGCGCTTCCAGGCCAAGGCCGCCGAACTCGCCAAGGGCTTCGGCTTCAGCGGCTACACGCTGCGCGAAGTGGCGGTGAACACGAACGAGCCCGGGTTCCAGCCGCGCTTCCGCATGGCGGCGCAGGAAGCGCGGGTCGCCTCCGATTCGCCCGTCCCGGTGGAGCCGGGCAAGGCCGAAGTCGTGGTCACCGTCTCGGGCTCCGTCCAGCTGCGCTGACGCGCGACGGCGGCTGGCGCGGACTGCGCAGGCTGCAGTCCGACAGGCTGGGCTGGCACGGCCAGCTAAGCTGTGGCCATGCTTGCGCTCGCCCCCGAAGTCCAGGAAGCCGCCCCGGCCGCCCCGCGCGCGCCGGCGGCGGACCCCGAGTTCTTCATCGTCATGAACCAGCGCTCCGGCGCCGGCGAGAAGGACGTGGTGCGGGAGGCCGTGGAGGCCGAACTGCGCCAGGCGGGCCGCCGCTACCGCTTCGTTCCTGTGCAGCCGGGCGAGATCGTGCAGGCCTGCCAGCAGGCCGCGCGGCTGGCCAAGGCGGAGGGCGGCGTGATGGTCGCCTCCGGCGGCGACGGCACCATCAACGCGGCCGCGCAGGCGGCGCTGGCGCAGGATTGCGCGCTGGGGCTGATCGCGCAGGGCACCTTCAACCTCTTCGCGCGCGAGCTGGGCCTGCCGCTGGAGGCGGCCGAAGCCACGCGCGCCCTGCTGCGCGCGCAGCCCGAGCCGGTGCAGGTGTGCCTGGTCAACGAGAAGGTGTTCCTGGTGAACGCCTCGGTGGGGCTCTATCCCAAGCTGCTGGCCGACCGCGAGCGCGTGAAGCAGAAGCTGGGCCGGCGCCGCTGGATCGCGATGGCGTCCGCCTTCAAGAGCCTGATGGAATGGCGCATGCAGCTGGTGCTGGACGCCGAGATGGACGGCGAGCTCACCAAGCTGCGCACGGCCACCGTGTTCCTGTGCAACAACCGCCTGCAGCTGCAGCGGCTGGGCATCCAGGACTACGTGGTGGAGCAGGTGGGCAGGGGCCGCATGGCCTGCCTGCTCGCGCCGGACATGCCGTGGTGGACGAAGCTGCGGCTGCTCGCGGCCGCCGCCTTCGGCCGGCTCGGTGACGAGCGCGAACTGCAAAGCTTTCCGCTGCGCTCGCTGACGGTGAGCGCGCGCAAGGCGCGCCGCCTGAAGGTGGCCACCGACGGCGAAGTGCAGTGGATGGAGATGCCGGTGCGCTTCACCGTCGCCCCCCAGCCCTTGCGCGTGATGCTTCCCCCGCTGGAGGAGAGGCTGCCGCCCCAATGACGGTCCTGCTGCACATTTCCGACACCCATTTCGGCACCGAGGAGCCTCCCGTGGTGGAGGCGCTGCAGCGGCTCGCGCGCGAACAGGCGCCGGACGCGGTGATCCTGAGCGGCGACATCACCCAGCGCGCGCGCAGCGCCCAGTTCGCCGCCGCGCGCGCGTTCTGCGACTCGCTGCAGGTGAAGCACCTCCTCACGCTCCCGGGCAACCACGACATCCCGCTCTACAACGTGGCGGCGCGGATGTTCTCGCCGTATGGCGGCTACAAGGCGGCCTTCGGCGGCAACCTGGAGCCGGAGCTGGAGTTCGGGGACCTGCTCGTCATCGGCGTGAACACCACGCGGCCGCACCGGCACAAGGACGGCGAGGTCTCCGTCAAGCAGGTGAACCGCGTGGTGCACCGCCTGCGCGAAGCGCGGCGCGAGCAGCTGCGCGTCGTCGTCACCCACCAGCCCGCCTGCGTGATGCGGCCCGAGGACGAGAAGGACCGGCTGCATGGGGGCGAGGTGGCCGTGCAGGCCTGGGCCCGCGCCGGCGCGGACCTGGTGCTCGGTGGACACATCCACCTGCCGTACGTGAGCGACGTCTGTTCGCTGGTGCAACCCGCGGCGCCGCGCTCGCTGTACTGCGTGCAGGCCGGCACGGCGCTGTCGCACCGCGTGCGCCACGGTTCGCCGAATTCCGTGAACGTGATCCGCTGGACGGCGCCCGTGGAAGGCGCCCCCCGCCTGTGCCGCGTGGAGCGCTGGGACTTCGACCTGGCGGAGTGCCGGTTCGAGCTGACGCATCCTTACGACCTGACGCTGGGGGAGTGAGCCCGGCTCATGGCCCGTAGGGTGGGCAGCTTGCTGCCCACCGTCCGGCGCATTGGTGGGCAGCAAGCTGCCCACCCTACGACGCAACGTCATGGACGCAGGGTTCCCGGCGCCCTACTGCGCCGCCCAGCCCCCATCCATGTTCCACGCCACGCCGCGCACGTTCTTCGCCGCTTCGGAGCAGAAGAACACGGCCAGCTCGCCGAGCTCCTCGGGGGTCGTGAACTGCAGCGACGGCTCCTTCTCGGCCAGCAGCTGCTTCTTGGCTTCCTCGTTCGACAGGCCCATCGCCGCGGCCTTGGCGTCGACCTGCTTCTGCACCAGCGGCGTCAGCACCCAGCCGGGGCAGATCGCATTGCAGGTGATGCCCGTCGTGGCCGTTTCCAGCGCGGTCACCTTGGTGAAGCCGACGATGCCGTGCTTGGCCGCGACATAGGCGGACTTCTGCGCCGAGGCCACCAGGCCGTGCACCGACGCCACGTTGATGATGCGGCCCCAGTTGGCCTTCTTCATGGCGGGCAGGGCGAGCCGCGTGGTGTGGAAGGCGCTGGTGAGGTTGATCGCGAGGATCGCGTCCCAGCGCTCGGGCGGGAAGTCCTCGATGCTCGAGACGTGCTGGATGCCGGCGTTGTTCACCAGGATGTCCGTGCGGCCGAACTCCTGGGCGACGTACTTCATCATCGCCTCGATGTCGGCCGGCTTGCCCATGTCGGCGCCGTGGTAGCCGACCTTCACCCCGAGCGCCGCCACCTCGGCCTTCGGGCCTTCGCTGTCGCCGAAGCCGTTCAGCACGATGTTGGCGCCCTGGCGCGCCAGGGCCTTGGCGATGCCGAGGCCGATGCCGCTGGTGGAGCCTGTGACGAGGGCGGTCTTGCCTTTCAGCATGGGAAATCTCCTCTGACGGGATTGCTTTACGATGACGCGGAAACGGCGAGCGTAATCGCAACCCGTCCCTCCGCGCATCCATGACCGTCCCTACGCTGAACTACGTATCCTGCCCGGACACGGCCGGGAGCCATCGCATGGCGTACTGGCTGTGGGGCGACGAGCGCGCCCCGCACCTCGTCGTGTGCGCGCACGGCCTGTCGCGGCAGGGGCGCGACTTCGACACGCTCGCCCGGGAGCTGCTGGCGCGCAGCCCGCAGCCGCTGCGCATCGCCTGCCCCGACGTGGTCGGCCGCGGCCGCAGCGACTGGCTGGCCGATCCCATGGGCTACGGCATCCCCACCTATGCGGCCGACATGCTGCAGTTGGTCGGTGCATTGCATGCCGCCGCGCCGGTGCGCACCTTCGACTGGGTGGGCACCAGCATGGGCGGGCTGATCGGCATGACGCTGGCCGGCGCGCCCCAGCTGCCGCTGCCCGTGCCGGTGCGCCGCCTCGTGCTGAACGACGTGGGCCCGGTGATCCAGTGGAACGCCCTGCAGCGCATCGGCACCTACCTCGGCCAGACCGGCCGCTTCGACTCCGTGCAGCAGGCAGCCGAGGCGATGTGGCAGGTCTCGCAGGGCTTCGGACCGCACACGCCGGAGCAGTGGCTGCTGCTCTCGCAGGCCATGGTGCGGCCGCGCGACGCCGGCGGCTTCACGCTGCACTACGACCCCAGCATCGCCGTGCCCTTCCGCGCGCTGGACGAGCGCGCGGCCGCGGCGGGCCAGGCCGCGCTCTGGCAGCTGTACGACAACATCTGCGCCCGCACGCTGCTGCTTCGCGGCGCGGAGTCCGACCTGCTGTCGCACCAGACGGCGCAGGCCATGATGGAGCGCGGACCGAAGCCGCGGCTCGTCGAATTCGCAGGCGTGGGGCACGCTCCCACGCTCATGGCACCCGACCAGGTGGAGGCCGTCGCCTCCTTCCTGCTGTCCACCGAACCGGATCCCGATGAAAAGCCATACAGCGGAACGGGGTGAGGGCACGGCGGTGCCCGAGCTGGTGGCGGCCGCCGAGCAGGCGTTGCCGCAGCAGCCGAACGCGCTTGCGCGGGCCCGGGCGTTCGCCGAGCCGCTGATCGCCGGCGAGACCCTCGAGACCGGCGAGAACACGCTGGCGCACGCCGATGCGGTGGCCCACATCCTCAAGGCCATGGGCGGCTCCGAGGCCATGCAGGCCGCGAGCTACCTGGTGTACGCCTGCCCGCACCTGAACAAGCCGCAGGAGGTGATCGCCAAGGCCTTCGGCGAGAGCTACGCGGCACTCGCGATCGAAACGACCAAGCTGGTCGCGGTGCAGCGGCAGGCGCGCGACGCCGGCTCGGCGCACCGCGACGATCCGCTGCTGCAGACCGAGAACGTGCGCAAGATGCTGCTCGCCTTCTCGCGCGACCTGCGGGTGGTGATGCTGCGCCTGGCCTCGCGCCTGCAGACCCTGCGCTACTACGCCGCCACGAAGCAGGCCGCGCCGCCCGGAATGGCGCGCGAGGCCGTGCAGATCTTCGCGCCCCTGGCCAACCGGCTGGGCATCTGGCAGGTGAAGTGGGAGATGGAGGACCTGGCCTTCCGCTTCCTGGAGCCGGAAACGTACAAGCGCGTCGCCCGCTGGCTGGACGAGAAGCGCGTGGAGCGCGAGCAGTACGTCGAGCAACTGCGCACGCAGCTCGAGGCCGACCTGAAGGCGCAGGGCATCCGCGCCGAGGTGCATGGCCGCCCCAAGCACATCTACAGCATCGTCAGGAAGATGCGCGGCAAGTCGCTCGACTTCGAGCAGGTGCTGGACGTGCGCGCGCTGCGCGTGATCGTCCCCGAGGTGCGCGACTGCTACGCGGCCCTCGACTGGGTGCACACCCGCTTCTCGCCCCTGCTCGAGGAGTTCGACGACTACATCGCCAAGCCGAAGCCGAACGGCTACCAGTCGCTGCACACGGTGGTGCGCGACGCGGCCGGGCGGCCCATCGAGATCCAGATCCGCACGCTGGCGATGCACGAGCACGCCGAGCATGGCGTGGCGGCGCACTGGGCCTACAAGGAAGCGGGCCACAAGGGCTATGCCGGGGTCAGCGCCTCCAGCGACTACGACGCCAAGATCGCCGTGCTGCGCCAGCTGCTGGCCTGGGAGCGCGACCTCGCGGGCGGCGCCGAGGGCCTGTTCGAGGACCGCATCTACGTGCTGACGCCGCAGGCCTCCATCGTGGAGCTGCCCCGGGGCGCGACCCCGGTCGATTTCGCCTACAGCCTGCACACCAGCCTGGGCCACCGGTGCCGGGGCGCGCGCGTCGACGGCGCGATGGTGCCGCTGAACAAGCCGCTGGCCAACGGGCAGACGGTGGAGATCGTGGCGGCGAAGGAGGGCGGGCCCTCGCGCGACTGGCTGAACGAGAACCTGGGTTTCCTCGCGAGCCACCGGGCCCGCGCCAAGGTGCGCGCGTGGTTCAACGAGCAGGTGCGGCACGAGACGGTGGCGCGCGGGCGCGAACTGGTGGAGCGCCTGCTGCAGCGCGAGGGCCGGACGGCGATCAAGCTGGAGGACCTCGCGTCGCAGCTCGGGTTCAAGTCGGCCGAGGACCTGTTCGCGGTGGTGGGCAAGGACGAATTCTCCCTGCGCAACATCGAGGTGCTGCTGCACCCGCAGGCGCCGGCGCCCTCGGAGGACGAGGCGCTGCTGCTGAAGAAGTCGCGGCCGGTGCAGGCCAAGTCGCCCAAGGGCGGCGTGCTGGTGGTGGGCGTCGATTCGCTCATGACGCAGCTGGCGCGCTGCTGCAAACCGGCGCCGCCGGACGCGATCAGCGGCTTCGTCACGCGCGGCAAGGGCGTGAGCATCCACCGCAACGACTGCGCCAGCTTCCGCGAGATCGCCACGCGCAGCCCCGAGCGGGTGATCGAGGTGGAGTGGGGCAAGCGCAAGGGCGACGATGCGGTCTACCCGGTGGACGTGGCGATCGAGGCCGCGGACCGGCACGGCCTCCTGCGCGACATCTCCGAGGTCTTCGCCAAGGAGAAGATGAACGTGATCGGCGTGCAGACGCAATCCGTCAAGGGCACGGCCTGGATGACGTTCACCGTGGAGATCGCCGATTCGCAGCGGCTGGCGAAGGTGCTCACCGTCGTCCGGGAGGTACAAGGCGTGCGCGCCGCGCGACGGCGGTGAGGGCCCGCGGCGGGACGCGGAAATTCTGGGTTAGAATTGCAGGCTCAACGACAGGCGCGTAGCTCAGCTGGTTAGAGCACCACCTTGACATGGTGGGGGTCGTTGGTTCGAGTCCAATCGCGCCTACCAATCTCCGGACGAGGCCCGCAGCAATGCGGGCCTTTTTCCTTTGGTTCGCGGCTCAGGCCGCCGATTCCAGCGCCAGCCCCACCGGCGCCTGCACCCGCATCACCATCACCTGGTCGATGCGCGAGCTGTCCACGTCCAGCACCTCGAAGCGGTAGCCGTTCCAGACGAACGCGTCGGTGCGGCGCGGGATGCGGCGCAGCATCACCATCAGGAAGCCGGCCAGCGTGTCGTATTGCCCGCGCTGCGGCAGTTCGGCGGGGTCGGCGTCGATGGCCCGCATTACTTCCACCACGGGGGTGAGGCCGTCCATCAGCCAGGAGCCGTCCTCGCGCCGCACGATCTGGCTCTCGTCGTCGGGCGCCACCAGGCTGCCCATGACGGTGCTCATCACGTCGTTGAGGGTGATCACGCCCACCACCAGGCTGTATTCGTTGACGATGACCGCGAAGTCCTCGTGCGCCTGGCGGAACTGGACCAGCATTTCCGACAACGTCAGCCGGTCGGGCACCAGCAGCGCCTTCTGCAGCAGGCCCTTGGCACCTTCGCCCTTGAGCACGATGGGCTCCTCGCGCAGCACGCGGGCGAAGAGGTCGGCCGCGTCCACGTAGCCGGCGACGTTGTCGATCGACTTGTCGCACACCAGGTAGGTGGAGTGGGGCTCGGCGGCGATGCGGGCGCGGATGATGGCCTCGTCCTCGTCCTGCAGGAAGAACACGATGTGGTCGCGCGCGGTCATCGAGGTCTCGACGGTGCGCGTCTCCATCTCGAACAGGTTCTCGATCACCTGCTGCTCCTGCGCGTGCAGCACGCCGGCCTCGGCACCGGCGGCCGCCAGCGCCACGATGTCGGCCTGGGTGATGCGGTCGTCGCGCTGCTGCGGCAGGCCGAAGACCCGAAAGAGCAGGGCGGCGAGGCCGCTGAAGAGCCACACCATGGGATGCAGCAGGCGCGTCCACCACAGCATGGGCGTGACCACGCGCACGGCGATGCGTTCGGGCTCCGCCATCCCCAGCCGCTTGGGGAAGAGGTCGGAGAACAGGATGAACAGCGAGGTGACGATCAGGAAGGCGAGCACGAAGCCGAGCGTATCGGCCGCACCTTCCAGGCCCAGCAGGCGCACGCCGCGCGCAACGTGCGGCGTGAGCGCGGCTTCGCCGGCGATGCCGCCGAGGATGGCCACCATGTTCTGGCCGATCTGGATGACGGTGAAGTAGTCGCCGGGCTGCCTCTGCACTTCGGCCACGCGCTCCGCGCGGGCGTCGCCATCGGCGGCCATCTGGCGCAGCCGTACGCGGCGCGCGGCGGCCAGGGAAATCTCCGCCACGGAAAAGAAGGCGCTGCAGGCGATCAGCAGCGCGAGGACCACGAGGCTCGCGGACAATCCCATCCGTGGGAGTGTAGTACCACCGGTTGCGCTGGCCGTTCGCGCGGCGCGGCGCCGGTAAGGGTTGACCCCGCATCCGGGGTGGCGGGGCCTCCCTAGAATCTGCTGCAACGCAACAGTGCGGGCGCCGAACCCGCCCCAGAGGAGTCTTGTCCGTGACCAGCAAGAAAGCGAACGGCGCGGCCAAGCCGGCGCAGCGCGTGATCAAGAAGTATCCGAACCGCAGGCTCTACGACACGGAGACTTCGACCTACATCACGCTGGCCGAGGTGAAGCAGCTGGTGATGGACAGCCATCCGTTCGTGGTGCGCGACGCCAAGACCAACGAGGACCTCACGCGCAGCATCCTGCTGCAGATCATCCTGGAGGAAGAGGCGGGCGGCGCCCCGATGTTCACCGAGGCGGCGCTGGCCAACATCATCCGCTTCTACGGCCACGCGATGCAGGGCTTCATGGGCAGCTACCTCGAGAAGAACGTCCAGGCCTTCACCGACCTGCAGGGCCAGATGGCGGAGCGCACGAAGAATTTCACGCCCGAGATGTGGTCGCAGTTCATGAGCATGCCCAACCCCATGCTGCAGGGTGCCGAGCAGTCCCGCGCGATGTTCGAGAAGATGCAGGAGCAGATGCAGAAGAACACCGAGCAGATGCTCGGCGCGTTCGGCATCAAGAAATAGGTCTTTCCGCTTCAGGGACAATAGGGGGATGAGCGAGACCGCCGTCCCTGCGACGACCACGACCACCCCGAAGGTGGGCTTCGTCAGCCTCGGCTGCCCCAAGGCCCTGACCGATTCCGAACTGATCCTCACGCAGCTGAGCGCCGAGGGCTACGCCACGTCCAAGACCTTCGAGGGGGCGGACCTGGTGATCGTCAACACCTGCGGCTTCATCGACGACGCGGTGAGGGAAAGCCTCGACACCATCGGCGAGGCCCTGGCTACCAACGGCAAGGTGATCGTCACCGGCTGCCTGGGCGCGCGCAAGGGCGACGCCGGCGGCAACATGGTGGCGGAGGTCCACCCCTCCGTGCTCGCCGTCACCGGCCCGCACGCCACCCAGGAGGTGATGGACGCGGTGCACGCGCACCTGCCCAAGCCGCACGATCCCTTCCTCGACCTGGTGCCCGCCGCGGGCATCAAGCTCACGCCGAAGCACTACGCCTACCTGAAGATCAGCGAGGGCTGCAACCACCGCTGCACCTTCTGCATCATCCCGTCGCTGCGCGGCGACCTGGTGAGCCGTCCCATCGGCGACGTCCTGAAGGAGGCCCGGGCTCTGTTCGAGGGCGGCGTGAAGGAGCTGCTGGTGGTGAGCCAGGACACGTCGGCGTACGGCGTCGACACGAAGTACCGCACAGGCTTCTTCGACGGCCGCCCGGTGCGCACGCGCATGCTGGAACTGGTGCAGGCGCTGGGCGAACTGGCGGAGCCGCACGGCGCCTGGGTGCGCTTGCATTACGTCTATCCATACCCACATGTGGACGAAGTGATTCCGCTCATGGCGCAAGGCCGGGTGCTGCCGTACCTGGACGTCCCCTTCCAGCACAGCCACCCGGACGTGCTGCGCCGGATGAAGCGCCCCGCCAGCGGCGAGCGGAACCTGGAGCGCATCGCCCGCTGGCGCGAGATCTGCCCCGAACTCGTGATCCGCAGCACCTTCATCGCGGGCTTTCCCGGCGAGACCGAAGAGGAGTTCCGGCACCTGCTGGACTTCGTGCGCGAGGCGCAGATCGACCGGGCCGGCTGCTTCGCCTACAGCCCGGTGGACGGCGCCGCGGCCAACGAGATCCCGGGCATGCTGCCGCAGGAAGTGCGCGAGGAACGCCGCGCGCGCTTCATGGCGGTGGCCGAGGAAGTGTCGGCCGCCAAGCTGCAGCGCCGCGTGGGCGGGACGATGCAGGTGCTGGTGGATTCGGCCCCGGCGCTCGGCAAGAAGGGCGGCGTCGGCCGCTCGTACGCGGACGCGCCCGAGATCGACGGTACCGTGCGGCTGCTGCCGCCGCAAAAGCTGAGCAAGCGCCTCGCGGTGGGCGAGTTCACCCAGGCCCGGATCGTGTCCACCGACGGGCACGACCTGGTGGCCGAGCCGATCTGATCGCCCGTTGCACGTCATTCCCGCGCACGCGGGAATCCAAGGCTTGCGGATGCTCTGGGTCCCCGCCTCCGCGGGGACGACGGATAGAAATATCGCGCCCAGAAACAACAAAGCCGGCTTGCGCCGGCCTTATCATCGCTCTCGTGTCGAGAGTTGGTGCCCAGGAGAGGACTCGAACCTCCACGGACACGTTCGAGTCCTTCCAAAGAAAAATCCCGGCGAAGCCGGGATCAACGGAAAATCCCGGCGAAGCCGGGATTTCTGGAAAGATTTGGTGCCCAGGAGAGGACTCGAACCTCCACGGAGTTACCCGCTAGTACCTGAAACTAGTGCGTCTACCAATTCCGCCACCTGGGCATTTCAGGAAAAACAAGATTGTATATCAAGAATATCGAACGAAACAACGGTAGCGGCCTTCTCGACGAGATCGAGGGCGTGATCCAGGGACACCGCGACGGCCACGGCTACGTGGTGCGCGACGACGGCGAAGCCGACATCTACCTCCCTCCCAACGAGATGCGCGCGGTGCTGCACCGCGACCGCGTGCGCGCGAAGATCGTGCGGCACGACCGCAAGGGCCGTCCCGAAGGGCGCGTGCTCGAGATCGTCGAGCGGCCGCCGCATCCCATCATCGGCCGGCTGCTGCACGAGAGCGGCGTGTGGCTGGTGGCGCCGGAAGACAAGCGCTACGGCCAGGACGTGCTGATCCCCAAGGGCGCCACCGGCCTCGCCAAGGCCGGCCAGGTGGTGGTGGTCGAACTGACCGAGCCGCCGAGCCTCTACGGCCAGCCCGTGGGCCGCGTGAAGGAAGTGCTGGGCGAGGTCGACGACCCCGGCATGGAAATCGAGATCGCGGTGCGCAAGTACAGCGTGCCGCACGAGTTCTCCGACGCCTGCATCGCGCAGGCGCGCTCGCTGCCGGACAAGGTGCGCCCGCAGGACCGCCGCAACCGCGTGGACCTGACCGACGTGCCGCTGGTCACCATCGACGGCGAGGACGCCCGCGACTTCGACGACGCCGTGTACTGCGAGCCGGCCAAGGTGGGCCGCGCCAAGGGCTGGCGCCTGCTGGTCGCGATCGCCGACGTGAGCCACTACGTGGAGACCGGCAACGCGATCGACGTCGATGCCTACGAGCGCGCCACCAGCGTGTATTTCCCGCGCCGCGTGATCCCCATGCTGCCGGAGAAGCTGTCCAACGGGCTGTGTTCGCTCAATCCGGAAGTGGACCGCCTGTGCATGGTCTGCGACATGCTGGTCACTGCGGCCGGCGACGTCCACGCCTACCAGTTCTATCCGGCCGTGATGCACAGCCACGCCCGCATGACCTACACCGAGGTGGCGGCGATCCTGGCCAACACGCGCGGTCCCGAGGCCGCGCGCCGCAAGGACCTGGTGCCGCACTTCCTGGACCTGCACGACGTGTACCGCGCGCTGCTCAAGTCGCGCAATGCCCGCGGGGCCGTGGACTTCGAGACCACCGAGACGCAGATCATCTGCGACGAGAACGGGCGCATCGAGCAGATCGTTCCGCGCGTGCGCAACGACGCGCACAAGCTGATCGAGGAGGCGATGCTCGCCGCCAACGTGTGCGCGGCCGACTTCATCCAGCAGGCGGCGCACCCGGGGCTGTACCGCGTGCACGAAGGCCCGACGCCGGAGAAGAAGGAGATCCTGCGCACCTACCTGAAGGCCCTGGCCGTGGGCATGACGATCTCGGACGATCCCACCCCGGGCGAGTTCCAGAAGATCGCGCTGGCCACCAAGGACCGGCCGGACTCGCAGCAGATCAGCACGATGCTGCTGCGCTCCATGCAGCAGGCGATCTACACGCCCATCAACAGCGGCCACTTCGGCCTGGCCTACGAGGCCTACACGCACTTCACCAGCCCCATCCGGCGCTATCCCGACCTGCTGGTGCACCGCGTGATCAAGGCGGTGCTGGCCAAGGAGCGCTACCAGCTGCCGGTGCTGCCCACCCCGGGCGAGGCGCACGAGAAGCTCTCGCGCCGCCTGGCCGCGCGCGCCGCGCCGCCGACGCAGCGGCCCCGGCCCAAGATCGCCGCCTCGCCCCGCGAGATGCAGGCGTGGGAGGCCGCGGGCCTGCACTGCAGCGCCAACGAACGCCGGGCCGACGAGGCCAGCCGCGACGTCGAGGCCTGGCTCAAGTGCAAGTTCATGCGCGACCACCTCGGCGAGGAGTACTCCGGCGTCGTCACGGCCGCCACCAGCTTCGGCATCTTCGTCACGCTGGACGCGCTGTACGTCGAAGGCCTGGTGCACATCACCGAACTGGGCGGCGAGTACTTCAAGTTCGACGAGGCGCGGCAGGAGCTGCGCGGCGAGCGCACCGGCATCCGCTACGCCATCGGCACGCGGCTGCGCGTGCAGGTGAGCCGCGTCGACCTGGACGGCCGCAAGATCGACTTCCGCCTGGTGCGCGAAGGCGACGAGTTCGCGGCCCGCGCCATGAAGGACAAGGGCGTGCCCGGCAGCGAGGGCGGCGTGCCGGCGAAGGCCTCGGCCAAGCGCGCCGCCAAGAAGGCGACGGCCAAGGGCAAGAAGTCACCGCTGGATGCGCCGAAATCGGCCGCCAAGAAGGCGGCTTCCAAGACGCGGGCGGCGCGCAAGCCGCGCCGCTGACATCGAGAACACAAGGGGACAGAAGATGGCTACGAATCCAGCGGCGGCCGGGCGGGTCGCGATCGTCACGGGCGGCGGCACCGGCATCGGGCGCGCCGCGGCGCAGGCCCTGCTGGGCGGCGGGTGGAAAGTGGTCGTCGCCGGCCGCAGGCCCGAGCCGCTGCAGGAGGTGGTGCAGCAGTCGGCGGGCAACGCGCTCGCGGTGCCGACCGACATCACGGATCCGGACTCGGTGCGCGCGCTGTTCGACGCCGCCGTGAAGGCCTTCGGCCGCGTCGACCTGCTGTTCAACAACGCCGGCACCGGGCTGCCCGCCAATCCGCTGGAGGACATGGCGGTGGCCGACTGGAAGCGGGTGGTGGACACCAACCTCAATGGCATGTTCTACGGCATCCAGAACGCCTTCCGCGTGATGAAGTCGCAGCAGCCCAGGGGCGGCCGCATCATCAACAACGGCTCCATCTCCGCGCATGCGCCGCGCCCGAGCTCGATCGCCTACACCGCGACCAAGCACGCGGTGACCGGATTGACCAAGGCAGCCTCGCTCGACGGCCGCAAGTACGACATCGCGGTGGGGCAGATCGACATCGGCAACGCGCAGACCGACATGGCCGCGCGCATGGCCCGCGGCGTGCCGCAGGCCAACGGCGAGATCGCGGTGGAGCCCCTGATGGACGTGGAGATCGTCGGCCAGTCGATCCTGTACATGGCCAACCTGCCGCTGGAGGCGAACGTGCTGTTCCACACGGTGATGGCGACGAAGATGCCGTTCGTGGGGCGGGGGTGAATCTCCCGTAGGCCGGCGGTGCGCGCGAAGCCGCACCCCGGTGATGCACCGGGGTGTCGGGGTTCCTCCGTCACCCCGACCTACGAAATTGCCAATCCGGCCGCGGTGAGGGGGATCTCCTGCGGCCACCGATCCGCCGCCAGCCCGTGCAGGTAGGCCGCGCCGCTCGCCGCGGTGAACGCATCCTCGCCTGAAGCGAGCCGCGCCGCCACCATGCCCGCGAGCACGTCGCCGGTGCCGGCGATCGCCAGGCGCGCGTTGCCCGTGGGGTTGATCCGCACGGAACCGTCCGCAGCCGCGATCACGCTGCCCGAACCCTTCAGGACCACCGTGCTGCCAAAACGCTGCGCGAGTTCGCGCGCCGCCGCGAGCCGGTTGGCCTGAACCTGGGCCGTGCCCGTCCCCAGCAGCCGCGCCGCCTCCAGCGGGTGCGGCGTCAGCACCGTGGGAGCGCCGCGGCGGCCGCGCGCGGCGAGCAGCGCCTGCAACTGCGCGTCGGCGGCCACGGCATTCAGCGCATCCGCATCGAGCACCAGCGCCCCCGCGTTCATCGCGCGCGGCAGGGCCTCGCGCACCGCCGCGCCACCGCCGCAGCCGCAGGCGACCGCCATGCCCTTCAGGTCGAGGCTGTCCCAGGCGCGCACCATCAGGTCCGGCTGCAAAGGGTCCATCGCCGGCGCCGCGGGATCGAGGAAGCCGGCGAACACGCGGCCGGCGCCGTGGTGCAGCGCGGCGCGCGCGGCGAGCAGCACGGCGCCCGCCATCCCCGGCGCGCCACCGATCACGGCCACGTCGCCGTAGCTTCCCTTGTGGCTGGCATGCGCGCGCACGGATGCGGCGGGCGGGGCGGAGAGCAGGGCGATGGGCGACTCGTCCTGCGCCGGCACGTGCAGGTCATCGAACCACACGGCGCCAGCCGCATCCCGCCCCTGCGCGGTGAAGAGGCCGGGCTTCAGCGCCAGCAGGCTCAACGTATGCGTCGCCTGCACCGCCGCCGTGGCGTGTCCGGTGTCGGCATCCAGCCCCGAGGGCAGGTCCACCGCCAGCACGGGCCCACCGCGAAGCGCCCGCACCTGGGCGAGCAGCGCGCCTTCCGGCGCGCGCGTGCTGCCGATCCCGAGCAGCGCATCGATGGCGAGGTCCCAATGGGCGGGAGCGTCCGCGGCGACCGGCACGCCCGCCGCGCGCGCCCGCTGCAGCGAAGCCCGCGCATCCGCGGGCGCCTTCGCCTCGTTCCCCAGCCAGGTGACCACCGGCTCCTTGCCCCATTGCTTCAGGTGCAGGGCCGCTTCGAAGCCGTCGCCACCGTTGTTGCCCGGTCCGCAGGCGACCCACACCGTGCGCGCATGCGGCGCGACGGCAAGGGCCAGGCGCGCCACCGCGAGGCCGGCGCGCTGCATCAGCGTGTGCGGAGGCAGCGCCGCAGCGGCGCGCTGTTCCAGCCGGCGGATCGCCGCCACCCCGTGCAGGGGCCAGGGACGGTCGGGAGTGACGCGCTGCATGGGGGCATTGTGCCCCCGCGCCTTCAGGTGGTCAGGCGCTCGACGCCCAGCCCCTCGAGGTCCACGTCCGGTGCGCGCCCGGCCATCAGGTCCGCCACCGCGCGGGCGCTGCCGCAGGCGAGCGCCCAGCCGCTGGAGCCGTGGCCGATGTTGATCCACACGCCCGGGATGCCGGTGGCCCCCAGCACCGGCGGTCCGTCCGGCAGCATCGGTCGAGCGCCCTTCCATTCCTGCACCGCCGACCCCGTGTTGGCGTGCTGGGCTGCGCCCGGGAACCAGTCGTGCAATACCTTGTAGAGGGTCTGGATCGCGCCCGGTCGCTTTTCGCCCGGCTGGCCGCCGATCTCGGCGCTGCCCGACACGCGCACGCGGTTGCCCAGGCGCGAGATGGCCACCTTGTAGCGCTCGTCCATCACCCCGCTGCGCGGCGCGTTGAGCGGCTCGCGGATGGGCGCGCTGATGGAGTAGCCGTGCACCGCGGCGAGCGGCACGCGCAGGCCCACGGGCCGCAGCAGCCCAGCGGACGCGACGCCGCCGCACACCACGACCGCATCGAAGCGCAGGTTGTCCGGCACGGCGTTGGTGTCGCGCGTCACGCGCAGCACCGTGGGCTGCTGCGGATCCAGCGGCGCGACCGAGCAGTTGAACTCGAAGCGCGCGCCCAGGCCCTGGGCCTGGTTCTTCAGCAGCAGCGCGAACTGCCGGCAGTTGCCCACCTCGTCGTCGGGCAGGTACACCGCGCCCAGGAACTCGGTGTCGGCATTGATCGCCGGCTCCAGCGTGCGCGCCGTGGCCGCGTCGACCTCCTGGAACTTCACGCCGGCGTCGCGCAGCACCTGCAGGCCGGGCTGCACGATCTTGCGGTCCTTCTCGGCGCGCAGCAGCACCATGTAGCCGGTGCTGCGGTCGTATTCGAGCTGCAGGTCCTCGGTGAGCTGGTGCAGGCGGTGGCGGCTGTAGAAGGCCAGCCGCTGCAGGCGCGAGCGGTTGGCGAGGTAGGTGTCCAGGTCGCAGGCCCGGCGCCAGCGCATCATCCAGCGCACTTCGTGGGCGGCGAGCGGCCAGCACACGCGCACCGGCGCGTGCCGGCTGAACATGTAGCGGGCGACCTTGGACATCATGCCGGGGCTGGCCCAGGGCGTGACGTAGCCCGGCGCGACCACGCCGGCATTGGCAAAACTGGTTTCCAGCGCAGCGGCGCCGTGTCTTTCGAACACGGTCACTTCGTGGCCGTCGGCGGCCAGCTCGTACGCTGTGGTCACGCCGATGATGCCGGCGCCCACGATGGCGATTTTCATTCTTGGGGAGGGGCAGGGGACAGCAGATCCTCGACCTGCAGGGCAAGGTTCAGGATCGTATCGTCCCGCAGCGCTCCGTGCCAGACCATGAGGCCCACCGGCAACTCGTCCGGCGACTGGCAGGGCAGCGAGAGCGCGCAGCCATCCAGCATGTTCACGACGCTGGGGTTGCGCAGCAGGAGGGCGTTGATGCGGAAGAACGCTTCGTCGCGCCCGGCGCCCGGGGCGACGTCCGCGATCGGTGGCGCCACGATGGGCACGGTGGGCGACAGCACGGCGTCGAAGCCGGCAAGCGCTTCTTCGACCTCGCGCACCCAGGTGGCGCGGGCCTGTTGCAGCTCGATGTATTCCCAGGCCTTCATGGCCGCGCCGCGTTCGATGCGGGTGCGCACCCGCGGGTCGTAGCGGTCGCCGCGGTCGGCCAGCAACTGGCGGTGCCAGGCGTAGCTTTCCGCGGCCGCGAAGCCGCCCGTGGCCTGGATGGTGCCCAGGTCGCGGATCTGCGCCAGCGGGATCTCCGTGATGTCGGCGCCGGCGTCGCGCAGGCGCCGCAGGCTGCGCTCGAAGGCGCGGCCCACCGTGGCGTCCACGCCATCGAGCATCTGGGTGGTGGCCACGGCCAGCTTGTAGCGGGAAAGGGGCTTGTCCTGTCGCGCCACCTTCCGCGCAGCCAGGATCTCGTGGGCCAGCACCGCGTCGCGCACGCTGCGCGTCATGGCGCAGGTGGTGTCCAGCGTCGTGGACAGCGGGTAAGCGCCTTGCAGCGGCGTGAGCCGCGCGGTGTTCTTGAAGCCGACGATGCCGCACAGCGCGGCCGGGATGCGGATGGACCCGCCGGTGTCCGAGCCCAGCCCGATGAAGGCGGCCCCCGTGGCCACGGAGACGGCGCCGCCGGAGGAGGATCCGCCCGGGATGCGCGGCGTGGCCGGGTCGCAGGGATTCACGGGCGTGCCGTGGTGCGGATTGACGCCGACGCCGGAAAAGGCGAACTCCGTCATGTTGGTGCGGCCCACCACCACGCCGCCGGCCCGGCGCAGCCGCGCGACCGCGGGCGCATCGGCGGTGGCCGGCGCCGCGTCTTCCAGGGCGACGGAGCCGGCGCCCGTGGGCTCGCCCGCGAAGTCGAACAGGTCCTTGATGCTCACCGGCAGGCCGGCCAGCAGCGCGTCGGGATGCACCTGGCGTGCCTCGGCGGCGGCTTCCTCGAAGCGGGTGCGCAGGAACACGTGGCGGTTCGCCGGCGACTCCGCGACGGCTCGGGCGCGGGCCAGCTCATCGGCGGTGGTGGTGAGGCCCTGGCGCAGGCGTTCGCGGGTGCTGTGGAGATCGGCTCGGGGCATGGCTCTCGGGGCGGCTGCAGAGGGGGCTTGTGCTAGAATCTCGCGGTTTTGCGGACGGCACTTGCAAGGTGCGAGCCGCGGTCAGCAAGACAAATCGCGGATCCCGCCCCTCGAGGTGTCGCAGCGGACAAGCCCGTTGCGATTCAAGGCGGCGATTCTAGACCCAACCTTCGGAGCTCTCATGCCTGTATCCATGCGCGAAATGCTGGAAGCCGGTGTCCATTTCGGACACCAGACCCGCTTCTGGAACCCCAAGATGGCCCCCTTCATCTTCGGGCACCGCAACAAGATCCACATCATCAACCTGGAAAAGACGCTGCCCATGTTCCAGGAGGCGACCAAGTTCGCCCGGCAGCTGTCCGCCAACCGCGGCACCATCCTGATGGTCGGCACCAAGCGCCAGGCGCGCGAACTGGTCGCCACCGAGGCCAGCCGCGCCGGCATGCCCTTCGTCAACCAGCGCTGGCTGGGCGGCATGCTGACCAACTTCAAGACGGTCAAGACTTCCCTGAAGCGCCTGAAGGACATGAAGGCCCAGCAGGAAGGCGGCCTCGACGCCATGTCGAAGAAGGAACAGCTGATGTTCCAGCGCGAGCTGGACAAGCTCGAGAAGGACATCGGCGGCATCCAGGACATGAACACCCTGCCGGACGCCCTGTTCATCGTGGACGTTGGCTACCACAAGATCGCCGTCGCCGAGGCGCAGAAGCTGGGCATCCCGATCATCGCGGTGGTGGACTCCAACCACTCCCCCGAGGGCATCGACTACGTGATCCCCGGCAACGACGACTCCGCCAAGGCCGTGACGCTGTATGTCCGCGAGATGGCCGACGCCATCCTCGAGGGCAAGAACAACCCCGCGGGCGACGTCCAGCGCGCGGTGGCCGCGGGCAGCGATGAGTTCGTCGAAGTCAAGGAAGGCGCCGCCGCGTAATCCACGGGCCCGACCCGCGACGAAGGGGGCTCTTGAGCCCCCTTTGCACACCCAGATCCAACTGAACAGAGATACGAGGACAACATGGCTGCAATCACCGCAAGCATGGTCGCCGAACTGCGCGCCAAGACCGACGCCCCCATGATGGAATGCAAGAAGGCCCTGACCGAGGCCGAAGGCAACATGGAGAAGGCCGAGGAACTGCTGCGCGTCAAGCTGGGCAACAAGGCCGGCAAGGCCGCCTCGCGCGTCACCGCCGAAGGCGTGGTCGCCGCCTCCATCCAGGGCACCACCGGCGCCCTGCTGGAAGTGAACTGCGAAACCGACTTCGTGACCAAGAACGACAGCTTCCTGGCGCTGGCCCGTGCCGCCGCCGAACTGATCGCGAAGAACAAGCCGGCGGACGTCGCCGCGCTGGGCGCGCTGCCCTACAGCCAGGACGGCTTCGGCCCCACCCTGGAAGACGTGCGCAAGGGCCTGATCGGCAAGATCGGCGAGAACATGAGCTTCCGCCGCTTCAAGCGCTTCGAGGGCGGCAGCAAGCTGGTGAGCTACCTGCACGGCACCCGCATCGGCGTGGTGGTGGAGTACGAGGGTGACGACGTCGCCGCCAAGGACGTCGCCATGCACGTCGCCGCCATGAAGCCCGTCTCGCTGTCGTCGGCCGAAGTGCCGAACGAGCTGATCGAGAAGGAGCGTTCGATCGCCCAGCAGAAGGCCGCCGAATCCAACAAGCCCGCCGACATCGTGAACAAGATGGTCGAAGGCTCGGTGCAGAAGTTCCTGAAGGAAGTCTCGCTGCTGAACCAGCCGTTCGTGAAGAACGACAAGCAGACCGTGGAGCAGATGCTCAAGGCCGCCAACACCACGATCAAGGGCTTCACCCTGTACGTGGTGGGCGAGGGCATCGAGAAGAAGGCCGACGACTTCGCCGCCGAAGTGGCGGCGCAGGTCGCCGCCGCCAAGCAGGCTGCCTGAGACCCCTTCGTCCCCGGGGCTGCCCCGCTACACTCGACCCATAACACCAGGAGAACCCTTCATGTCCGCCGCCCAGCCAGCCCACAAGCGCATCCTGCTCAAGCTGTCGGGCGAGGCCCTGATGGGTGACGACGCCTTCGGCATCAACCGCGCGACCATCGTGCGGATGGTGCAGGAGGTGGCCGACGTGGTCCACCTCGGGGTGCAGGTCGCGGTGGTCATCGGCGGGGGCAACATCTTCCGCGGCGTGGCCGGCGGCTCGGTGGGCATGGACCGCGCCACCGCCGACTACATGGGCATGCTGGCCACGGTGATGAACGCGCTGGCCTTGTCCGACGCCATGCAGAAGCAGGGGCTGGTGCCGCGCGTGATGTCGGCCATCGGCATCGAGCAGGTCGTGGAGCCGTACGTGCGGCCGAAGGCGCTGCAGTACCTGGAAGAGGGCAAGGTCGTCATCTTCGCCGCCGGCACCGGCAACCCGTTCTTCACCACCGACACGGCCGCCGCGCTGCGCGGCGCGGAGATCGGCGCGGAGCTGGTGCTCAAGGCGACCAAGGTCGACGGCGTGTATTCGGCCGACCCGCAGAAGGATCCCTCGGCGGAGCGCTACACGCGCATCAGCTTCGACGAGGCGATGTCGAGGAACCTGGGCATCATGGACGCCACGGCGTTCGCGCTGTGCCGCGACCAGAAACTGCCCATCCGGGTGTTCTCGATCATCAAGCACGGCGCGCTCAAGCGCGTGGTGCTGGGTGAGGACGAGGGCACGCTGGTGTACGCGTAGAAGAGGAGCTGCAGCAAGATGGCAACGATCGCCGAAATCAAGCAGAACGTGCAGGCCAAGATGGACCAGTCCATCGCCGCGTTCAAGAACACCCTGACCAAGATCCGCACGGGCCGCGCCAACCCCGGCCTGCTGGACACCGTGCACGTCGACTACTACGGCTCCTCGGTGCCGATCAGCCAGGTGGCCAACGTGTCCCTGCTGGACGCCCGGACCATCTCGGTCCAGCCCTGGGAAAAGGGCCTGGGCGCCAAGATCGAGAAGGCCATCCGCGAAAGCGACCTGGGCCTGAACCCGGCCTCGATGGGCGACCTGATCCGCGTGCCGATGCCGCCGATGTCGGAGGAGCGCCGCAAGGAGATGACGAAGCTGGTGCGCCACGAGGGCGAGAGCGCCAAGATCGCCATCCGCAACCTGCGCCGCGACGCCAACGAGCACGTGAAGAAGCTGGTCAAGGACAAGACCGCGACCGAGGACGACCTCAAGCGCGCCGAGGCCGACGTGCAGAAGGTGACCGACAAGCACATCGCCGAGATCGACCAGCTCGTGGCGTCCAAGGAAAAGGAAATCATGGAGGTGTGACGCCGGAGGGGCTAGAGGCTGGAGGCTGGAGGCTAGGGCGATACCCCGGGTCTTGTGCCTTTCTCCCTAGTCTCCAGCCTCTAGCCTCTAGCCCCTATGAGCGCTCCGCGCGTCATCCCCCACCACATCGCCATCGTCATGGATGGCAACGGCCGCTGGGCCACCCGGCGCTACCTGCCGCGCGTGGCCGGCCACAAGAAGGGCGTCGATGCCCTGCGTGCGTGCGTGCGCCATTGCGGCGACGTCGGCGTGAAGGTCCTCACCGTCTTCGCCTTCTCCTCCGAGAACTGGAACCGGCCGCCCGAGGAGGTGTCCGGGCTGATGGAACTGCTGGCCGTGGCGCTGTCGCGCGAGGTGCCGCAGCTGCAGGGCGAGGGCGTGCGCATCCATTTCGTGGGCGACCGCACCGCGCTGTCGGAGAAGGTGCGCAACGGCCTGGCGCAGGCCGAGGCGCTCACCGCCGGCAACACCCGCCTCACCCTGAACATCTGCTTCAACTACGGCGGCCGCTGGGACATCGCGCAGGCGGCGGCCCGTCTCGCCGCCCGCGGCGAGACGATCACCGAACTGAGCCTCAACCGCGCCATGGCGCTGGCGCACGTGCCGGACCCGGATCTCGTCATCCGCACCGGCGGCGAGACCCGCATCAGCAACTTCCTGCTGTGGCAGGCCGCGTACAGCGAGCTCTACTTCACCGACAAGCTCTGGCCCGAATTCGACTCGGCGGCGCTCGATGCCGCCATCGCCGACTACGCCAAGCGCGAGCGGCGCTTCGGCCGCACTTCGGGCCAGGTCTCGCAGCCGGGTGGCGCCAGCCGCAAGGCCGCCTGAACGCAGGCCCCCGATGCTCAAGCAACGCGTCATCACCGCCATCGTCCTGCTGGCCATCCTGTTGCCGGCGCTTTTCTGGCGCACGCCCGAACCCTTCCTCGCCATCACCTTGCTGCTGATAGCGGCGGGCGGCTGGGAATGGGGCCGCCTCAACGGATCTTCGCCCCTGGGCAGCATCGTGCTGGGCGCCGGCACGCTCGTCTGGTGCCTGCTGTTCTGGGCCATGGGCTGGATCCGCCAGCCCTCGCCGCTGGTGTGGACCGTCGTGGGCGCCTTCTGGGTCCTGGCGGGCGCGGCGCTGCTGCGCGCGGGGGTGGACGGCTGGCCGCGCATCCCGCGCCCGGTGCGCGTCTTCGGCGGCGTCGCCGTGCTGGTGCTGGCCTGGCTGGCGATGGCGCAGGCGCGCGTGATCGGCGTGAACTTCCTGCTGTCGGTGCTGCTGCTGGTCTGGGTGGCGGACATCTTCGCCTACTTCGCCGGCCGCGCGTTCGGCGGCCGCGTCACGCAGCGCAAGCTCGCCGCCAGCATCAGCCCCAAGAAGAGCTGGGAAGGCGTGTGGGGCGGCATGGCCGGCGTGGTGGTGCTGGCCGTTGCCTGGGTGCTGGCCGACAACGCCGCGCAGGCCCAGGTGCCCAGCCTGTATTCGCGCCTCGCTGCCGCCGGCTGGCCGCTGGTGGTGCTGGGCGCCGTCTTCCTCGCCGCGATGAGCGTGGTCGGTGACCTGGCCGAGTCGCTGGTCAAGCGCAGCGCCGGCTTCAAGGATTCCAGCCAGCTGCTGCCGGGCCACGGCGGCGTGCTGGACCGCGTCGACGCCTTGCTGCCGACGCTGCCGCTCGCGATGATGCTGGCCTCGCTGGCTGCACGATGAAACAGAAGATCGCCGTCCTCGGCTCCACCGGATCGATCGGGGCCAACACGCTGGACGTCGTCGCACGCCATCCGGAGCGCTTCGAGGTGTTCGCGCTGAGCGCCTCCTCGCGCGTGGACCTGATGCTGCAGCAGTGCCTGCAGTTCCGCCCGGCTTTCGCCGTCATGGCGCAGGAGGAAGCCGGCCGCGCGCTCGCCGCGAAACTGGAATCCAGCGGCCTGCCGACCCGCGTGCTCCGGGGCGCCGACGCGCTGGACACGATCGCCGCGCACGAATCCGTCGACGCCGTGATGGCGGCCATCGTCGGCGCCGCGGGCCTGTCGTCGTGCATGGCCGCCGCACGCGCCGGCAAGAAGCTGCTGCTGGCCAACAAGGAAGCGCTGGTGGTGGGCGGCGACCTGTTCATGCAGGCCGTGCACGAAGGCGGCGCGACGCTGCTGCCCATCGACAGCGAACATTCCGCGATCTTCCAGTCGCTGCCGGAAGACCCGTCCACCTGGGACCCCCGGGTCGAGAAGATCATCCTCACGGCTTCCGGCGGCCCGTTCCGCACCCGCGAGCCCGCGACGCTGCGCGGCGTGACGCCGGAGGAGGCCTGCGCCCATCCGAACTGGGTGATGGGCCGCAAGATCTCGGTGGACTCCGCGACCATGATGAACAAGGCGCTGGAGGTGATCGAGGCCCGCTACCTCTTCGGCCTGGCGCCGCAGCGGCTGCAGGTGGTGATCCACCCGCAGAGCGTGATCCACTCGATGGTGCAGTACCGCGACACTTCGGTGGTGGCGCAGCTCGGCACCCCCGACATGCGGGTGCCCATCGCCTACGGGCTGGCGTGGCCGGAGCGCGTCGCCTCCGGGGCCCAGGCGCTGGACTTCTCCGCGCTGGCCGACATGAGCTTCGAGTCGCTGGACAGCCGCGGGCACCGCGAGCGCTTCCCCGGCCTGCAGCTCGCCTGGGACAGCCTCGCGGCCGCCCCCGGCACCCCGGCCGTGCTGAATGCCGCCAACGAGGTGGCCGTGGCCGCCTTCCTGGAACGCCGCGTGCGCTTCGACCAGATCCACGCCGTAAACCTTGCAACTTTGGAACGGATGAGGCCCTCCAACCCTGCAACGCTGCAGGACCTGCTGGCCCTGGACGCCGAAGCCCGCCGAGCGGCGGAAGAGGCGATCCGGAAGCTGGCATCCTGAGGCACGGAGTCCTGCCATGCTGACCGTCGTCGCCTTCATCGTTGCCCTCGGCCTGCTCATCGCCATCCACGAGTACGGCCACTACCGCGTGGCCGTCGCCTGCGGCGTCAAGGTGCTGCGCTTCTCGGTCGGCTTCGGCAAGACCCTCTACAGCTGGAAGCCGCGCCGGCCGCGCCCCGGGCAGGACACCGAATTCATCATCGGCGCCTTCCCGCTGGGCGGCTACGTGAAGATGCTCGACGAGCGCGAAGGCCCGGTGGACGCCAGCGAGCGGCATCGCGCCTTCAACACCCAGCCGCTGAAGGCCCGTGCCGCCATCGTGGCCGCGGGTCCCCTGGCCAACCTGTTGCTCGCGATCCTGCTGTATGCCGCCGTCAACTGGATCGGCATGCAGGAGCCGGTGGCCATCCTCGGCACGCCGGTGGCGGGATCGGTGGCCGCCGATGCGGGCCTCAAGGGCGGCGAGCGCGTGGCGAACGCGGCCTTCGGGGGCGAGGCGGCGCGGCCCGTGCGCTCCTTCGAAGACCTGCGCTGGATGCTCACCCGCGCGGCGCTGGACGGCAAGGACCTGCGGCTGGAGCTGGCCGAAGGGCAGGGCGGCGCCACCCGGGCGGTGCTGTTGCCCCTGTCCCGGATCGATACGCGCGACGCCGACGCCCAGCTGATGCGCAAGGTCGGCATCGTGGCGCCCTGGAGTGCGCCGGTGCTGGGCGAGGTCATGCCCGACGGCGCCGCGGCCCGGGCCGGGCTGCGCCAGGGGGACGTGGTGTTGAGCCTGGCGGGCCAGACCGTCGGCGACGCGCAGCAGCTGCGCGACCTGATCCGCGCGCAGGTGAAGGACGGCCGACCGGTCACCTCCACCTGGGACATCGAGCGCCAGGGGCAGCGCCTGCAGGTTGCGGTGACGCCTGACCTGGCGGGCGAGGGCGCCGCGCGCGCCGGCCGCATCGCCGCCTACGTGGGGGTGCCGCCCGCCATGACCACCGTGCGGCACGGCCCCGTCGAGGGCCTGTGGAACGGGATCGTGCGCACCTGGGAGGTTTCGGACCTCACCCTGCGCATGATCGGCCGCATGGTGATCGGCGAGGCGTCCATCAGGAACTTGAGCGGCCCGCTGACGATCGCCGACTATGCCGGCAAGTCCGCGAGCATGGGCTTCACGCAGTACCTGCTGTTCCTCGCCCTCATCAGCGTGAGCCTCGGGGTGCTCAACCTGCTGCCGCTCCCGGTCTTGGACGGGGGGCACCTGATGTATTATCTTTGGGAGGCCGTCACGGGCCGGAGCATCTCCGACGCGTGGATGGAGCGCCTGCAACGCGGTGGCGTGGCGGTGCTGCTGGTGATGATGTCGATCGCGCTGTTCAACGACTTCGCCCGGCTCCTTGGATAGAACGACAACGTTGCTGCGGCCGCCGACCGCGGGTCCCGCCGGCGCCTTCCTGACTCAATGAAAAGACAACTCAAGCGCTTGCGCGTGCGTACCGTTGCGGCCGTGGCCGCCCTGGCATTCGCCGGCCATACCTGGGCCGTCGATCCCTTCACGGTGCGCGATATCCGCATCGAGGGCCTGCAGCGGGTCGAGCCCGGCACGGTGTTCGGCTCGCTGCCTTTCCGCGTCGGCGAGCAGTACAACGACGAGAAGGGCTCGGCCGCGATCCGGGCCCTCTTCGCGCTGGGCCTGTTCAAGGACGTGCGGCTGGAGGTCAACGGCGACGTGCTCATCGTGGTGGTGGAAGAGCGCCCCACGGTGGCGGACGTCTCCTTCGTCGGCACCCGCGAGTTCAACGAGGACACGCTGAAGAAGGCGCTGCGCGAGATCGGCCTGACCGAGGGACGCCCCTACGACCAGGCGCTGGCCGACCGCGCCGAGCAGGAGCTGCGCCGCCAGTACATCAACCGCAGCCTGTACGGCGCGGAGGTGGTGACCACGGTCACGCCCATCGAGCGCAACCGCGTCAACCTCACCTTCACGGTGACCGAGGGCGAGCCCACCCGCATCCGCGACATGCGCATCATCGGCGCGCGCACCTTCAGCGAAGAGACGCTGAAGGACCAGATGGAGCTCGATACCGGCGGCTGGCTGTCCTGGTACACCAAGTCCGACCGCTATTCGCGCACCAAGCTCAACGCCGACCTCGAGGCGCTGCGTTCCTACTACCTGCAGCGCGGCTTCCTGGAATTCCGCATCGATTCCACCCAGGTGGCGATCTCGCCGGACAAGCAGGACATCAGCATCACCGTCAACATCACGGAAGGCGAACGCTACGTGGTGACGGGCGTGCGGCTGGAAGGCGACTACCTCGGCAAGGAAGAGGAGTTCAAGTCGCTGGTGAAGATCCGCCCGGGCGAGCCGTACAACGCAGACCAGGTGACGGAGACCACCAAGGCCTTCACCGAGTACTTCGGCAACTTCGGCTACGCCTTCGCGCAGGTGGAAGCCCGCCCGGAGATCGACCGCGCCAACAACCGCGTGTCCTTCGTGCTGGCGGCCGAGCCCTCGCGCCGCGCCTACGTGCGCCGCCTCAACATCGCGGGCAACAACCGCACCCGCGACGAAGTGATCCGCCGCGAGTTCCGCCAGCTCGAGTCGAGCTGGTACGACGCCGAGAAGATCAAGCTCTCGCGCGACCGCGTCGACCGCCTCGGCTTCTTCACGGACGTGAACGTCGAGACCAGCGACGTCCCCGGCGCGCCCGACCAGGTCGACCTGACGGTCACCGTGGCCGAGAAGCCCACCGGCGCGCTGCAGCTGGGCGCCGGCTTCTCCAGCGCCGAGCGGCTGGCCCTGTCGTTCTCCCTCAAGCAGGAAAACGCCTTCGGCACCGGCAACTACCTGGGCCTCGAGGTCAACACCAGCAAGTTCAACCGCACGATCGCCTTCAACAGCGTCAACCCGTATTTCACGGCCGACGGCATCTCGCGCGCCTTCGACATCTACCACCGCACCTCCCGTCCGTACGACGACCAGGGCGGCAACTACGCGATCATCACCTCGGGCGTGGGCCTGCGCTTCGGCGTGCCGTTCAGCGAGGTGGACACCGTGTTCTTCGGCGGCGCGCTGGAGCGCACCGAGATCGAGCCCGGCACCAACATCCCGGCCAGCTACCTGGTCTACGCCGAGCGCTTCGGCTACACGAGCACCTCGCTGCCGCTCACGGTGGGCTGGCAGCGCGACGACCGCGACAGCGCGCTCACGCCCACCCGCGGCCGCTTCCAGCGCTTCTCCGGCGAGTGGGGCGTGGCCGGCGACGCCCGCTACCTGCGCGGCAACTACCAGTACCAGCAGTACATCCCGATCACGAAGCTGTACACCTTCGCCTTCAACGGCGAACTGGGCTGGGGCAAGGGGCTGGAGGGGCGGCCGTACCCGGTGTTCAAGAACTTCTACTCGGGCGGCCTGGGTTCGGTGCGCGGCTTCGAGCAGGGCACCCTGGGCCCGCGCGACATCACCGGCGCCTCCATCGGCGGCGCCCGCAAGATCACCCTGAACGCGGAGGTGATCACGCCGTTCCCCGGCGCCGGCAACGACCGCACGCTGCGCCTCTACGGCTTCGTCGACGTCGGCAACGTGTTCGGCGAGGACCAGAAGTTCACCCTCAGCGACCTGCGCGCCTCGGCCGGCCTCGGGGTGTCCTGGCTGTCGCCCATCGGCCCGCTGCGAATCGCGATCGCCCAGCCCATCCGCAAGGAGCCTGGCGATAGAATCCAGCGACTGCAATTCCAGATCGGAACCTCCTTCTGATGACGTACCTGACCCGACATGTCCTGGTGTTCCTGCTGGGTGCGCTGGCCAGCGTCGCGCAGGTGCAGGCCCAGGAGTTCCGCGTGGGCTTCGTCAACACCGACCGGATCTTCCGCGAGGCCAACTCCGCCAAGCAGGCCCAGGGCAAGCTGGAGCAGGAGTTCTCGCGCCGCGAGAAGGAGCTCAACGACCTGGGCGCGGCGCTGAAGACGGCCTCCGAGCGCTTCGAGCGCGAGGCGCCCACGCTCACCGAGCAGCAGCGCGGCCAGCGCCAGAAGGCATTGATCGACCAGGACCGCGAGTTCCAGCGCAAGCGCCGCGAGTTCCAGGAAGACCTCAACGCCCGCAAGAACGAGGAACTGCAGCAGGTCCTCGACCGCGCCAACCGCGTGGTGCGCCAGGTCGCCGAGCAGGAGAAGTACGACCTGATCCTGCAGGAAGCGGTCTACATCAACCCCAAGCACGACATCACCGACAAGGTGATCCGAGCGCTGAACGCGGTCCGCTGACGCGCGCACGGGCGTGGCGCTGCAACTCGCCGGGATCGTCGCCGCCCTCGGGGGCGAACTGCACGGTGACCCCGCATTGCGCATCGAGGGCATCGCCCCGCTGGAATCCGCCGGCCCCGCGCAGCTGAGCTTCCTGAGCAATCCCCGGTACCGGTCCCAGCTGGACGCTACGCGCGCCGGCTGCGTGATCGTCGGGCCCGCCATGAAGGAGGCCGCGCTGGCGCGCGGCGCCTGCATCGTCGCCGACGACCCCTACGCCTACTTCGCCCGCGTGACCCAGCTGTGGAAACGAGCCCAGGCGCGCGAGGCCAGCCCGGCGATCCACCCGAGCGCCGTGATCGCCGACGACGTGGTGCTGGGCGAGGGCGTGCGCATAGGCGCGCACTGCGTCGTCGAACGGGGCGCGCGCATAGGCGCCGGCACGGTGCTCAAGTCCCGCGTGACCATCGCCGAGGACTGCGTGCTGGGCGCGCGCTGCATCGTCCACCCCGGCGTCGTGATCGGCGCCGACGGCTTCGGCTTCGCGCCCACGGCCGCCGGCTTCGAGAAGATCGAGCAGCTGGGCGCGGTGCGCATCGGCGACGACGTCGAGGTCGGCGCCAACACCTGCATAGACCGCGGCGCGCTGGCCGATACCGTCATCGAGGACGGCGTCAAGCTCGACAACCTGGTCCAGGTGGGCCACAACTGCCGCATCGGGCGGCACACGGTGGTCTCCGGCTGCACCGGCATCGCCGGCAGCGCCACCATAGGCGCGCACTGCATGATCGGCGGCGCAGCGATGATCCTGGGCCACCTGACCATCGCCGACAAGGTGCACATCTCCGCCGGCTCCTTCGTGGCGCGCTCCATTTCAAAGCCCGGCCTGTACACCGGCATCTTCCCCATCGACGACAATGCCGCCTGGGAAAAGAACGCCGCCACGCTGAAGCAGCTGCACACGCTGCGCGAGCGCATCAAGGCGCTCGAAAAGAAACTCTGAATCCGCTCATGGACATCCACCAGATCCTCAAGAAGCTGCCGCACCGCTACCCGTTCCTGCTGGTGGACCGGGTGCTGGCAGTCGACGCCGGCAAGACGATCAAGGCGCTGAAGAACGTCACCATCAACGAGCCCTTCTTCGTGGGCCACTTCCCGCACCGCCCGGTGATGCCGGGCGTGCTGATCGTCGAGGCGATGGCGCAGGCGGCGGGCCTGCTGGCTTTCTCCGGCGAGACCGCCGGCAGCGACACCAACTCGGTCATCTACTTCGCCGGCATCGACGGCGCCCGCTTCAAGCGCCCGGTGGAGCCGGGCGACCAGCTGGTGATGGACGTGGAGATCCTGCGCCACAAGGCGGGCATCTACAAGTTCAAGGGCACGGCCCGCGTCGGCGACGAGATCGCCTGCGAGGCCGAGCTGATGTGCACCATGCGCACCATCGCGTAAGGGCGGCCCGCGCAGTGGCGAGCATCCATCCCACCGCCATCGTCGACCCCAAGGCGGAACTGGACGCGAGCGTCGAGATCGGGCCGTACACGCTGGTCGGCCCGCACGTGAAGATCGCCGCCGGCACCACCGTGGCCGGCCACGTGGTGATCGAGGGGCATACCACGATAGGCCGCGACAACCGCATCTTCCAGTTCGCCTCGGTAGGCGCCGCCAACCAGGACAAGAAGTACAAGGGCGAGCCGACCGAGCTGGTGATCGGCGACCGCAACACGATCCGCGAGTTCGTCACGCTCAACGTCGGCACCGTGCAGGACAAGGCCCGCACGCGCATCGGCAGCGACAACTGGATCATGGCCTACGTGCACGTGGCGCACGACTGCGTCGTGGGCGACAACACCACGCTGGCCAACAACGCCACGCTGGCGGGGCACGTGGAGATCGGCGACTGGGTCACGGTGGGCGGCCTCACTGGCATCCACCAGTTCGTGAAGGTCGGCGCCCACGCCATGATCGGCTTCGCCAGCGCGGTCTCGCAGGACGTGCCGCCCTTCATGCTGGTGGACGGCAACCCGCTCGCCGTGCGGGGCGTCAACGTCGTCGGCCTGCGCCGGCGGGACTTCAGCAACGAGCGCATCAACGCGGTCAGGCAGATGCACAAGCTCCTGTACCGCGAGGGGCGCACGCTGGAGGCGGCGCGCGAGGCGATCGCGGCACTCGGGCCGTCCGCGCCCGAGGCGGCCGGCGACATCGCCATGATGGGCGCCTTCCTTGCCGCAGCCAGCCGCGGCATCGCGCGCTAGCGATGCCGGGCACGCCGCGCTTCGCCCTGGTGGCAGGCGAGGCATCGGGGGACCTGCTGGCTTCCCTGGTGCTGCAGGCCATGCGCGCGCGCTGGCCGGAGCTGGCCGCGCACGGCATCGGCGGGCCGCAGATGCAGGCCCGCGGCTTCGAGGCCTGGTGGCCGGCCGACAAGCTCTCGGTCAGCGGCTACATCGAGGTGCTGCGCCACCTGCGCGAGATCCTGGGCATCCGCGATGCGCTGCGCGAGCGGCTGCTGGCCGAACGCCCCGACGTGTTCATCGGCGTCGATGCGCCGGACTTCAACCTGGGCCTGGAGACGCAGCTGCGCGCGGCGGGCATCAAGACCGTCCACTTCGTCTGCCCGTCCATCTGGGCGTGGCGCATGAAGCGCGTGGAAAAGCTCAAGCGGGCCTGCGACCACGTGCTGTGCATCTTCCCTTTCGAGCCGGAGCTGCTGGCACGGCACGGAATTGACGCGACGTACGTCGGCCACCCCCTCGCGAACGTGATTCCCATGGAGCCGGACCAGGCCGGCGCGCGCCAGGCGCTGGGCCTGCCCGCGCAGGGCGAGGTGATCGCGGTGCTGCCCGGCAGCCGCGCCTCCGAGGTCGAGAACCTCGCCCCGTGTTTCCTGCAGGCCGCCGCGCTGCTGCAGCGCCAGCGCCCCGACGCCTGGTTCGTGCTGCCCGCCGTGCCGCGGCTGCAGGCGCGCATCGAGGAGATCGCCCGCGGCGTGCCGGGCCTGCGCAACCTGAAGATCGTCGCCGGCCAGTCCCACGCGGTCCTGGCCGCGTGCGACGTCGCCCTGGTGGCGAGCGGCACCGCCACGCTGGAAACGGCGCTCTTCAAGCGGCCGATGGTGATCTCCTACCGCACCCACTGGCTCACGTACGCGCTGATGAAGCCGCGGCACCTGCAGCCCTGGATCGGCCTGCCCAACATCCTGTGCAGTGATTTCGTCGTGCCCGAGTTGCTGCAGTCCAACGCTAAACCCGAGTCGCTCTGCGGGGCGCTGGCCGCGTGGCTGGACAGCCCTGACAGAATGCGTGGCGTGCAGGAGAAATTCCGGGCCCTCCATGGCCAGCTCCGGCGCGATACCGCCACCCTCGCCACCGATGCCATCGAAAAAGTCCTCCAGCGCTGAAGTCCCGGTGCGGCCGATCCGCGTGCTGCAGAAGCGCCTGGACTGGGACCCGGTCGGGCTGCTGGCCGGCGTGGACGAGGCCGGGCGTGGCCCGCTCGCCGGCCCCGTCGTGGCCGCCGCCGTGATCCTGGACGACACGCGCCGCATCAACGGCCTGGCCGACTCCAAGGTGCTGACGCCGCTGCAGCGCGACAAGCTCTACGACCGCATCCGCGAGAAGGCACTGTGCTGCGCGGTCGGCTCCGCCACGGTGGAAGAGATCGACACCCTGAACATCTTCCACGCCACCATGCTGGCCATGAAGCGTGCGGTGGAGGGCCTGCGGCTGAAGCCGGCGAAGGTGCTCGTGGACGGCAACCGGCTGCCGCGGCTGGACGTGCTGTCCGAGGCCATCGTGGGCGGCGACGCCAAGGTGAAGTCGATCTCCGCGGCTTCCATCATCGCCAAGGTCACGCGCGACCGCCTGCTGGCCGAACTGCACGAGCAGTTCCCGCAATACGGCTTCGCGGCGCACAAGGGCTACAGCACGCCCGAGCACCTGGAGGCGCTGCGCGTCCACGGTCCCTGCGTGCATCACCGCAAGCACTTCGCGCCCGTGGCCGCGCAGTTCGCCATCGCCGAGGGCGTGGCGGTGTCCGTGCACATGCAGTGACCTCCGGCCCCCAGTCCATCCATTCCCGCGACAACGCGCTGCTGAAGGAACTGCGGCGGCTGGCGCAGGACAGCACCGCCTACCGCAAGCAGGGCCGCGTGTGGCTGGAGGGCGACCACCTTTGCCGCGCCGCCCTGCAGCGCGGACAGCATCCGGCGCTGGCCGTGTTCCAGGCGTCCTGGTACGACCAGGTGGGCCACCAGTGGGACGACGCCGGCGGCAAGGTCGTGGTGATCGAGGACGGCCTCTTCGCCACCCTGAGCGCGCTGGAGTCGCCCGGCCGCATGGGCTTCGTGCTGCCGCTGCCGCAGGCGTCCACGCTCGACGCGCAGGCGCCCACGGTGGTGCTGGACGGCCTGCAGGACGCCGGCAACGTCGGGACGATCCTGCGCAGCGCCGCCGCCTTCGGCTTTCGCCAGGTGCTGGCGATGAAGGGCACCGCGGCGCTTTGGAGTCCCAAGGTGCTGCGGGCCGGGATGGGCGCGCATTTCGGGCTGAAGCTCATCGAAGGGCTGGAGCCTGCCGCCCTGGACGCGCTGCGGATTCCGCTGCTGGCCACCAGCTCGCACCAGGGCGACTACCTGCACCAGGCGACGCTGCCTTGGCCCTGCGGCTGGGTGCTGGGACACGAAGGGCAGGGCGTCAGCACGGCGCTGGCCGCGCGCGCCGCGCAGTTCCTGCGCATCGTCCAGCCCGGGGGCGAGGAGTCGCTCAACGTGGGCGCGGCGGCGGCGATCTGCCTGCACGCGAGCGCGGCGGGGCAAGCGGGGAACATGGACGCCGGGTTCGCCGCTTCTTCGTAGGCTGGGTTCGCCGCAGGCGACCCCAGCGATCCGGCGCGCAATGCTGGGCCGCCTGCGGCGAACCCGGCCTACGGATCCGCGTCGCCCCCGCCCGGCGAGGCTCGCGCGTTCCCCAGAGGAGAAAGGGTGATACCGCCGCGATATAATGAGCGGCTTACCCGCACACCCCGGTACGCCTAGCGCATCCAGCCACTCCCCCGACAAAAGCAACATCGAGAGCCCAGGCTTTCGGTCGCGATTCTGGGCGTACCCGTGCACTCAAAACCGGAGAACCCAGTGCTTTCGTCGCTTCAGGGAGCCTTCCCGCCCGCCATCCTGGCGCTCGCTGACGGCACGGTCTTTATCGGCAACTCGATCGGCGCTCCTGGCACCACCACCGGCGAAGTCGTGTTCAACACGGCGCTCACCGGCTACCAGGAAATCCTCACCGATCCGAGCTACGCCCACCAGATCGTCACGCTCACCTATCCGCATATCGGCAACTACGGCATCAATGCCGAGGACGTCGAGGCGCGCAAGGTCTATGCCGCCGGCCTGATCATCCGCGACCTGCCGCTGATCGCCTCCAACTTCCGCTCCGACATGACGCTGCAGCAGTACCTGCAGCGCGAGAAGACGGTGGGCATCGCCAACGTCGACACCCGCAAGCTCACCCGCATCCTGCGCACCAAGGGCGCGCAGAACGGCTGCGTGATGGCGCTGAAGGACGGCCAGGAGGTCACGCCGGCGCTGGTCGACGAGGCGGTGGCCAAGGCGCGCGCCGAGAAGTCCATGGCCGGCCTCGACCTGGCCCAGGAAGTCACGATCGGCAAGTCCTACGACTGGGACCAGACCGAGTGGCATCTCGGCACCGGCTACGGGCACCTGGAGAATGCGAAGTACCACGTGGTCGCCTTCGACTACGGCGTGAAGAGCAACATCCTGCGCATGCTGGCCGAGCGCGGCTGCAAGGTGACGGTGGTGCCGGCGAAGACGCCCGCGGCCGAAGTGAAGAAGCTCAAGCCCGACGGCGTGTTCCTCTCCAACGGCCCCGGCGACCCGGAGCCCTGCGACTACGCGATCGCGGCGACCCGCGACCTGATCGAGGACGGCTACCCCACCTTCGGCATCTGCCTGGGGCACCAGATCATGGCGCTCGCATCGGGCGCGAAGACCTACAAGATGCCCTTCGGCCACCATGGCGCGAACCACCCGGTGAAGGACCTCGACACCGGCCGCGTGAGCATCACCAGCCAGAACCACGGCTTCGCGGTGGACGACAAGACCCTGCCGGCGAACCTGCGCGCGACCCATGTCTCGCTGTTCGACGGCACCCTCCAGGGCCTGGCGCGCACCGACAAGCCCGCTTTCTGCTTCCAGGGCCACCCGGAAGCCTCCCCCGGCCCGCACGACATCGGTTACCTGTTCGACCGGTTCACCGGCCTGATGGACGAGAAGAAGACGAAGTAACCATGCCGAAGCGTACCGACATCAAGTCCATCCTCATCATCGGCGCCGGCCCGATCATCATCGGCCAGGCGTGCGAGTTCGACTACTCCGGCGTGCAGGCCTGCAAGGCGCTGCGCGAGGAGGGCTACAAGGTCATCCTGATCAACTCCAACCCGGCGACGATCATGACGGACCCGGCCACGGCCGACGTCACCTACATCGAGCCGATCACCTGGCAGACGGTGGAGAAGATCATCGCCAAGGAGCGGCCCGACGCGATCCTGCCCACCATGGGCGGCCAGACGGCGCTGAACTGCGCGCTGGACCTGTGGCGCAACGGCGTGCTGCACAAGTACAAGTGCGAGCTGATCGGCGCCACGCCGGAAGCCATCGACAAGGCCGAGGACCGCCTGAAGTTCAAGGACGCGATGACGCGCATCGGCCTCGGCTCGGCGCGTTCGGGGATCGCCCACACGATGGACGAGGCCTGGGCGGTGCAGAAGACCGTGGGCTTCCCGACCGTCATCCGCCCCAGCTTCACGCTGGGCGGCACCGGCGGCGGCATCGCCTACAACCCGGAAGAGTTCGAGACGATCTGCAAGCGCGGCCTCGAAGCCTCGCCGACCAGCGAACTGCTGATCGAGGAGTCGCTGCTGGGGTGGAAAGAGTACGAGATGGAGGTGGTCCGCGACAAGAAGGACAACTGCATCATCATCTGCTCGATCGAGAACCTCGACCCGATGGGCGTGCACACGGGCGACTCGATCACCGTCGCGCCGGCGCAGACGCTGACGGACAAGGAATACCAGATCATGCGCGACGCCTCGCTGGCGGTGCTGCGCGAGATCGGCGTGGACACGGGCGGGTCGAACGTGCAGTTCTCGATCAACCCGAAGGACGGCCGCATGGTCGTCATCGAGATGAACCCGCGCGTGTCGCGTTCCTCGGCGCTGGCCTCCAAGGCCACCGGTTTCCCGATCGCCAAGGTCGCGGCCAAGCTGGCGGTGGGCTACACGCTCGACGAGCTGCGCAACGAGATCACCGGCGGCGCCACTCCGGCGTCGTTCGAGCCCTCGATCGACTACGTCGTCACCAAGATCCCGCGCTTCGCCTTCGAGAAGTTCAAGGACGCGAACGACCGCCTCACCACGCAGATGAAGTCGGTGGGCGAGGTGATGGCCATGGGCCGCACCTTCCAGGAGAGCTTCCAGAAGGCCCTGCGCGGTCTCGAAGTGGGCGTGGACGGCATGAACGAGAAGACCCAGGACCGCGAGGTCCTGGAGCGCGAACTCGGCGAGCCCGGCCCCGAGCGCATCTGGTACGTGGGCGACGCCTTCGCCCAGGGCTGGTCGGTGGACGAGGTCCACGACCTGACCAAGATCGACAAGTGGTTCCTGGTGCAGATCGAGCAGATCATCAAGATCGAACTGGAACTGGACCAGGTGGTGGCGCAGAAGGGCGCGGGCGCTCTCGAATCGCTGGACGCCGCGACGATGCGCGCGCTCAAGCGCAAGGGCTTCTCCGACCGCCGGCTGGCCAAGCTGCTGAAGACCACCGACAAGGCGGTGCGCGAGCTGCGCAAGAAGCTCAACGTGCGCCCGGTCTACAAGCGCGTGGACACCTGCGCGGCCGAGTTCGCCACCGACACCGCCTACATGTACTCGACCTACGAGGACGAGTGCGAGGCCGAGCCCACCAACCGCAAGAAGATCATGGTGCTGGGCGGCGGGCCCAACCGCATCGGACAGGGCATCGAGTTCGACTATTGCTGCGTGCACGCCGCGCTCGCCCTGCGCGAGGACGGCTACGAGACCATCATGGTCAACTGCAACCCGGAGACGGTCTCGACCGACTACGACACCTCCGACCGCCTGTACTTCGAGCCGCTGACGCTGGAAGACGTGCTGGAGATCGTCGACAAGGAAAAGCCCACCGGCGTGATCGTGCAGTACGGCGGCCAGACGCCGCTGAAGCTGGCGCTGGACCTCGAGGCCGAGGGCGTGCCCATCATCGGCACCTCGCCCGACATGATCGATGCCGCGGAAGACCGCGAGCGTTTCCAGAAGCTGCTCAACGACCTGAAGCTGCGCCAGCCCCCCAACGCCACCGCGCGCACCGAGGCCGAGGCGCTGCAGAAGGCGGAAGCCCTGGGCTATCCGCTGGTGGTGCGCCCTTCCTACGTGCTGGGCGGCCGCGCGATGGAGATCGTGCACGAGCAGCGCGACCTGGAGCGCTACATGCGCGAGGCCGTGAAGGTGTCGAACGATTCGCCCGTGCTGCTGGACCGCTTCCTGAACGACGCCGTGGAGTGCGACGTCGACTGCATCGCCGACGGCACCGGCCGCGTGTTCATCGGCGGCGTGATGGAGCACATCGAGCAGGCCGGCGTGCACTCGGGCGACTCCGCCTGCTCGCTGCCGCCGTACTCGCTGCGCAAGGAAACGGTGGAGGAGCTCAAGCGCCAGACCGCCGCGATGGCCAAGGCGCTGAACGTCATCGGCCTGATGAACGTGCAGTTCGCCATCCAGGAGAAGGACGGCCAGGACGTGATCTTCGTGCTGGAAGTGAACCCGCGCGCCTCGCGCACCGTTCCCTACGTGTCCAAGGCCACCGGGATCCAGCTGGCGAAGGTCGCGGCGCGCTGCATGGTGGGAAAGACGCTCGAGCAGCAGGGCATCACGAAGGAAGTGACGCCGCCGTACTTCAGCGTGAAGGAAGCCGTGTTCCCGTTCGTGAAGTTCCCCGGCGTGGACACGATCCTCGGCCCCGAGATGAAGTCCACGGGCGAGGTGATGGGCGTCGGCAAGACCTTCGGCGAGGCCTTCGTGAAGAGCCAGCTCGGCGCCGGCACCAAGCTGCCCAAGCCGGTCGATGCTGACGGCAAGTCCACCGGCAAGGTGTTCCTGACGGTGAAGAACAGCGATAAGCCGCGCGCCGTGGAAGTGGCGCGCCAGCTGCACGCCATGGGGTTCCCGCTCATCGCCACCAAGGGCACGTCCGCCGCCATCACCGCGGCGGGCATCCCCTGCGAGACCGTGAACAAGGTCGCGGAGGGCCGCCCGCACGTGGTCGACATGATCAAGAACAACGAGATCATCATGGTGGTAAACACCGTGGAGGAGCGCCGCAACGCCATCTCCGACTCCCGGCAGATCCGCACCTCGTCGCTGCTGGCGCGGGTGACCACCTTCACGACGATCGCCGGGGCGGAAGCCGCCGTCGAGGGCATGCTCGCGATGGAGAATCTCGACGTGATCTCCGTCCAGGAGATGCACGCGCAGCTGGCTGCGTAAGCTTTTATAATCGGGCCATCATCAACCGCCGAGCGGCAACGCCCGGCGGTTTCGCTTTTGCAGGAGACACGACGAACATGGCCACCATTCCCATCACCACCCGCGGTGCCGAGAAGCTCAAGGTCGAACTGCACCGCCTGAAGACCATCGACCGGCCGGGCGTGATCCAGGCCATCGCCGAGGCGCGCGCGCAGGGCGACCTGTCCGAGAACGCCGAGTACGACGCGGCCAAGGACCGCCAGGGCTTCATCGAAGGCCGCATCCGCGAGCTGGAAAGCAAGCTGGCGGCCGCGCAGGTGATCGACCCGTCCTCGCTCGATGCCGGCGGCAGGGTGGTGTTCGGCGCCACGGTGGAACTGGAGGAAGAGGACAGCGGCGAGACGGTGAAGTACCAGATCGTCGGCGAGGACGAGGCCGACCTGAAGCAGGGCCTCATCAACGTGTCCAGCCCGATCGCGCGCGCGCTGATCGGCAAGGAAGAGGGCGACACCGCGGTCGTGGAGGCGCCCGGAGGCACCAAGCGCTACGAAATCGTCGCCGTCCATTACGTCTGATGGCCTGGCGGGCGCGGCTTCCCATCCTGGCGGCCGCCCTCTGGTGGGGCAGCCTGTCGGCGATCGGCTTCCTGGCCGTGCCGCTGCTGTTCCAGAACGCCGCCACGCCGGCCATCGCCGGCGGCCTCGCGGCCAAGCTGTTCACGGGCCAGGCGTGGCTGGGCGTCGCATGTGCCGGGCTGCTGCTGGTGGGCGCGCGCTCGGAGGACGGCACCGCGCGCATGGACTGGGCGCAAGGCGCCATCGCCTACGTGCTGCTGGGGATGCTCGCCGCGCTGCTGCAGGAGTTCGGGGTGGCCCCGCACATCGTGGCGCGGGAGAACCTGCGCTTCTGGCACAGCGCCGGCACCGCGCTCTACGCGGCGCAATGGCTGTGCGCGCTGGTGGTGTTGTGGAAGGTGACGGGGCCAGACCGTCATTCCCGCGATGGCGGGAATCCAGGGCACCCGCCTTGAACGCCCTGGGTCCCCGCCTGCGCGGGGACGACGTGGGTCATTCCGCGCGCGTCTTCTTCACCGACTTCTGCTTCGGCTTCGCCTTCTTGACCATGCCGCCCGTCGTCAGGCGCTGGTTGCCCAGCACGCGCACCCGCTTCACCTCGGGGCGCTGGCCGCCGCGGGACGAGTTCTTCACCACTTTGAATTCGCGCGGGCCGGGCTTGCGTTCCTCGTCCTCGGCCTTCACCTTCTTGGGCTTGGGCCGCCACAGCACCAGCAGCTTGCCGATGTGCTGGATGGGCGCCGCGCCGAGGTCCTCGCACAGTTGCTGGAACATGGCTTCGCGCGCGTCGCGGTCGTCGCCCAGCACGCGCACCTTGATCAGGCCGTGCGCGTTCAGGGCGGCGTCGGTCTCCTTCTTGACGGCGGGGGTCAAGCCCTCGTTGCCGACCATCACCACGGGATCGAGGTGATGGGCTCCGGCCCGATGCGCCTTGCGCTCGGCCACACTCAGTTGAATCGCTGGCATTTACGTATTATCCCTTGGGGGGAAGGCGCCGCATGAAAGTCAGGACGAAGAGCAGCAAGGTCAACAAGGCATGGTTGAACGACCATGTCAACGACCCGTACGTGAAGCTCGCGCAGAAGGAGGGCTACCGCGCCCGTGCCGCCTACAAGCTCAAGGAGATCGACGAGCAGCTGGGGCTGATCAAGCCCGGCCACCTCGTGGTCGACCTGGGCTCGGCGCCCGGCGCGTGGAGCCAGTACGTCCGGCGCAAGCTCGCGCCCGAAGGGGCGGCCGCCGGCGTGCTCCAGGGCCAGATCCTGGCGCTGGACATCCTGCCCATGGAGCCGGTCGAGGGGGTCACCTTCATCCAGGGCGACTTCCGCGAGCCGGAAGCGGCCGCCCGCCTGGAAGAAGCCCTGGTCGGCCGCAAGGTGGACGCCGTGGTTTCCGACATGGCGCCCAACCTCTCGGGTATTCCTTCCTCCGACGCCGCGCGCATCGAGCACCTGGTGGAGCTGGCGATCGAATTCGCGCAGGCCCACCTCAAGCCCGAAGGCGCCCTGGTCTGTAAAGTATTTCACGGCAGCGGCTACAGCCAGCTCGTGAAACTGTTCAAGGGGCAATTCCGCATCGTGAAGCCGATCAAACCCAAGGCGTCGCGCGACAAGTCGTCCGAGACGTTCCTGGTCGGGATCGGCCCGAAGCGCGGACATGCCGGGTAGGAGTTTGTCCGGCATCAACGAGGGTCGCGCGCCTATGGAGGGCGCGGCAAAAATAGATCGTCCCAACGCTTGAAACCCCTAGAATGGACGTCAACTGCCCCCTACATGGGCTGCATGGGCCCTTCCGCCCCGGAGACTCAGTTTGAACAATCAGTGGTTTTCCAAGATCGCCGTCTGGCTGGTGATCGCACTGGTGCTTTTCACCGTATTCAAGCAGTTCGATACCCGCGGGGGCGCCGGCGCTTCCATGGTCGGCTATTCGGACTTCCTCGAGCAGGTGCGGAACAACCAGATCAAGAGCGCCGTCATCCAGGAAGGCCAGGGCGGCACCGAGATCGTGGCCGTGACCACCGATGACCGCAAGGTGCGCACCACCGCCACCTACCTCGACCGCGGGCTGGTCGGCGACCTGATCAGCAACAACGTCAAGTTCGACGTCAAGCCGCGCGAAGAAGGCTCCCTGCTCATGACCCTGCTGGTCAGCTGGGGCCCCATGCTGCTGCTGATCGGCGTCTGGATCTACTTCATGCGGCAGATGCAGGGCGGCGGCAAGGGCGGCGCCTTCAGCTTCGGCAAGAGCAAGGCGCGCATGCTCGACGAGAGCAGCAACCAGATCACCTTCGCCGACGTCGCAGGCTGCGACGAAGCCAAGGAAGAAGTGAAGGAAGTCGTCGACTTCCTGAAAGACCCGCAGAAATTCCAGAAGCTGGGCGGCCGCATCCCGCGCGGCCTGCTGCTCGTCGGCCCCCCCGGCACCGGCAAGACGCTGCTGGCCAAGGGCATCGCCGGCGAGGCGAAGGTGCCGTTCTTCTCGATCTCGGGCTCTGACTTCGTCGAGATGTTCGTCGGCGTGGGCGCGGCCCGCGTGCGCGACATGTTCGAGAACGCCAAGAAGAACGCTCCCTGCATCATCTTCATCGATGAAATCGACGCGGTCGGCCGCCAGCGCGGCGCGGGCCTGGGCGGCGGCAACGACGAGCGCGAGCAGACCCTCAACCAGATGCTGGTGGAGATGGACGGCTTCGAGACCAACCTGGGCGTGATCGTGGTCGCCGCGACCAACCGCCCGGACATCCTCGACGCCGCGCTGCTGCGCCCGGGCCGCTTCGACCGCCAGGTCTACGTGACGCTGCCCGACATCCGCGGCCGCGAGCAGATCCTCAACGTGCACATGCGCAAGATCCCGATCGGCCAGGACGTCAATGCGGGCATCATCGCCCGCGGCACGCCCGGCATGTCCGGCGCCGACCTGGCCAACCTGTGCAACGAGGCCGCCCTGATGGCCGCCCGCCGCAACGCGCGCGTGGTGGAGATGCAGGACTTCGAGAAGGCCAAGGACAAGATCATCATGGGCCCCGAGCGCAAGTCCATGGTCATGCCCGAGGAAGAGCGCCGCAACACGGCCTACCACGAGTCCGGCCACGGCGTCACGATGAGCCTGCCCGAGAAGGACCGCTACAGCTACGACCGCGAGTACATGCTCAACCAGATCAGCATGCTGTTCGGCGGCCGCATCGCGGAAGAGGTGTTCATGAACCAGATGACCACCGGCGCCTCGAACGACTTCGAGCGGGCCACCCACCTGGCGCGCGACATGGTGATGCGCTACGGCATGACGGACGCGCTGGGCCCGATGGTCTACGCCGAGAACGAGGGCGAGGTCTTCCTGGGCCGCTCCGTGACCAAGACCACCAGCATCTCCGAGCAGACCATGCAGAAGGTCGACCAGGAAGTGCGCCGCATCATCGACGAGCAGTACACGCTGGCCCGCCGCCTGATCGAGGACAACAGCGACAAGATGCACGCGATGGCGAAGGCGCTGCTCGAGTGGGAAACCATCGACGCCGAGCAGATCGACGACATCATGGCCGGCCGCGAGCCGCGTCCGCCCAAGGATTTCACGCCGCGCACGCCCACCTCGGGCGGCTCGGGTCCTGCGGTGGGTGCCGATCCCGCGCCGAACGCGGCGTAAATCTGCCTGGAAACGTGAAGAAGGGGCCTCGCGGCCCCTTCTTGCTTTGGAGCCTGGAGCAAAATCCCGCCCATGCAGTGGCAGACCTCCCGATTCCTGCTCGACCTCGGCCGGCCGCTGGTGATGGGCATCGTCAACGTGACGCCCGACTCCTTCTCGGACGGCGGCCGCTTCGCGAGCACGAAGACCGCGCTGGAGCATTGCGAACAGCTGCTGGGCGAGGGCGCCGACATCCTGGACATCGGCGGCGAGTCGACCCGACCGGGCATCGCCCCGGCCACCCTGGACGAGGAGCGCGCCCGTGTGCTGCCGGTGGTGCGCGAAGCCGTGCGCCTGGACGTGCCGATCTCCGTGGACACCTACAAGCCCGAGGTCATGCAGGAGGTGCTCGACCTCGGCGCCGACATCGTCAACGACATCTGGGCGCTGCGCCGGCCGGGCGCGCTCGACGTGGTCGCGGCACACCCCGCCTGCGGCGTGTGCCTGATGCACATGCATGGCGAGCCGCAGACCATGCAGCGCTCGCCGCTGCAAGGGGACGCCGTGCCGCAGGTGCGCGAGTTCCTGCGGGAGCGCAGCGAGGCGCTGAAGGCGGCGGGCGTGTCGGTCAGCCGCATCGCCTGGGACCCGGGCATCGGCTTCGGCAAGACGGTGGAGCAGAATTTCGCCCTGCTGGCGCGCCAGCGGGAGTTGCTGCACGAGGGCTACCCGCTGCTGGCGGGCTGGTCGCGCAAGTCGTCGCTCGGCACGGTCACCGGCGAGCCGGTGCACCAGCGCGCGGTGGCCAGCGCCGCCGCGGCGCTGCTGGCGGTGGACCGCGGCGCCCGCATCGTGCGGGTGCACGACGTGCGTGAGACGGTGGCGGCTCTGAAGGTATGGGGCGCGATGCAATCCGCAGAAGGACAGACATGAGCAGGAATTATTTCGGTACCGACGGCATCCGCGGCACGGTGGGCGAGCCGCCCATCACGCCCGACTTCGTGCTGCGCCTGGCGCACGCGGTGGGTCGCGTGCTCAAGCGCACGGAGGAGCGTCCCACGGTGCTGATCGGCAAGGACACGCGCATCTCGGGCTACATGCTCGAGAGCGCGCTGGAGTCGGGCTTCAACTCCGCCGGCGTGGACGTGGTGCTGCTCGGCCCGTTGCCCACCCCGGGCGTGGCCTACCTCACGCGCGCGCAGCGTGCGAGCCTCGGGGTGGTCATCAGCGCGAGCCACAACCCCTATCCGGACAATGGCATCAAGTTCTTCAGCGCGCAGGGCACCAAGCTGCCGGACGAGTGGGAGCGCGAGGTGGAGGCGGCCCTGGACGAGAAGCCGCAGTGGGCCGACTCGGCCACCCTTGGCAAGACGCGCCGCCTGGACGATGCGGCCGGGCGCTACATCGAATTCTGCAAGAGCACCTTCGAGCACGACCTCACGCTCAAGGGCATGAAGATCGCGGTGGATTCGGCGCACGGCGCCGCGTACCACATCGCCCCGAAGGTGTTCCACGAGCTGGGCGCCGAGGTGTTCTGCATCGGCTGCTCGCCCGACGGCCTGAACATCAACGACAAGGTGGGCGCCACGCATCCGGAGGCGCTGGTGAGCGCGGTGCGCGCCAACCGCGCGGACTTCGGCATCGCCCTGGACGGCGATGCCGACCGCCTGCAGATGGTGGACGCGGACGGCCGCCTGTTCAACGGCGACGAGTTGCTGTACCTGATGGTGATGGACCGCATCGCCCAGGGGCAGCGCGTGCCCGGCGCCGTCGGCACCCTCATGACGAACATGGCCGTGGAGCTTGCGCTGCGGCGCCAGGACGTGGAGTTCGTGCGCGCAAAGGTCGGCGACCGCTACGTGCTGGAGGAACTCGAGAAGCGCGGCTGGCTGCTGGGCGGCGAGGGTTCCGGCCACCTCCTTTGCCTGGACAAGCACACCACCGGCGACGGCCTGGTCAGCGCTCTGCAGGTGCTCAAGGCCTGCGCGCGCAGCGGCAAGACCATGGCGCAGATGCTGGAGAAGGTCACGCTGTTCCCGCAGACGCTGATCAACGTGCGCCTGCAGCCCGGCCAGGACTGGAAGAAGAACGCCAGGCTGTCCTCCGAGTGCGAGGCGCTGCAGAAGGAGCTCGATGGCTCCGGGCGCGTGCTGATCCGCGCGAGCGGCACCGAGCCCGTGCTGCGCCTGATGGTGGAGGCGAGCGACGGCCAGGTGGCGCAGCGCGGCGCCGAACGCCTCGCCGAGGCCGTGCGGGCGGGATGACGGCGACGGCCCACGATTTCTCGAAGTACGAGGAAGAAGCGATCGTGCTGGTGGAGGGGCTGGGCGTCGAGGGCGATGCCCACGCGGGCACCACGGTGAAGCACCGCTCGCGCGTCAAGCGCGATCCCACGGCACCCAACCTGCGCCAGGTGCACCTGTTGCAGGCCGAACTGTTCGACGAACGGGTGGGCCGCGGCTTCCCGGTGTTCCCCGGGGAGTTGGGAGAAAACATCACCACCCGCGGGATCGACCTGCTGGCGCTGCCGGCGGGCACGCGCCTCGTGTTGGGGCGCGAGGCGGAGGTGGAACTCACGGGCCTGCGCAACCCATGCAGCCAGATCGACCGCTTCCAGGCGGGATTGATGGCGGCCGTGCTCGATCGGGACGCATCTGGCGCGATCGTGCGCAAGGCCGGCGTCATGGCGGTGGTCCGGCGCGCCGGGCCGGTGCAGCGCGGGGACACCATCGTGGTGCACCTGCCGCAGGGCCCGCGCCACGCCCTGCAGCCCGTGTAGCGGCCTTGCCGGGCCGCTCGTCCTGAAGGAGCGGCATGGGAAATATGCCACTGTCCGGGCAGGCCGGCGAAGGTCTACATTGGCTGCATGCGTCCCCCCCGCCGCACCTTCCCCCGCCTGTCGGCCAGCCTGCTGGCCGCCGGTTTCGCGTTGGCCTGCCTGCCGTCGGTGGGGCAGATGCTGTCCGCCGACTATGCGCTCACGGCGCCCGCCCTCGTGGGCGAGCTCGACCCGGATCCGCCCACCCGTGCCTCGCTGCTGCTGTGGGGGCCGCTGCGGCTGGCCGCCGCGGCGTCGATGTCCGGCAACGGGCTGTCGCTCGAAGCCGGCCAGAAATGGTTCGCGCGCGCCGGCGTGGGGCGCTCGCTCGATACCGATTTCCTGAGCCTGGGGGGCGGCTACCGCTTCCAGGGAGGCGAGTCGCTTTCCATGCACCTCACCCGCCAGCTGGGGCAGGATGGCTTGGGGCTGGCCGTGCGCTATGACTGGCATCGCTCGTACCTGCGCCTGGGCTATGAGTCGCCGGTGCGAACGCAAGGCCTGCCGGACCGCCTGCGCTTCTCGGCGGGCTTGCGCTTCTAGGCGGCGCTGCCCGGCCGGTGGCGGCGGCACCCAGGGCCGCCCAGAACAAGCCCACCAGCAGGCCGCCGGCCACGTCCGATGCGTGGTGCAGGCCGAGCAGCATGCGACTGAAACCCACGCCTGCGATCAGCACCGCGGCGGCAGCCCACAGGGCCATGCGCCCGCCGCGACGGTGCACACGCTGCGCGAAGGCATACGCCAGGAAGGCATAGGCGACCATCGCTGCCGTGGCATGGCTGCTCGGGAACGAGGGGGACGAGGCCGCGATGCCTTCGAGGAACGCGGGCCGGGCCCGGCCCACGAGGTGCTTGACGGCGAAGGTGGTCAGCCCGGCGCCGGCCAACGCCAGCCACAGACCTGAGGCCAGCCGGCGCTGGCCCCGCAGCAGGAGGAAGGCGGTCGCGACCAGCGCCGCGGACACGACCCAGTTGCCGGTGCCCAGCCGCGTGAATGCCCCGAAGAACGCCAGGAGCGGCGCGCTGCGCAGCGGCGCCAGCAGCGCGTTGGCTGCGGCATCCGCGCCGCCCAGCCCGCCCGTGACCAGCTGGAGCAGCAGTGCGGCAAACAAGGCTGCGGCGATGCAGGCCAGCACCAGGGGCGGGCGGAAGGAAGGCGTGGACATGCAGGGTGGAGGGGTTGGCAGCCGGGAAGCAGCCAGTCTCGAACCCAAAAATTAAATCTTCATGAAGGGCGGGCGCGAGGCGCCCGCCAGCCGGCGCGCTCAGCCCCAGAACGGGCGCGCCTTGCGGGCCGTCTTGCGGCAGGCCTCTTCGCACTCCACGGCCAGCGCTTCCTCGCGCGCGGCCAGCCAGCCCACCGCGAACCAGGCTGCCGGCTCCTCGGCCGCGCGCTCGCGGAATAGCGCCGCGCCCGCTACCGCGTCCTGGTAGTGGCCCAGGGCGTCCTGCAGGGTCTTGAGGGCCCGCACGTAGTCGTCCACCTCGCCAGCGTCGTACAGGGGCGCCGCCAGTTCGCCGAGGTAGCGCAGGCGCTTGAGGCGCTTGCGCAGCGCATGCCGCTCTTCCTGGGGCAGGGCCTCGAAGTGCCGGCCGCCGCGCGTGACCCGGCGGTGCAGCTTGTCCAGCCGCGCATCGACGGCCTTGCGTGCGGCCTTCAGGCCGCCGTGCTCCTGCGCCGCCGCGCCGCGCAGTTCCTGGACGTGCGCCACCAGCTGCAGCAAGGCCGCCTGGAAGGCCACCGCGCGCACCGCGGCCGCCACGTCGGGCAGCGCGGGGGTCCACCGGGGCGCGGGGCAGCCGGCTGCGGCCAGCGCCTCTTGCAGCGCAGGCAACAGCGTGGAGCGGTCGCGGTGCGCTCCCAGCACGGAGAAGAGGTCCTTCAGCGCCGGCTCCACGCCGGCGTCGAGCGCTTGCGTGTCGCCCAGCGCATCGCGCTCGCGCAGCGCGGTGCGCAGTCGGCGCAACCCCACGCGCAGCTGGTGGATGTGCGCATCGCCGCCACTGCCTGCGGCCAGCTCCCGCGCGTTGCCCAGCACCTGCGCGAGCGCGGAATCGAGGATGGCGGCGACGAGCGCCTTCGGCGTATCGCCTCCCTGCACGGGCGCTGCCTGCACCGCGGGGGGCGGTTCCTCTCCATGGGCGAGGCGGCGCGCTGCCTGCGACTTGGACAGCGGGTCCAGCCAGAGGCCGTGCTTCTCGCACCAGCGCTGCGCGAGTTCCGCTGCCGCGGCGGGGCTGCCCTGCTTGAGTTCGAATTCGATCTCCAGCACCGGGCGCTCGGCGCCGCCGGCGAGCAGGCGGCCGCGGTCGAAGGCGATCTCCACCGCGGCGCTGCCCGCATCCACGCAGCGGGCGAGTCGCGTGACGTCGGTCTCGAACGCGCACTGCAGCTCGCCACCGGCGCGGGCGAGCGCCTTGCGCAGGGCCTTGCCCACGGGCGTGCCCTCGTGCAGTTCCGGCCTCGGGGGCCGGTCCTCGCCGCCGGCGTCCATGGCTACCTCGTGCTCCAGGCGTTCGAACCCGGTGCCGCCCGGCCCCTTGGCGGCCTGCACCCAGGCGTCACCTTCCTGCCGCAGGCGCAGCACGAGGGCCGCGCGCGCCAGCGCTTCATCGGGCGTGTCGAAGTAGCGCGCGCGCAAGCGGGTCTCCTTCACCTTGCCGCGGCGCACGGCGGTCTCGACCGCGCCGGCGCGATCGGCGGGTACCTGCAGCTTCAGCTCGAATTCGGACATGCGGGACACCAGGATTGGGGTGGACGGCGCGGTGGCCGCAAGTTGGCATTTTCATGACGAAACGATGGCAGCCTCGTGACAGGCGCATCCACTAAGCTGGACGGCGTGCGAACGAAGCCGCTGCCCGAACTCGAGGAACTGGAGCGCGTCATCGAACTCGGCGGCGCCCACCTCCAATGCGAGGTGGCCTGCGAGGTGATGGCGGGCGGAACGCTGCCCGTCCATGCGATCTCGCTCGGCAATCCCGATCCGTCCTTGCCCGCCGTCGGCTTCTTCGGCGGCGTGCACGGGCTGGAGCGCATAGGCGCCCGCGTGGTCACGGCCTACCTGCACCACCTCGTCAGCCGGTTGGCCTGGGACGCGTCCCTGCGGCAGTTGCTGGAACAGGTGCGGCTGCTCTTCATGCCCCTGGTGAACCCGGGTGGCATGGCGCTCGACACGCGCGCCAATCCGGCCGGTGTCGACCTCATGCGCAATGCGCCGGTCGAAGCGCGCGAGCGGGCGCTGTGGCTCATCGGCGGCCAGCGCATCAGCCGGGCGCTGCCCTGGTACCGCGGACCCCATGGCGCGCCCATGGAGGCGGAGAGCACCGCGCTGTGCGAGCGCGTGGTGCGCGAACTGCACGGCCGCCCGTTCAGCATGGCGCTGGATTGCCACTCCGGCTTCGGCATGCGCGACCGCCTGTGGTTTCCCTTCGCGCACCGCAGCGCGCCGATGGAGTCGCTGCCGGAACTGCATGCGCTGCACGAGATCTTCACCGGCAGCCACGTGCACCACGACTACGTGATCGAGCCGCAGAGCCGCCAGTACCTGGCGCATGGCGACCTGTGGGACCACCTCGTCCTGACCGCGCCGCGGCAGGGCGTGTTCCTGCCGCTGACGCTGGAGATGGGCTCGTGGCTGTGGGTGAAGAAGAACCCGCGGCAGCTGTTCTCGCGCGTCGGGATCTTCAATCCGCTGATCGCGCACCGCGAGCAGCGGGTGCTGCGCCGCCACCTCCCGCTGCTCGACTTCGCGTTGCGCGCCGCCGCCGGCCACAGGCTGTGGCTGCCGCAGGGCGAGCAACGGGAGGTCCACCGCCGGCGCGGACTGGCCCTTTGGTACCGCGGGCTGGACGCATGACCACCTGGGTGCTGCTGCGCGGGCTGGCGCGCGAATCGCGCCACTGGGGCGAATTCCCGCGGCTGCTGCAGCAGGCCCTGCCGGCCGGCGACGAGGTGCTCGCGCTGGACCTACCCGGCAACGGCAGCCGCTGGCGCGAACGCTCCCCGGCGAGCGTGGAAGCGCTGGCGGAGGCCGCGCGCGCCGAATGGCAGCGGCGCGGCGCGCCCGGGCCGGTGGTGCTCGTGGCGCTGTCGCTGGGCGGGATGGTCGCGCTCCAATGGGCGATGCGCCACACGGCGGAGGTGCGCGGCTGCGTGCTCGTCAACAGCAGCCTGCGCGGCCTCGCGATGCCGTGGCAGCGCCTGCGTCCGCGCGCGCTGGCCGAACTCCTGTTCGTCGCGCTGCGCGGCGATGCGCACGCACGCGAGCGGCGCGTCCTGCGGCTGACCAGCAACTATCCGGTGTGCGATGCGACCGCCGAGGACTGGACGGCCCACGCGCGCAGCGCCCCCGTGTCGCGCGCGAACATGCTGCGCCAGCTGCTTGCCGCGGCACGCTTCCGGGCGCCGCGGGCCGCGCCCCCCGTGCCGTTGCTGCTGCTGGCGTCCACGCAGGACCGCCTGGCTTCCGTGCTGTGCTCGCGTGCGATGGCGCGTGCGTGGCAGGCGCCGCTGGTGGAACACCCGACCGCGGGGCACGACCTGGCGCTCGACGAGCCCGCCTGGTTCGCGCGGCAGGTTGCGCAATGGGCCGTGCCACCCGCCGGGGCTTCCGCGCCACGTCACGAATTCGCCATGAAACTGCAATGAACGGGTCATAGGTGTCCGGAACACTGCCGTGCATCCCTCGCAGGAGAGTGCATGAACGAGCTGCCGATCCCGACCTTGCCCCTGTCGCCCGACCGACTGCCCCGGGGGTCGCTTCACCGCCCGCAGACTGCTGCGGCAACTGAGGAGGGTGCTGCTGGCGGCATCTCCATTGCGTGGGCCCGCCACCTGGACGAAGTCCGGGAAGCGCAGCGCCTGAGATACGCCGTCTTCTGCGGCGAGATGGGCGCACGGATCGAAACGGCGCTCCCGGGCCACGACGTGGACCTGTTCGACGACTACTGCGAGCACCTGCTGGTGCGCGAGCGCGCCACCCAACAGGTGATCGGCACCTACCGCGTGCTCACCCCGGCGCAGGCGGGGCGCATCGGCAGTTTCTACAGCGACACCGAATTCGACCTCTGGCGCCTGCGCCAGGTGCGCGAACGCATGGTGGAACTGGGCCGCAGCTGCGTGCATCCGGACCATCGCCAGGGCGGCGTGATCCTGGCGCTGTGGACGGCGCTCTGCGGCTTCATGCAGCGCAACGGCCTCGACGTGATGATCGGCTGCGCCAGCATCCCGATGCTGCACAACGGCATGGTCAGCGGCGACATGGCGGCCAGCGTCTGGCGCCAGCTGCGCGAGACGCACCTGTCGCCCATCGAGTTCCAGGTCACGCCCCGCCTGCCGCTGCCGGTGGAGCAGCTCGACGGATCGCTGGCCGTCGAGCCGCCGGCGCTGATCAAGGGCTACCTGCGGCTGGGCGCGAAGGTGCTCGGGCCGCCGGCCTGGGACCCCGACTTCAACACCGCGGACCTGCCGATGATGATGCGCATCCAGGACATGCCGGCCCGCTACCGCAAGCACTTCCTGGGGGCCTGATGCGCACGACGTTCGACGCCCTCGGTTCCCTCCTTGCCGGCTTCGACGTCCCCGCTGCGGACGACGACACCGCGTCCCAGCGCCGCAGCTACCGCAGCATCTTCATTTCCGACCTGCACCTCGGCACGGCCGGCTGCCAGGCCGGGCCGCTGCTGGAGTTCCTGAAGGCACACCCCAGCGACCACCTGTACCTCGTCGGCGACATCATCGACGGCTGGCAGCTGCGCAAGCGCTGGTACTGGCCGCAGTCGCACAACGACGTGGTGCAGAAGCTGCTGCGGCGCGCGCGCAAGGGCTGCCGCGTGGTGTACGTGCCCGGCAACCACGACGAGTTCGCGCGCCAGTTCGCCGGCCACCGCTTCGGCGGCATCGAGGTCGCGCAGGAGGCCGTCCACGTCACCGCCACCGGCCAGCGCCTGTGGGTCGTGCACGGCGACTACTTCGACGGCGTGGTGCAGTGCGCCAGGTGGCTCGCCCACGTGGGCGACACGCTCTACGAATTCACGCTGCGCCTGAACCGGCACCTCAATCACCTGCGCGGACGCCTCGGCCTGCCTTACTGGTCGCTCTCCGCCTACCTGAAGCACAAAGTGAAGAAGGCCCTCAACTACGTCACCGATTTCGAGCGCGCCGTCGCGCACGAAGCGCGCCGCCGCGGCCACCAGGGCGTGGTCTGCGGCCACATCCACCGCGCCGAGATGCGCGACATCGAGGGTGTCCTGTACTGCAACGATGGCGACTGGGTGGAAAGCCGCACCGCGCTGGTGGAACACCATGATGGCCGGCTGGAGCTCGTGCACTGGGAGCCGGCGGCCCCCGGCCGGGCCACCGGCCATCCCGCGCTGGTCGAGGCCGCATGAAGATCTGCATCGTCACCGACGCCTGGATGCCGCAGGTCAACGGCGTCGTCACCACGCTGGTGGAACTGGTGCGCGAGCTGCGCGCGGCCGGGCACCAGGTGCAGGTGGTGGAGCCGGGCCAGTTCCGCACCCGGCCGTGCCCGGGCTACCCGGGCATAGACCTCGCCATCGCGCCCGCCCGCGCCGTGGCGGACAAGCTGGATGCCTTCGTGCCGGACGCGATCCACATCGCCACCGAAGGACCGCTGGGCTGGGCGGCGCGGCGCTACTGCCTGCGCCGCAAGCTCGCGTTCACGACGGCTTTCCACACCAAGTTCCCGGAGATCGTGAACGCGGCGGTGAAGGTGCCCGTGGGCTGGGGCTACGCGTTGATGCGGCACTTCCATGCGCCGTCCTCCGGCGTGATGGTGCCCACGCCCAGCGTGCTGGAGATGCTGCAGCGGCGTGGCTTTCGCAACCTGCGCGCCTGGACGCACGGCGTAGACACGGACCTCTTCCAGCTGCAGCCCGTGGCGGGCAGCTTTCCCGGGCTGCAGGATGCGCGCCGGCCGATCGCGCTGTTCGTGGGCCGCGTCTCGTACGAGAAGAACGTCGGCGCCTTCCTGCGCATGCCCTTTCCCGGCACCAAGGTCGTGTGCGGGGTGGGGCCGGTCGAGGCGCAGCTCAAGCAGCAGCATCCCGAAGTGCATTGGGTCGGGCTGCTGCCCCGCCCGGAACTCGCCAAGCTCTATGGTGCGGCCGACCTGTTCGTATTCCCCAGCCATGCGGACACCTTCGGGCTGGTGATGGTGGAGGCCATGGCCTGCGGCACGCCCGTGGCGGCGTATCCGGTGGACGGACCGCTCACCGTGCTCGGCCGTCCACGTTCCGACGGGAGTGGCAGCCTCGGCGGAGCCATGCACGAGGACCTGCAGAAGGCCTGCTTCGCCGCGCTGGGCGTGCCGCGCTTCGAGGCGCGCGAGCGGGCCCTCGACTTCAGCTGGCAGCAGGCCACCCAGCTGTTCGCCAGCTTCCTGGTGCCGGTGCGTGCGGCGCCCTCGACGGGCGAGGCCGGGAAAGTTGTCACGCACGTGTCATAAACAGGCGCGACACTGACACGAATCCGTCATCCTCCTGTCATCCGCATGTGCGACGCCTCCCCGACGGTCGTCCCGTTCCTGGACCGTGACCACAGCATCTTCGCGTTCAACGAGCGGGTGCTGGACTGGGCCGCGCGCAAGAACGTGCCCCTGCTGGAGCGGCTTCGCTTCCTCACCATCGTCTCGTCCAACCTCGACGAGTGGTTCGAGGTGCGCGCGGCCGACCACCTGACGGGCGCGCTGTCGGGCGAGCACAAGGGACCCTACACGGCCGGCAGCTTCGCGCGGCTCTCGGCCGCCGCCCACCAGCTGGTGGAGCGGCAGTACGCGCTCTACAACGACGACCTCATGCCGGCGCTTGCGAAGCAGGGCATCGCGATCGTGTCGCATGGCGATCGCACGCCCCGGCAGAAGGCGTGGGTGCAGGAATACTTCGAGCGCGAGGTGCGCCCGCTGCTGATCCCGGTGGGCCTCGATCCCGCGCACCCGTTCCCGCAGGTGGCCAACAAGTCGCTCAACTTCATCGTGCGGCTTGCGGGCAAGGATGCCTTCGGCCGCGAGAACGAGATCTCCATCGTCAAGGTGCCGCGGGTGTTGCCCCGGCTGATCCTCATGCCGCCCGAGGTGGCCGGCAAGCGCAAGCTGCTGGTATCTCTTTCCAGCGTGATCCGCGCCCACCTCGACGTGCTGTTCCCAGGCCGCGAGGTGGGCCAGTTCTCCCAGTTCCGCGTGACGCGGCATTCCGAGGTGGCGGTGGGCGAGGAGGAAGTGCGCAACCTCCGCACCGCGCTGCGGCTCGGGCTGCACCAGCGCCACTACGGCCAGGCGGTCCGGCTGGAGGTCTCCGCCGGCTGTTCCGATCACCTGTCGAATTTCCTGCTGCAGCAGTTCGGCCTGCCGCCCGAGACCTTGTACCGCGTGCACGGCCCCGTGAACCTGGCGCGGCTGCAGCAGATGATCGACGAGGTCGAAGACCCGAAGCTGCTGTTCCCCCCGTACACGCCCAGCTATCCGCGCGACCTCGTGCCGGGCCGCTCGATGTTCGAGCAGCTGAAGAAGCGCGACGTGCTGATCCACCAGCCCTACGAAAGCTTCAAGGGCGTGCTCGACTTCCTCGACGAGGCGGTGCACGACCCCAAGGTGCTGGCGATCAAGCAGACCATCTACCGCACCGGCAAGGATCCGCGGATGATCGACCTGCTGCGCGAGGCGGTGCGGCGCGGCAAGGAAGTCACGGTCGTGGTGGAGCTCAAGGCGCGCTTCGACGAGGAGGCCAACATCGACGGGGCCGAGGCGCTCGAGGCCGTCGGCGCGCAGGTCCTGTACGGCGTGGTGGGCCTGAAGACGCACGCGAAGATGCTGCTGGTGACGCGCCGCGAGGGCCGCTCGCTGGTGCGCTACGCGCATCTCTCCACCGGCAACTACAACCCGCGCACGGCGCGCCTCTACACCGACATCAGCCACATCACGGCCGACCCGCAGCTCACGTCGGACGTCGAGCAGCTGTTCGTGCACCTGGCGGGCCAGAGCCGGCTGCCGAAGCTGAACCATCTCTGGATCGCGCCTTTCCACCTGCAGCGCCGGCTGGTCGAGCGCATCGACCTCGTCGGCGCCGCGGCCGCGGAGGGCAAGGAAGCGCGCATCGTCCTGAAGATGAACGCGCTGACGGACGAGCCGTTGATGCAGGCGCTGGTGCGCGCGGGCCGCAAGGGCGCGCGCATCGACCTGATCGTGCGCGGCGCCTGCATGCTGCCCGCGGGCGTGCCGGGCCTCAGCGAGAACATCCGCGTGCGCTCCATCATCGGGCGCTTCCTCGAACACTCGCGGGTGTTCTACTTCCGCGCCGCGGAGGACGAACAGCTCTATCTCTCCAGCGCCGACTGGATGAACCGGAACATGCTGCGCAGGGTGGAGCTGGCCTGGCCGGTGCTCGATGCGCAGTTGCGCCAGCGCCTGGTCGACGAGTGCCTGGTCGCCAGCCTGCATGACGACCGCGACGCATGGGACCTGCAGCCCGATGGCACGTACCGGCGGGCCAAGGGCGCGGAAACGCAGCGCAGCCACGCCGTGCAGTCGGCCCTGATGGAACGCTATGCAGCCCCGCCCGGGGAGGAGGAAGTGCGGACATGGACCTGATCATCTGGCGCCACGCCGAGGCGGTGGACAAGACCGACGACCTGGCGGACCTCGAACGCGCGCTCACCCGCCGCGGGCAGAAGCAGGCGTCGCGCGTGGGCGCCTGGCTGTCGGCGCGGCTGCCCAGCGACGTGCGCATCCTGTGCAGCCCGGCGCTGCGCTGCCAGCAGACGACGCTGGGGCTCACGCGGCGCTTCGAAGTGCGGCCCGAACTCGGCCCCGACGCCGGCGCGGCCGCGATCCTCGAAACGTGCGGCTGGCCGCGCGCGGCGCACCCGGTGCTGGTGGTGGGCCACCAGCCCGCGCTGGGTGAACTGGTGGCGCGGCTCCTGGACATCGAGGGCGGCCAGTGCGAGATCGAGAAGGGCGCAGTCTGGTGGCTGCGCAAGGGCGAGGAAGGCGCGCGGGCGGAGGCGGTGCTGCGCACCGTGCAGTCGCCTGACCTGATCTGAGTTGAAAGACGGGCGTTCGCCGGCCTCGTAGGCTGGGTTGCCGAAGGCACCCCAGCGCTTTCGCGCAGCGCTGGGATCGCTGCGCGAACCCAGCCTACGCCTTTGCCGGGCGCCCGGTCTTGAGCGCAGGCACGCCGCCCACGCTCGCGAGGAACGCGGAGTCGGTCATGCCCGCCAGCGCCTGCACGCCGGCGCGCAGCACTTCGCTCTTCTTGGTGGGGCGGCCCAGCTTCGCGGCGCGCTCCTTGAGCAATTCGAGGACCGCGTATTCGTCCTTCGGGATGGTGAAGCTGTCGCGCACCAGCTTGGGCTTGCGCGGCTTCTCCGTCTTTTCCACTTTCTCCGCCTTCACGGCCTTCACGGTCTTCGCCGCGGCCTGGGGCGCCGGGGCGGCCACCGCAGCGGATTGCGTGGTGATGGTGTCCTTCGCCGCCGGCGCCGCCTTCAGCGGCTTCTTCGCGGTGGCGGTCTTCCTGGGCGCGGCGGCCTTGGCCTTCTTCTGCGGCATGGTGGGTCCTCTCCGGTCTTCCTGAAACGGTATAAACAGTATATACGGTTTCAACGAGGGGTCAGTTCACCTCGAACGACCAGGGCGTCTTCAGCCAGGCCAGGGCTTCCTCGCGCAGCAGGTGGGCCGACTGCGGATAGGCGGCGGCCCAGCGGGGGGGCAGGGCGAGCGAGGCGCCGCGCGCGTGCCCCGCGAGCCGCAGGTCCCGCAACTGCGGATCGCGCCGCGCGTGGCAGAGGATCACCGCCAGGCGCAGCGCCAGCAGCTGCTGCGCGAACACGGCGTCGGTGAGGTCCGAATCCAGCTTGCGCAGCTTGCCGCGGTGCCCCAGCACCAGCAGGCCCAGCCGATGCAGCTCCGGCTGCGTGAAGCCGGCGGCGTCGGCGTTCTCGAGGATGTACGCGCCGTGCTTGTGATAGTCGCTGTGCGAGATGCGGCTGCCGATTTCGTGCAGCTGCGCGGCCCAGGCCAGCTCGCGTTCCTGGCGCTCCAGGTCCGCGGGGTTCTCGCCGGCCCGCAGTTGCCGCAGGAAATGGCTGGCGGCGCGGCCTACGCGCGCGGCCTGCGCGGCGTCCGAGCCGAACTTCGTGGCGAGCCGCTGCACGGTGTGTGAGCGCACGTCGGTGTTCGCATGCTCGCGATCGAGCAGGTCGTGCAGCACGCCGTGGCGCAGCGCGCCCTGGGCGGTGTGCATGCGTTCGATCCCCAGCAGGTCGAATGCCGCGCGCAGCACGCTGAGGCCGCCGCCGATCACCGGGCGGCGGTCGTCCTTCAGTCCCGGGAGCCGCACGCGGTCGGCGCTGCGGGCAGACAGCAGCTCGCCGCGCAGCCATTCCAGGCCCTCGCGCGTGACCACGCCGGCAGGGCGCCCCGCGGCGGCGAGGACGTCGGCCACGGCGCCTATGGTTCCCGAGGATCCGTACGCCACCTCCCAGCTGTCCGGCGGATACGCCGTGAAGGCTTCCTCCAGCACCGCCTGCGCCGCGATCTCGGCGCGTTCGAAGGCGCCGGCGCTGAAGTGGCCTTCGGGGAAGTAGCGCATGGACCAGGCGACGCTGCCCACGCGATAGCTTTCCGTCACCGATGCTTCGTAGCGCTGCCCGAGGATCAACTCCGTCGAGCGGCCGCCGATGTCGACCACCAGCCGCTTCTCGTCGGACTGCGGCAGCAGGTGCGCGACGCCCTGGTAGATCAGCCGGGCTTCCTCGCGCCCCGAGATCACGTCGATGGGAAACCCGAGGATGTCGTCGGCCCGCTCCAGGAATGCGTCGCGGTTGCGCGCCTCGCGCAGCGTCTGCGTGGCGACGGCGCGCACCTGCCCGGCGCGGAAGTCGGCCAGCCTTTCGGCGAAGCGCGCCAGGCAGGCCCACCCGCGCTCCATCGCTTCCTGCGTGAGGTTGCGGGACTCGTCCAGTCCGTTGCCCTGGCGGACGGTCTCCTTGAGGTATTCGACGCGCTGGACCTGCCCGTGATCGAGCCGGCCGATCTCCAGGCGGTAGCTGTTGGAGCCGAGGTCGACGGCGGCGAGCAGGATGCCGTTTTGCATGCGGGAGAGGGGAGAAGGCTGCGGGCCAGCATAGCACCCGGTCCCGCGTTCGTGGCGCAAGCTACGCGCCTTATCCGACCACGCGGCCGTCGGCGGTCAGCATGCTCTGGGTGACGAAGGTCGCGCTGCGCCGGCTCTCGTCGTAGCTCACGCGGTAGCCGCCGACGTCCATGGCCGCGCGGCGCTGGAACGCGGCGAGGGCCGAGGCGCGCGTGAGCGGGCCGTCCACGGCTTCCAGCACTTCGAAGGTGTAGCGCGCCGCGATGTAGCCGGCCAGGCCCAGGGCGGCCGGCGGCTCGTCGAACAGGCGGGCCATCGCATCGCGGTAGCGCCGCACCACCGGCAGCGAGGCGCCCACGTGCGGCACGGGCTGCGTGGCGATGATGGGGATCGCCTTGCTGGCGCCCATCTGCAGCACCGTCTGCAGGTTCACCTCGCCCAGCGCGATCACGTAGCGCTGGCGTGCCTGCCGGTCCAGGCCGTGCGTGAACTGCACCAGCTCCGGCGTCCCGCCCAGGAACAGCAACAGCGCGGGCGAGGCCGGCCCGAGCCGCTGGCCCAGCCGCGCGAGGTCGCCGTCGGCACGATAGGTCGACAGGCCCAGCCGCAGCGCCGCGGCGCTGGCCGCCACCTCGCGCTGGGACAGGTCGGCTTCGTGGCCGGAGGTGAAGACGGCACCCACCTCGCGCACGCCCATCGCCACCAGCGACTTCAGCGCGTGCGCGATCTGCTCCTGGCGTCCCGCGAAGATCGGGAACGTGCGCTCGTCCACCTCCACCCCGCCGCTTTGCAGCCAGGGCGCGACGTGCGCGATGCCGGCGCGGTCCTGCGAGAGGCTGGCCACGGCGTGCAGGGCGACGGGATTGCCGGCCGTGCCGGACAGGGCGATGCAGGCGGGATCTTCGAGCGCCGCCATGCAGGCGCGGCGAACGCCCGCGGCCGTGCCGTCGGTTTCGATGGCGACGTGCTGCACCGCCCGTCCGCGCAGCCCGCCCTGGCTGTTGATCTCCTGCCACGCGGCACGCGAGCCGGCGAGGAAGTCCTTGGCGACGTCCTGTTCCGCCGCGGACGCGTCGAACAGCTGGGCGATGGTGACGGGCCGGGCGCTGGCGCGCGGCATCGGGCTGGCGGCGACGGCGGCCAGCGGCGCAGTGAGGCCGGCGGCCAGCAGGTGGCGGCGCCGCAGCAGGGAAGGAGCGATGTGCATCAGGACGCGCGGCCGCTGATGCGGCCGCTTGTTGTTGTTATGGGCAGGCAGTGCGGGTCAGCGGCGCGGGGGCATCAGCACGCGGTCGACCTTGTGCACGATGCCGTTGCTGGCCTCGATGTCGGCCTTCTCCACCATGGCTTCCTCGACGGTCACGAAGTCGCCGGCGCGGGCCAGCGCCAGGTTGGCGCCTTGCGCGCTCTTCACGTTGCCGGGCTTGACGCTGGCGGCCGTCAGCTTGGCGGGCACGACGTGGTAGCTCAGCACTTCCTTCAGGCGCGCCGGATTCCCCGCGAGTTCGTCGAGGGTCTTGGCGGGCACGGACTGGAACGCGGCGTTGGTCGGCGCGAACACGGTGTAGGGGCCGGCGGCCTTGAGCGTCTCGGTGAGGCCGGCCTTGGCCACCAGGCCGTTGAGGGTGCTCAGCTGCGGGTCGCGCGCGATGGTCTCGGCGATCGAAGCGGGGGAGCCGATCGGCTGCGTGGCGCAGGCGGCGAGCAGGGCGGCGAGGGGCAGCAGGGCGAGGATTCGGCGTTTCATTCGATGCACTCCAGGTTAGGAAAAATTCGCGGCTGAGCTTAAGAACGGCGGATGACAGCCGCGTGACGCTTTCGTGTCGGCCCCGTGACGGCTGCCCCACGCGGAGCCGCGCCGCGCCGCGCGTTGCAAGGGTTTCGCGCGTGTCACGCAGCTGTCACACACGCCGCCTAAAGTCGCTTCAACCCTGTTTACCAACCCCCTAGAGGTGACTCGATGAAACTCAGCTTCCGCATGGCGACTGCCCTGGCTACCGTGGCCTTCAGCGGCCTGGCCGCTGCACAGGACGTGACCGGCGCCGGCGCCAGCTTCCCCGCGCCCCTGTATGCCAAGTGGGCGTCCGACTACAACAAGGCCACGGGTGCGAAGATCAACTACCAGTCGGTGGGTTCGGGCGCCGGCCTGCGCCAGATCGAAGCCAAGACCGTGGACTTCGGCGCCTCCGACGCGCCGCTGAAGGACGAGGACCTCGCCAAGAAGGGCCTGATCCAGTTCCCCACAGTGATCGGCGGCGTGATCCCCGTGGTCAACATCAAGGGCGTCGCCCCCGGCCAGCTGCGCCTGAACGGCCAGGTGCTGGGCGACATCTACCTGGGCAAGATCGCCAAGTGGAGCGACCCCGCCATCAAGGCGCTGAACCCCGGCGTCGCGCTGCCCGATGCGGCCATCGCGCCGGTGCGCCGTGCCGACGGCTCGGGCACGACCTTCATCTTCACCAACTATCTCTCCAAGGTGAACGCGGAGTGGAAGTCCAAGGTCGGTGAGGGCACGGCGGTCAACTGGCCCACCGGCGCGGGCGGCAAGGGCAACGAGGGCGTGGCCGCCTTCGTGGGCCGCCTGCCCAACTCGATCGGCTACGTGGAATACGCGTACGTGAAGCAGAACAAGATGAACTACGCGCTGATGCAGAACGCCGCGGGCCAGTTCGTCGCGCCCGACTCCGACGCCTTCCAGGCCGCTTCCGCGGGCGCCGATTGGGCCAAGTCCTTCTACCAGGTGCTGACCAACCAGCCGGGCGCGAAGTCGTGGCCCATCTCCGGCGCCACCTTCATCCTGATGCACAAGCAGCAGGAGAAGCCGGCGCAGGCCGCGGCCGCCCTGAAGTTCTTCGACTGGGCCTACAAGAATGGCGACAAGACCGCCGACGACCTGGACTACGTGCCGATGCCGGCTTCCGTGAAGGCGCAGATCCAGAAGCAGTGGGCCGCGGAGATCAAGGACGCTTCCGGCAAGTCCGTGGCGCTTCGCTGAACGTCTCCTGCGTCGAAAGACACGGCCGGGGCTCGCCCCGGCCTTTTCATGACCACCCAGGAGGAACGTGTCCTCTACACTCCCGGCCCATGAGGCCCGTCTGGACTACGACAAGCAGCTCGCGAGGCGGGCCCACGTGATGAGCTCGCCCCCGCCCGCCGGCCGCCCGCGCCTGGGTCCCGTGCTCGACCGCCTGTTCGGCTGGGCCGCACGCGCGGCCGCGCTGATCACCCTCGGCCTGCTGGCCGCCATCATCGCCTCGCTCGTGGTCGGGGCCTGGCCGGCCATCGAGAAGTACGGGCTCGACTTCCTGACGAGCACCGTCTGGGACCCGGTCACCGAAGAGTTCGGCGGGCTGGTGATGATCTACGGCACCATCGCCACCTCGCTGATCGCGCTGATCATCGCGGTGCCGGTGAGTTTCGGCATCGCCGTCTTCCTCACCGAACTGTCGCCCGCCTGGCTCAAGCGCCCGCTGGGCACCGCCATCGAGCTGCTGGCCGCCGTGCCCTCCATCGTTTACGGCATGTGGGGCCTGCTGGTGTTCGGCCCCATCCTCGCCACGTACGTGCAGCAGCCGCTGCAGGCCGTCTTCTCCGACGTTCCCGTGCTCGGCGCGCTGTTCTCCGGCCCACCGGTGGGCATCGGCATCCTCGCCGCCGGGATCATCCTGGCGATCATGATCATCCCCTTCATCGCCGCCGTGATGCGCGACGTGTTCGACGTGACGCCGCCGATGCTGAAGGAGTCCGCCTATGCGCTGGGCTCGACGACCTGGGAGGTGGTCTACCGCGTCGTGCTGCCGTACACCAAGACCGGGGTGATCGGCGGCATCATGCTCGGCCTGGGCCGGGCCCTCGGCGAGACCATGGCCGTCACGTTCGTGATCGGCAACTTCAACCAGCTCGACTCGCTCAGCCTGTTCGCGCCCGCCAACAGCATCACCTCCGCGCTCGCCAACGAGTTCGCCGAGGCCGCCAGCGGGCTGCACCAGGCTTCGCTGATCTACCTGGGGCTGGTCCTCTTCTTCATCACCTTCGTCGTGCTGGCGCTCTCCAAGCTGCTGCTGGCCCGGCTTCGCCGCAACGAGGGGACGCGCGCATGATGTCCGGCACCGGCGAAAACCTGGTCCGCGCGGCGGAGACCCTGCGCGAGCGCGAGCGCAGGTACGCTGGCCGCAAGCGCGTCAACAAGGTGGCGCTCGCGCTCTCGCTGCTGGCCATGGCCTTCGGCGTGTTCTGGCTGGTCTGGATCCTGTGGGAAACCATCCGGCTGGGCGTGGGTGGCCTGGCCCTGGCGACCTTCACGCAGATGACGCCGCCGCCGAACGAGGCGGGCGGCCTGCTCAATGCGATCTGGGGATCGTTCCTGATGGTGATGCTGGCGACCTTCGTGGCCACGCCCATCGGCATCATGGCGGGGATCTACCTCGCCGAATACGACGTGAAGGGCTGGATAGGGTCCACCACGCGCTTCGTCAACGACATCCTGCTGTCGGCGCCTTCCATCGTGATCGGCCTCTTCATCTACGCGGTGGTCGTGGCGCGCTACAAGCAGTTCTCCGGCTGGGCCGGCGCGATGGCGCTGGCGCTGATCGTGATCCCGGTGGTGATCCGCACCACCGAGAACATGCTGATGCTGGTGCCCGCCGCGCTGCGCGAGGCGGCCTACGCGCTCGGAGCGCCCAAGTGGAAGGTCATCACCAGCATCACGCTGCGCGCCGCCCGCGCCGGCGTCGTCACCGGCATCCTGCTGGCGGTGGCGCGCATCTCGGGCGAGACGGCGCCGCTGCTGTTCACCGCGCTCAGCAACCAGTTCTTCACCTCCGACATGGGCGAGCCCATGGCCAGCCTGCCGGTGACCATCTTCAAGTTCGCGATGAGTCCCTACGAGAACTGGCAGCAGCTGGCGTGGGCCGGCGTCTTCATCATCACCCTCGCCGTGCTGGGCCTGAACATCCTGGCACGCGTGCTGACACGCAACAAGACCTGACATGGACGCGACCCTCACCGCCCCCGTCAAGACGCCCGCCAAGCTCGCGGTGCGCAACCTGAACTTCTACTACGGCAAGTTCCACGCGCTGAAGGACATCTCGCTGGACATCCCGGAGAAGAAGGTGACCGCCTTCATCGGCCCCTCCGGCTGCGGAAAGTCGACGCTGCTGCGCACCTTCAACCGCATGTACGAGCTCTACCCCGAGCAGCGCGCGCAGGGCGAGATCATCATCGACGGCGAGAACCTGCTCACCTCCCGCAAGGACGTGGCGCTGATCCGCGCGCGCATCGGCATGGTGTTCCAGAAGCCGACGCCGTTCCCGATGTCGATCTACGACAACATCGCCTTCGGCGTGCGGCTGTTCGAGTCGCTGGGCGAGGCCGACATGGACGACCGCGTCGAGTGGGCGCTGCGCAAGGCGGCCCTGTGGGACGAGGTGAAGGACAAGCTCAACCAGAGCGGCTCCGGCCTCTCCGGCGGCCAGCAGCAGCGCCTGTGCATCGCCCGCGGCATCGCGATCAAGCCCGAGGTGCTGCTGCTCGACGAGCCGTGTTCCGCGCTCGACCCGATCTCGACAGGCAAGATCGAGGAGCTCATCATCGAGCTGAAGAAAGACTACACCGTCGTCATCGTCACCCACAACATGCAGCAGGCGGCGCGCGTTTCCGACTACACCGCCTATATGTACCTCGGCGACCTGATCGAGGTGGGCGACACGGAGCAGATCTTCTTCAAGCCCAAGCGGCAGGAGACCGAGGACTACATCACGGGCCGCTTCGGCTAGAGCCAAGGAGTCGCAGATGCCGGACAAGCACCTTTCCACCCAGTTCGACACCGAGCTCAACGCGCTTTCCTCGCGCGTGATGGAACTCGGCGGGCTCGTCGAATCGCAGATCCGCCAGGCGATCTACGCCGTGTCGGAGTTCAACGGCGACGTGGCACGGCAGGTCATAGAGACCGAGGACCGCGTCAACCAGATGGAAGTGGACATCGACCGCGACCTGTCGTCGGTGATCGCGCGCCGCCAGCCGACCGCGCGGGACCTGCGGCTGCTGATGGCCATCTCCAAGACCACCGCCAACCTCGAGCGCGTGGGCGACGAGGCCCGCCGCATCGCGCGCATGGTGCTGTCCATCCTGGAGAAGGGCGGCGCCGCGCGCACGCTGCCGGCCAACGAGCTGCGCGTGGCGGCGGACCTGGCGTCGGCCCAGCTGCGCAAGGTGCTGGACGCCTTCGCGCGCCTGGACACCACGGCCGCCGTGGCCATCATGAAAGGCGACGACCTGCTGGACCAGGAGTTCGACGGCTTCGTGCGCAAGCTGATCACGTACATGATGGAAGACCCGCGCACGATCTCCAGCAGCCTGGACCTGCTGTTCGTGGCCAAGGCCATCGAACGCATCGGCGACCACGCCAAGAACATCGCCGAGTTCATCATCTACGTGGTGAAGGGCGCCGACGTGCGCCACAGCCCGATCGAGACCATCGAGTCGGCGATCAAGTAGGAGAGCCCGCAGCATGAAGCACCAGCCGCGCATCCTGGTCGTCGAGGACGAGCCGGCGATCGCCGAACTGATCGCCGTCAACCTGCGGCACAACGGCATGGCGCCCGTGTGGTCGGAAGACGGGGACTCGGCGCAGCGCGAGATCGACGCCGTGCTTCCCGACGCGATCCTGCTCGACTGGATGCTGCCCGGGCAGAGCGGCGTGGCGCTCGCGCGCCGCTGGCGCGCCGACCCGCGCACCAAGACGATCCCGATCCTGATGCTCACCGCGCGCGGCGACGAAGCCGACAAGGTGAGCGGGCTGGACGCGGGCGCCGACGACTACATCACCAAGCCGTTCTCCACCCAGGAGCTGCTGGCCCGCATCCGCGCGGTGCTGCGCCGGCGCGCTCCCGAGAAGACGGAGGAGACGGTCACCCTCGGCGGCCTGCTGCTGGACGGCGCCGCGCACCGCGTGAGCTGGCAGGGCAAGCCGCTGAAGGTCGGCCCCACGGAGTTCAAGCTGCTGCACTTCCTGATGCAGCACCCCGAGCGCGTGCACAGCCGCCAGCAGCTGCTGGACCGGGTGTGGGGCGACCACGTCTTCATCGAGGAGCGCACGGTCGACGTGCACGTCAAGCGCCTGCGCGAAGCGCTCGGGCCGGCGGCGGGTGCGCTGGTGGAGACCGTGCGCGGCGCGGGCTATCGCATCACGGCGCAGCCCGTGGGACGTTCGCGCGAAGTGGCGTGATACTGCTTCGGTGGCGTTCCGTCTGATCCTGTTCCTGCTCTGCCTGGGCCTGGGCGGCCTGGGGGGAGCGCTGCTGGCCGGGCACCAGGGCGCCGAGCTGGGCCTGGTGGCAGGCGCGGTCGTCTGGTTCGCCGTCGACAGCCTGCGCGGCCTGCGCGCGCTGCGCTGGCTGCGTGGCAACGACCTGCGCAACCCGCCGCGCCTCGGAGGCCTGTGGGGCGAGGCGCTCGACCGCGTGCGCCGCGCCGTGGCCCTGCGCGATCGCGGCACGGAAGAGGCCGAGAGCCGGCTGGCGGACTTCCTCGATGCGATCCGCGCCTCGCCCAATGGCGTCGTGCTGCTCGACCGCGAAGGCCGCATCGAATGGCTCAATGAAACGGCTGCCGCGCACTTCGGCTTCGATCCGGTGCGCGACCAGCAGCAGCACATCGGCAACCTGCTGCGCGATCCAGATTTCGGCGCCATGTACGCGGGGCGCAGCCATGCGGAAGACGTGGTGATCCCGGCCCCGGGCAGCACCGCGCTGCGTCCGCGCAAGCTGTCGCTGCGGCTGCATCCCTACGGCCAGGGCCGCCTGCTGATGCTGTCGCGCGACGTGACTTCGGTGGAGCAGGCGGAGTTCATGCGCCGCGACTTCGTGGCGAACGTCTCGCACGAGATCCGCACGCCGCTCACCGTGCTCTCCGGCTTCGTCGAAACGCTGCAGACGCTGGACCTGCCGCGCGAGGAGCGCGCGCGCTACCTGCAGATGATGGGCCAGCAGACCCAGCGCATGCAGACGCTGGTGAACGACCTGCTCACGCTGTCCCGGCTCGAAGGCAGCCCCCCGCCGGGCGCAGGCGATTGGACTCCGCTCGCGAGCCTGCTCGCGCAATGCGAGCAGGAGGCGCGGGCGCTGGCGGCGGCGCTGGGCAAGTCGCTGGACGTGCGCTTCCTGCCCCATGCCGAGCTCGCCCTGGCCGGCACGGCGGTCGAACTCCAGAGCGCCTTCTCCAACCTGGTGACCAACGCCGTGCGCTACACCCCGGGCGGCGGCCTGGTGGAAGTGTCGGCCGCGCAGCAGCCCGACGGCCGCCTGGCCTTCAGCGTGCGCGACACCGGCCCGGGCGTCGCGGCCGAACACGTGCCGCGCCTGACCGAGCGCTTCTACCGCGTGGACCGCAGCCGCTCGCGCGAGACCGGCGGGACCGGGCTCGGACTGGCCATCGTCAAGCACGTGGTGCAGCGGCACGGCGGCGAACTGCACATAGCGAGCACGCCGGGCGCCGGATCCACCTTCACGATCCTGCTGCCGGCTGCGCGTGTCCGGGCGGCGGAAACGGCCGGTAGCGCCGCACGGCACGCCACAGAATCAGCGGCAGGATGAGGGCGAGCAGCGCCAGCCCGGTGCTGCTGGCGATCCAGAACGCATGCGGGCTGTTCTGCGCGCCCCAGGGCCCCAGCCCCGCGTAGGCAAGCTGGTAGCCGCCGACCACGCCCACGCCCCACAGCAGCACGCAATACGCCACCAGCGGCGCCACCGCCACGCGGTAGGAACGCAGCACGAAGACGCACAGCGCCTGGATCGCGTCGCCCAAGTGGTAGGCCGCCACCAGGGCGAGCAGGCCCGCGGCGAGCGACGCGACCTGCGCGTCGGCGGTGTAGAGCGCGGCGATGCCCTCGCGGGCCAGCAGCACGAGGCCGGCGAGCAGCGCCGCCATCGACAGGCCCATGCGGAAGCCGGTGCGGATGCAGGCCCGCGCCTTCTTCGGGTCGCCCGCGCCGAGCCAGAAGCTCACGCGCGCGCTGGTGGCGATCGCCAGCGACAGCGGCACCATGTACATCACGGCGGTGAGGTTGGAGGCAATCTGGTGTGCAGCCGCCGAGAGCGTGCCCTGGCGCGCGATGAAGAGCGACATCAGGGTGAAGGAGGTCACTTCCACGGTGATGGCCAGGCCGGCGGGAACGCCCAGCCGCGCGAACTGCGCGATGGTGGGCCAGTGCGGCGCCTCCAGCCGGCGCCAGATCGCATAGGGCCGGTAGAGCGGATCGGTGCGTAGCAGCCAGGCCGCGATGCCGAGGAAGACGTAGTTCACGACGACCGTCGCCCAGGCGCAGCCGACGGCGCCCATCGCGGGCAGGCCGGCGCCGCCGAAGGCGAACCAGATCGTCAGCGGCACCTTCAGCACCAGCGAGCCGAGCTGCAGCCAGGTCACCAGCTGCGGCTTGCCGAGGCTCTGGTTGAGCGTGCTGTACATGCGGAACAGCAACGCGGGCGGCAGGGCCAGCGCGAGGACGGCAAGGTACTGCCGCACGTCGTCCTGCAGCGCCGGCGGCACGTCGGTGCCGTGCAGCAGCGCGTTGGGGAACAGCAGGCCGAACACGCCGGCCACGACGGCCAGCATCGCGAGATAGAGGGCCTGCCGCACGGACCGTCCGACCGCGGCGGGGCGTCCGGCGCCGTGCAGCTCGGCCCACGTGGGCAGCAGGGCCTGCAGCACACCCATGAGCGCGACGAACACGGTGATGTAGACGGCGGCGCCCACCGACAGCGCGGCCAGCGCCTGCTGCGAATAGCGCCCCGCCACGATGGTGTCGGTGACGCCGAAGGCCATGGTCGCCAGCTGCCCGGCCAGCACGGTGCCGGCGTGCCTGGCGATGATCCCGCGTTCGGTCACCGTTTCCGGTACAGGAGGAGGTTCTCGCGCTGGTCCGTCGGGCGCCGCACCGCGGTGACCAGCCGCCACTGCTTCAGGTTCAGCGCCATCGGCAGCGACACCTCCAGGTCCTGTGCCGCGACCAGCCAGGGACAGGCGCTCGGAATCTGCGCGGCCCGTACGTCGAGCTGGCCGTGGAAGCGCAGTGCCACGATCTGCGGGCGCGTGAGGCCGATGACCTCGACGCAGCCCGGCGCATCGATGCCGGCCGTGATGCCCTGCACCACGGGCTTGTAGCTGCGCGCGTAGTCCAGGACCGGCAGCCACAGCGTCATCACCAGCAGCCAGGCGAGCGAGGTGCCGCCGGCGGGCAGCACGAGGCTCTTCCAGATCGCCTCGCGGCTGCGGCTGGTGCGCCAGCGCACCAGCCAGATCCAGGCCGCGGTGGCCAGCAGGGCGACGACGAAGGCGATCCATCCGAAGGACGGCTCGAAGCCGGGTGCGAGGCGTGCCACGTTCTGCGCGGGCTTGGCCGGCACGCCGGTCTGCAGCGAGATCCAGATCACCCAGATGACGATGGCGCAGCCGCTGAAGAACAGCAGCGTGAACCAGTCGATCAGCGCCGAGACGCTGCGCTGGAAGGTGGGCAGCGCGAAGGCGGCCAGCGCCGCGAGCGCGGGCAGTCCCAGCAGCAGCGCGCGGTCGGGGTTGGGGGCGACCACCGTCGTGACCAGCGACACCGCGGCGAACCAGAGCGGCAGGGCCACGTGCCGGCGGGTGAGCTGGCGGCGCCAGCGCCACACGGTCCACAGCACCAGCGGCCACGCGGGCCACGTGAACCACAGCACGAGGCGCACGAGCGACTGCCACTCGCGGCCGGGGCCGCTGGCCGGATTCAGGCGCCAGTGCCAGGCGCCGAAGGCCGCCGCCAGCGCGCCGGAGGCGAGGGCGAGCAGCAGCACCAGCAGCGCGCCGCGGGCGCCCCGGCCCTCCGCCTCGCTGTCGTGCGATGCATTGATCCAGTGGACCACCGCGCCCCCGAGCGCGAAGACCACCCCCATCGCGGGCGCGCCGCTGAGGGCGAGCCCCGGCAAGGCAACGGCCAGCGCGACGGCCGGCGCCAGGATGCGATAAGGCAGCGCGGCCAGGCCGTAGAAGGCCAGGGCCGTGAACCCCAGCTGCGCGAGTGCCGGCGTGGTCTCGTGCGACAGCTGCATCAGCCCCAGGCAGGCGATCAGCGCCAGCAGGGCGCCGTCGGCCATCGCGCGGGCGTAATCGGTGGGCGCAGCCTCCCCGCCGAAGGCGAAGGGCACGGGCTGGGCGTGCGGCGTGCGGGCCAGGTAGTAGGTGCCGTACCAGGTGGAGAACAGCGTCACCACCAGCAGTGCGATGAACGGGATGCGGGCCACGAAATCGGGCGACAGCCACCCGGGGGCCAGCTGGATCGCCCAGGCGCCGAGCCAGTAGGGCAGCAGGGCATCGAAATCCGGCGACTGCCCCAGGAGCAGCGGTTCGAGCCACGAGGTGCGGCCCGTGGCCAGCTCGAACATGTAGCCGAAGGCCATGATGTCCGCGTTCTTCCACGGCTCGCGGCCGAGGAAGCCGGGCAGCACGTACGCCGCGCACAGGAGCAGCAGCGCCACGCGGGGCAGGCGCCGCACGGCGCCCTGGGTGACGATGGCGGGGGTAGGCCGGTTCACGCGCGGGAGTGTGTCACAGCGGGCGGGGGAGCCGCCCAACGAAAAAGGCAGCCGGTTGGCTGCCTTCGTCTGTCGAAGCCGCGCGCCTTACTTGGCGGCGGTCTTGCCGAACTTCTTGAAGAACTTGTCGACGCGGCCGCCCATGTCGTTGACCGACTTCTGGGTGCCCGTGTAGAAGGGATGCGACTCGCTGGAGGTGTCCAGCTTGAACAGCGGCAGTTCGCGGCCGTCGTCCATCTTCACCATTTCGCGCGTGCTCACGCAGGAGCGGGTCACGAACTTGAAACCGTTCGACAGGTCCACGAAGCAGACGTCGCGGTAGTTGGGGTGAATGCCTTCTTTCATGGTGTCCTCGTCAGTGCCGGCAGCCGTGCCAGGACATCTGGCGTACTTTCCGGAAAGCCTGCGATTATAGCGGGAAGCGGCGCTCGGGGAGAAAGCCCTGGGTCCCCGCCTGCGCGGGAACGACGGACATCACCCGCCGCGGCGCATCATGTCGAAGAACTCCACGTTGGTCTTGGTGGCCTTCATGGACTTCAGGACCATCTCCATCGCCTCGATCTCGTCCATGTTGTACATGAACTGGCGCAGGATGCGGGTCTTCTGCAGGATCTCGGGGGCCAGCAGCAGCTCTTCGCGGCGCGTGCCGGAGCGATTGAGCTGGATGGAGGGGAAGACGCGCTTCTCGTACAGGCGGCGGTCGAGGTGCAGTTCGCAGTTGCCGGTGCCCTTGAACTCCTCGAAGATCACTTCGTCCATGCGCGAGCCGGTGTCGATCAGCGCGGTGGCGATGATGGTGAGCGAGCCGCCTTCCTCGACGTTGCGGGCGGCGCCCAGGAAGCGCTTGGGGCGCTGCAGCGCATTGGCGTCGACGCCGCCGGTCAGCACCTTGCCGGAGGAGGGCACGACGTTGTTGTAGGCGCGGGCCAGGCGGGTGATGGAATCCAGCAGGATCACCACGTCCTTCTTCAGTTCGACCAGGCGCTTGGCGCGCTCGATGACCATCTCGGCGACGTGCACGTGGCGGGCGGCAGGTTCGTCGAAGGTGGACGCGATCACTTCGGCCTTCACCGAGCGCTGCATGTCCGTCACTTCCTCGGGCCGCTCGTCCACCAGCAGCACCATCATGTAGCTGTCGGGGTAGTTGGCCGCGATGGCGTGGGCGATGTGCTGCATCATCACCGTCTTGCCGCTCTTGGGCGGGGCGACGATCAGGGCGCGCTGGCCCTTGCCGATGGGGGCGATGATGTCGATCACGCGGCCGGTGACGTTCTCCTCGCCCTTGAGGTTGTCGCGTTCGAGGCGCATCTGTTCCCGGGGGAACAGCGGCGTCAGGTTCTCGAACATGATCTTGTGCTTGTTGTCCTCCGGCAGCCCGCCGTTGACCTTGTCGAGCTTGGTCAGCGCGAAGTAGCGCTCGCCGTCCTTCGGCGTCCTGACTTCGCCTTCGATCATGTCGCCGGTGTGCAGGTTGAAGCGGCGCACCTGCGAGGGCGAGATGTAGATGTCGTCGGTGCTCGCCGTGTAGCTGGTGTCCGGGCTGCGCAGGAAACCGAAGCCGTCCGGCAGGATCTCCAGCACGCCGTCGGCGAAGACCTGCTCGCCGGCGCGGGCGCGCTTCTTGATGATCGCGAACATCAGCTCCTGCTTGCGCATGCGGCCGACGTTTTCGATCTCGAGCTCTTCGGCCTGCTTGAGGACTTCGGAGACGTGCAGCGCCTTGAGTTCGTTCAGGTGCATGGAGTGACCCCTTGGGGCAGTGTTCTTGAAGGTCTTTGGGGGGAGGTTCCTTGCGGGGCGAGAACTGCCCTGGGAACCGGGTTTCGAACCGTCCGCCTGGCACCGGCGGATCAGCGATCGGGCGGATTATGCAGCAAAAACAGGGATTGGGGGCTAGAGGCTGGAGGCTAGGGTGGTGAGTGAGCGGGCCGGAATTCCCCAGCCTCTAGCCTCCAGCACCTAGCCCCTTTGCTGGCTATGCCAGCTGTTGATCCAGGAAAGCCGTGAGCTGCGCCTTGCTCATGGCGCCGACCTTGGTGGCAGCGAGCTGGCCGTCCTTGAACAGCATGAGCGTGGGGATGCCGCGGATGCCGAACTTGGCGGGGATGTCGCGGTTCTCGTCCACGTTCATCTTGGCGATCTGCAGCTTGTCCTTGTAGGTCTCGGAGACCTCGTCGAGGATGGGCGCGATCATCTTGCAGGGGCCGCACCACTCCGCCCAGTAGTCCACCAGCACGGGCTTGCCGGCTTTCAGGACGTCGGATTCGAAGGAGGCGTCGGAGATGTGCTTGATCAGGTCGCTGGCCATGTTTTCCTCTCGGAGCGGGTTCCTCCCCGCTACAGCTACAGTCAGGGCATTGTGACAGAAACCAAGATGTCCCGCGGAGGCGGGAAGGGCGGACCGGTGCTATGGATCCCATAGCAGAAAGCCATCCGGCCGCGCGTCGCTGGGAGGGGCTCATGCAAGCCCTGCAGCAGGAGGCGGGGGCACGGGGCGCCCATCCCGCGCGCACCGTCGTGCTGTTGCCGTACGCGCAGCTGATGCCGCTGGCGCGGCAATACTGGTCGCGCCTCGCGCCCACCGGCTTCGCGCCGCGCTTCGAGACGACGATGAACTGGGCGCGCCGGCAGCCGTGGCAGCCGGGCGACCTGGATCTTTCCTTCGAGATCGGCCGCGACCTGCTGGCCGCGCGCGGCTGGCTGGAGCAAGGCGGCTTGCGCGCGCAGGCCGACGCGCTCGCCGGCCTGCTGGTGGAGGCGGCCTGGCAAGCGGCGGAAGCCGCGCGTGCCGTGGCTCCGGCGCGACGCGCGGAGTGGGCGGCACGCCTGCGTCCGCAATTGCTCCAGGGCATGGAAGCCCCCGCGCTGGCCACCGAGGCGGCCATCGCGCGCATCGCCTTCGAATGGGCGGCCGCGTCCGGCTATGCGACCGATGCGCTGCTGGATGGCACCCTGACCGCGGACGTGGACCTGCTGGTGGTGCTGCAGGGCTTCCAGGCCGAAGCCGTGCCGCGCACGCTGCTGGAGCAGCTGGGCGACCGCGCGCTCGCGTGGCCGCTGCCGGAAGAGGCCGTGCCCGGCACGATCCACCTCCATGCCTGTGCCGACGCCACCGAGGAAGCCGAGCGGTCGGCCGCCTGCGTGCTGCGCCACATGGAGCAGGGCCGCGTGCCCGTTGCGCTCGCGGCCACCGATCGCGTGCTCACGCGCCGCATCGGCGCGCTGCTGTTCACCCGTGGCGTGCGCGTGCGCGACGAAACCGGCTGGAAGCTGTCCACCACCCGCGCCGCCGCCCACGTGATGGCCGCACTGCGCGGCTGCGCCTGGGATGCACCCACCGACGCGGTGCTGGACTGCGCGAATGGCGCATGCTGCGCGCCGGCGATTGGGGCGCATCCGAAGCGCTCGGGCAGGCTGCCGGCCGGGTGGAGTCCCTGCGCGATCGCATGCAGGCGGCGCGGCCGCTGCTCGAATGGCTGCCCGCCTTGCGCGAGCTGCTGCGCGAGTCCGGCCAATGGGACCTGCTGCGCACCGATGCGGCGGGTATCAAGGGCATCACGGCCCTGCGCCTGGACGATCAGGCCGCGGCGGACTGGGGCGGCTGGGCCCATGCCCAGCGCCGCATGCCCCTGCGCGAATTCACGGCCTGGGTCAACGACGTGCTCGAGGGGGTGAGCTTCGTGCCGCCGCATGCCGGCGACGAACAGGTCGTGGTGCTGCCCCTGAGCCAGTTGCTGGGACATCCCTTCGCGGCCCTGGTGCTGCCGGGGTGCGACGAGCGCAGCCTGCCGGCGTCGCCGGAACCTCCGGCGGGCTGGACCCAGGCCCAGCGCCGGCTGTTGGGCCTGCCTTCGCGCGAGGAGCTCGGGGCCGCGCAGCGTGCCGCCTGGCGGCGAGCCTTGCAGGCGCCGTGCACCGAGGTGCTCTGGCGCGCCAGCGACGACACCGGCGAGCGAAGCCTGGCCAGCCCGCTGGTGCAGGCGCTGCTCGCCGAAGGCGCGGCGTCGCCCGCGGAAGATGCGCGCGCGCTCCGCGCAGAGCGTGCCACGGGCGTGGCACGCCCCACCGTGCAGGCTCCCGGCCTCGCGCCCACGCAGCTTTCGGCCAGCAGCTACGAGGACCTGCGCCGCTGCCCCTATCGCTTCTTCGCGCTGCGCATGCTGGGCCTGCGCGAGGCCGACGAAGTGGAAGCGGAAGTCGACAAGCGCGACTTCGGCACCTGGCTGCATGCCGTGCTCAAGACCTTCCACGAGGCGCTGCGCGACCGGCCGGTGCCGGCGTCCGAACGCGCGAGCCTGCTGGATGCCATCGCCCGCGAAGGCATCGAGGGCCAACGCATGGGCGAGGGCGAGTTCCTGCCCTTTGCCGCCGGCTGGCCGGCGCTGCGCGACGGCTACCTGCAATGGCTGCAGAAGCACGAGGCCGCGGGCGCGGAATTCGAATCGGCCGAGAGCGCGCACAAGGTGCAGCTCGGGCCGCTCACGCTCGAAGGCCGCATCGACCGCATCGACCGCCTGCCGGGCGGCGTTTCGCTGGTGATGGACTACAAGACCGAGGGCCTGCAGGTGACGCGTGACCGCATGAAGGCGCCGCTGGAAGACACGCAGCTCGCGTTCTACGCGGCCCTGCTGTCGGACCGGCAGCTCGAGGCCGCCTACCTGAACATCGGCGAGCGCGGCGACGTGAAGGCCGTGCCGCACGAGCACCTGCCGCTGGCCGCCCACCTGCTGAAGGAAGGCGTGCAGGCGGAACTGCGCCGCATCGGGCAGGGAGCGCCGCTGCCCGCGCTGGGCGAAGGACGCATGTGCGAGTTCTGCGCCGCGCGCGGCTTGTGCCGGAGGGATGGCTGGAGTGATTGAGGCGGAGGGGATGCCGGCGGAGCCGGCTTACGAACATAACGGGCGCACCATCCCGCGCGAGCGCTTCTATGCGATCGCCTGCGATCCGCGCCGCCACGTGGCGGTGGAAGCCTGCGCGGGCGCCGGCAAGACGTGGATGCTGGTCTCGCGCATCCTGCGGGCGCTGCTGGACGGGGCGCAGCCGCAGGAGATCCTCGCGATCACCTTCACGCGCAAGGCGGCGGGCGAGATGCGCCAGCGCCTGCAGGACTGGCTGGCCCAATGGAGCGGCGAGCCGGACGAAGTGCTGGCGCGCGAACTGGCGGCGCGCGGCCTGCCGCAGGCCGATGCGGCCACGCGCTCGGCCCTGCGCGGGCTGCACCTGCGCCTGCTGGAAGCCGGCCGGCCGGTGCAGATCCGCACCTTCCACAGCTGGTTCGCGGCTCTCCTGCGCGGCGCGCCGGTGTCGGTGCTGCAGTCGCTGGGCCTGCCCACGCGCTTCGAGCTGCTGGAGGACGACCAGGAAGCCGTCGCCCGCGTGTGGCGCCGCTTCCATGCGGCGGTCGAGCGCGAGCCCGCTGCGCGCGCCGACTATGAAGCCTCGGTCGCGGCGTACGGCCGCTTCAACACGCTGAAGGCGCTGGATTCCGCGCTGGCCAAGCGCGTGGAGTTCGCCATGGCGGATGCGCACGGCGTGGTCGGCGAATCCGTGCGGCCGTTCGGCGAAGTGTTTCCCGAGTTCGCCGGGGCGGAGTCGTTCGAGGGATTGCTGCAGGCGCAGGCGGTGCGCCAGCCGCTGCTGGATGCGGCGCGGACCCTGGGCCGCGCCTCGGCGCCGACTTTCGTCGCCAAGGGCGTGGAACTCGAAACCGCGCTCACCACCGGGAGCCTCCAGGGCGTGTTCGAGGCCTTGCTCACCAAGGGGCAGGAGATCCGCAAGTTCAGCGAGAAGCTGGCGGGGCTCGACGTCGTGCGGACCGGCCAGGCCGTGGCCGTTCGGCTGTGCGAAGCGCGGGCGCAGCACGAAGCCTGGCTGCACCACCAGCGCATCGCGCGCCTCGCGCGCCTGTTGCTGGAGGCCTATGCCGGGGTGAAGCGCGAGCACGGCTGGGTGGACATGAGCGACGTCGAGCGCACCGCGCACGTGCTGCTGTCCGATCCGGTGCTCGCCGGCTGGGTGCAGGAGCGGCTGGACCAGCAGGTGCGGCACCTACTCATCGACGAATTCCAGGACACGAACGCGCTGCAGTGGCAGGCGCTGCACGCCTGGCTGGCGAGCTATGCCGGCGCGGGCGGCGACGGCCCCAGCGTGTTCATCGTGGGGGATCCCAAGCAGAGCATCTACCGGTTCCGGCGCGCGGAGCCGCAGGTGTTCGAGGCCGCGCAGCGCTTCATCGAGCGCGACCTGCAGGGCGACCGCCTCTCCTGCGACCACACCCACCGCAACGCGCCGGCCGTGCTGGCAGCGGTGAACACCGTGATGCAGGCGGCGCAGCAGGACGGCATGTACACCGGCTTCCGGGCCCACACGACCCAGTCGCGCCACGTCGGCTCGGTGCTCGCGCTGCCGGCGATCCCCCGGCCGGACGAGAAGGCCGTGGCCGCGGAGGAACTCGCCTGGCGCGACAGCCTGACCGTGCCGCGCGAACTGCCGGAAGAGCGCCTGGTGACGCTGGAATGCCGGCAGGCCGCCGCGTGGATCGCTGCCCGGCTGCGGGCCGGCTTGCGGCCGCAGCAGGTGATGGTGCTGGCGCGCCGCCGCGAGCGGCTGGCCGTGATGGAGGATGAACTGCGCGCCCTGCACATCCCGGCGCAGCAGCCGGAGAAGACCGACCTGTGCGAGGCGCCCGAGGTGCAGGACCTCGCCGCGTTGCTGGACGTGCTGGTGTCGCCAGGGCACGACCTGTCGCTGGCGCGCGCGCTGAAGTCGCCCCTGTTCGGCTGCGGCGACGATGCGCTGGTGGCGCTCGCCACGCGCGCGCGTGCCGCCGGTGCGGATGGCCCGCAGCGCGCCTGGTTCGAACTGCTGCAGCAGGACGGCACGTTGCCCGCGCCCTTGCCGGAGGCGGCCGCGACGCTCAAGCGCTGGCAGCGCTGGGTGCAGGCGCTGCCGCCGCACGACGCGTTGCAGGCGATCTACGACGACGGCGACGTGCTGGCGCGGTTCGCGCGCTGCGCGAGCGCGCCGTTGCGCGCCGGCGTGCTCGCCAACCTGCAGGCCCTTCTGGGCACCGCGCTGCAGGTGGCCGGCGGCCGCTACCTCACGCCGTATGCGTTCGTGCGCGCGCTCAAGGCGGGCGGCCTGCGCGGACCGGCCGTGGCCGCCGAGGGCGTGGTGCGCCTGCTCACGGTGCACGGGGCCAAGGGCCTGGAGGCTTCGGTGGTGCTGCTGCTCGACACCGACAACGCGCCTTCGCGTCCTGAAACGATGGGTGCCTTGTGCGAGTGGCCCGGTGAAGCGCCGGCGCCCTGGCGCTTCGCCTTCCTGGCCAGCGAGACCCGTCCGCCGGCGTGCAGCGCGGATGCATTGCGCGTGGAGCAGGCGGCGCGCGCACGCGAGGAACTCAACGCCCTGTACGTGGCGATGACCCGCGCCGAGAGCGAACTGGTGATCTCCTCGGTGGCTCCCTCGGGCGCCGCGGCCGTGCCGACCTGGTGGGAGCGCCTGCTGCCGTGCGCGACGCCCCTGCCCGCGCCCGACGCCGCGCAGGCGCTGGACGACGCCGCGCGCAGCGACGCGTTCACGTTGCACGTGGTGCCGGGGGCGCGGCCCGCCGCGGCCCTCGAGTGGCTGCGGCCGCCCGCGCCGGAAGGCAGCGCGCAGTCCCGCCTGGGCGAAGCCATGCACCGCCTGCTGGAGACCTGGCAGCCGCGCGCCGGGCTGGGGCCGGCGCAGCTGCGGGAGGTGGAGCGCAACTTCGCGCTGGACGCCGCCGCCGCGCAGCAGGCCGCCGCGATGGCGCAGCGCATCCTGCACGGCGAGGGCGCATGGGCCTGGGATCCCGCGCAGGTGGACTGGCAGGCCAACGAGGTGGAACTGCATTTCGCGGGCGAGCTGCTGCGGCTGGACCGCCTCGTGCGCCGGCGCGACACGGCGGAATGGTGGGTGCTGGACTTCAAGTCGGCGGCCCGGCCCGAACGCGACCCGGAGCTCGTGGCGCAGATGCGCCGCTATCGGGATGCGGTGTCCACGGCGTGGCAGGGCGCGACGGTGCGCACGGCCTTCCTCACGGCGCAGGGCACGATGGTGGTGCTGCCGTGACGGGGGCGCAGCGCGAGAGCCTGTGGACCCTGGGCAAGTACCTGGCGCTGGCGTCCTCGGCGCTGACGGTGCTCCTGACGATCCTGCTCACGCTGGTGATCGAGCGCACGGAGCGCGACCGCGCCGCGTCCGGCATAGGCGCGAGCCTGGCGGAACTCGCCGGGCAGACGGCCGGCCGGATGGACCGGGCGATGTACGAGCGCTACCGCGAGATCCAGCTGATGGCCGCGCGCATCGACCGCCTGCAAGACTGGCAGGACGTGCGCGCCGAAGTCGATGCCGCCAAGGAGACGTACCGGTTCTATGCCTGGGTGGGCGCCACCGACGCCAAGGGCGTCGTGCAGGCCGCGAGCAACGGGCTGCTGGAAGGGGCGGACGTCTCGCAGCGGCCCTGGTGGCGCAATGCGCGCCAGGGCGTGCATCTCGGCGACGTGCACGAGGCCGCGTTGCTGGGCAGGCTGCTGCCCACCGTCGAAGGCCGGCAGCAGCGCTTCTTCGACGTGGCGTTCCCCCTGCAGCAGGGCGGCGTCCTCGGCGCGCACGTGTCCTGGACCTGGGCCAGCGACACGCGCCAAGCGATCTTCGGGGCAACACCGCGCGAAGGCATCGAACCGGTGATCGTCGGCAGCGACGGCACCGTGCTCCTCGGCCCCGGAGCCCTCGCGGGCAGCCGCCTGGCCCTGCCCAGCCTGGACAAGGCCTCCTCCGGGGAGCGGGGCTACACGGTGGAGACCTGGCCCGACGGCGAGTCCTACCTCGTGGGATACGCCGCGAGCCGCGGCTTCCTCGCATCGCCGGGCCTGGGCTGGACCGTGCTCGTGCGGCAGGACCTGGACGCGGCCTACGCCCCCCTGCGCACCATCCAGGGCCGCGTGCTCGCCTGGGGCGCGACGCTCGCGGTGCTGTTCTCCCTGCTCGGCTGGCTGGCGGCACGCGCCGTCACGCGACCGCTCTTGGACCTGGCCGGCGCGGCGCGGCGGCTGGAGCAGGGGGAAGCCGTCGCGGTGCAGCCTTCCCACGCCTACCGCGAGGTGGAGGTGCTGGGCTCGGCGCTCAATTCGATGCTGGCGGCGGTGCGCGAGAAATCGGAGCAGCTGCGCCAGCTCAATGCCGAACTGGAACAGCGGGTGGAACAGCGCACCGCCGAACTGCGCGAGGCCTTCGAGCGCGTGCGCGGCAACGAGCAGCGGATCCAGACCATCATCGAAAGCGCGCAGGATCCCTTCATCGGCATGGACCTGCAGGGCCGCATCACCGACTGGAGCACGCAGGCGGAGGTGGTGTTCGGCTGGGGCCGCGAGGAGGTGCTGGGGCGGCCTGCCGCCGAATTGCTGGTGCCGGGACGCTATGCCGCCAGCCTGGAGTTGGCGCTGGCGGAATTCGCGCGCACCGGCACGTCCGGCATGCTGGGCCGGCCGATCGAGCGCACGCTGGTGGACCGGCGCGGCCGCGAGATCCCGGTCGAACTCAAGGTGGGCCTGGTCACCACGGGGCAGGAGCGCTTCTTCACCGCCTTTATCCACGACATCTCGCAGCGCAAGGAGGTGGAGCGGATGAAGGACGAATTCGTCTCCACCGTCTCGCACGAACTGCGCACGCCGCTCACGGCCATCTACGGCTCGCTCAGCCTGCTGTCGTCCGGGGCGGCCGGCGAGCTGCCGGAAGAAGCGCGCCAGCTGCTCGCGATCTCGCAGGAAAGCACCGAGCGCCTGATCCGGCTGATCAACGACCTGCTGGACCTGGAGAAGATCGCCTCCGGCAAGATCGAGTACCGCATCGAGCGACAGCCGCTCGTGCCGCTGGTGGAACAGGCAGTGCGCGACACGCAGGCCTATGCCGACGGGCTGCGCGTGCGGCTGGTGGTCGCTGCCGCCGCCCAGCCGGTGGTGCGGGCGGACGCCGATCGCATCGTGCAGGTCTGCGTGAACCTGCTGTCGAACGCCGCGAAGTTCTCGCCGGCCGGCGCCGACGTGCAGGTGAGTGTGGACGTGGCCGACGGCCGAGCGCGCGTCGGCGTGGCGGACCGCGGACCCGGCGTGCCGCCGGAATTCCGCGAGCGCGTCTTCGAGCGCTTCGCACAGGCGGATTCCTCGCACCGGCGCGCCAAGGGCGGCACGGGCCTGGGCCTGGCCATCTGCGACAACATCGTGCAGGCGCACGGCGGCCGCCTCGCCTTCACGAGCGTGCCCAACGAGCGCACGGAGTTCTTCTTCGACCTGCCGCTGGCGGAGTGAACCCCGCTCAGAAGGCGGTGCGGTAGTACACCATCGGCCGCCCGTCCTTGCGCTTGATGGAGATGCGCGCGCCGCTTTCGAGCTGGAAGCCGAGCAGGCCGCGGTCGATGCCGAAGGCGTTGAACTTCGCCGGCTTGATGTTCATCTTCATCTCGACGCGGGC